>JBEKJW010000128.1:0-12845 GCA_050011035.1 Candidatus Acidiferrales bacterium
GGTACGGAGGGCCGTTTGGCTCGCGGCGGAGAATCTCGAGGTAGACATCTTTGTGTGTGGGCTGGCCTTCGAGGCTGAGCCATTGCGTTTTGTGCTCGTCAGAGTGCGCGTGAAAGCCCAGCAGCTGGGTGACCTGCGAGTAGACGTAGGCCAGCGAGTTGGGGAATGCTAGCGAAACGAGCTCGCGAATTTCGGCGACGTCGCCGAGGCCGACAAAGCCGGAGCGGCCGTCGCCGACTTCATCGAGCGTGACGATCAAAGCTTGTTCGAACGGCGAGGCGTAAAAGGCGCTGGCGGCGTGGCAGAGATGATGGTCGAAGGATTCGACGTGCGCGGCACCCGTGCCGGACATTTGTTTCACGAGGCGCTGGTTGTTGAGCTCGCGGCCGAGTTCGCCGAGAGCTTTGTTCAGGAAGTAGCTGCTCTGAACAGGTGCTACGGCGGCGCGGCGGGCGCGGAAGAGCGTTTGGCGCTTCCAGGCGCTGTGAGGGTTGGAAGCGATCGCTACGTGCGCGATTTGATCCCAGGAAATTCCGGCGCGTTCGAGGCAGAAACGGATTGCTTCGCGAGGAATGCCGGAGGCGGTGCGATTGCGGGTGAGCTTGCTTTCCTCAATGGCGGCGACGATGCCGGAATCGCCGAGCAGCGCGGCTGCCGAGTGATGACCCATCGCCGATAGGCCGAGGATGTACATGCTCGAGCGTTACAGTTGTACCAGAGTTTGGGTAAGCGCGACGCGTACGGACAGGCTTAAGACGCGCGATTGAAGGTGCTATTGCGCGCGAGCAAGCCGCGAAGGCCGAGCCAGATCAGGCGCGGCTGCTGAAGGCACACACGCCAGAGAATTTTCCAGGCTTCGTCGCGCGAGTAGAGGCTAAGGGACTGGCGCGCGGGATTGTTGAGCAGATCGACGAGGCGGCTGTAGTCAGCCTGCTGGAAATCGTGCATCGAGCGGCGAAGCAGCAGATGCAGGTCGAGCTCGCGGCGCAAAGTGCGAAGCTCGCGGCTGACGCCACCGTTGAGGATTGCTTCGGCTACACCGAGCGCGCCGCGGAAACCGGTGACAGTGCCGCCGATGGTCGTGACTTTCACTTGAGCGGCGGCGTCGCCGACCAAATACACCGAGCCGTTGCCGACGCGGCGATGCACGGGAATCCAGCCCTTGTACACGGGAATGCGCGCGCCCTGGAACTCGAGCGGCTCGAAATTTTTCTTCACGAGGAAATTGTCGAACGCTTTGCGCATTTCCGGACCGTTTTCACCGATGATTCCGAGCGCGCCGACTTTGTCATTTTCCGGAATGAGCCAGTAGAAGTACGGCGTGTCCTGCGGGACGAACCAGACGCGAGCGGTGTCGCGCGGCATGTCCTTCGGTAGCGGCACGATGGCTTGCATGAGGGGAACGGTTTCGAGGGGCTGCCATCCCGCAGCCTTGGCGACGCGGCTGGCGACCCCATCACCTCCGACAACCGTACCGGCGCGGACTTCCTCGCGTGAGCCGTCGCTACAGCGCTCGACTTCGAGAACCAGACCGCGGCCGTTCGGATGGAGCGAGTGGAATCGGCGACCGAGTTCGATGCTGGCGCCAGCTTTGCGAGCTTCGTCGGCGAGGCCTTGAATTAGCGCGCGCCGCTCGATGATCAGGTCCGGATCTTTCAGCGGGAAAGTCGCGAAACGACCGTCGGTAAAAAGCTCGAAGCGACGGATTTCGTTCAGAACGCTGTGCTCGGCCGCGGGACCGAGAAGCGAGCGCATCCGATGCGTGACGATCAGCGTGCGCTCGGGCGGCTCGAGGTTTTCGATGCGCTCAAAAACGCGGACGGGAACGCCGCGGCGCGCGAGCACCGAAGCCGTAAGAAGGCCCGCGGCTGAGCCGCCGACAACCGCAACGTTCGAACCATTTGCGGGGGATTTTGAATTCTGGGCCGATGTGGAGTTCAAAGCTTCCAAATCCATCCTGAGTTTCGCAGTCGTCCTATGAACCGGCGCAAGACCCAGGCTGAGAATCTATGAAATTTTCCTAGGATTGCAAAAACGCCGAGTACTGCACTCGCCCGCCGCGCCGAATCGAAACACGGTGCGTTTCCGCGCGAAGCACGGTCCAGAAGTATATCGCAGGCATTCGACACGCCAAAGCGTAAGGGCGGTTCGCCGTAAAAAATTGGGATCGTGCAGGCGAAGAAATAGGCAAACCGGCGTAGCCCGAAGCAGGAATGAAGTTATACAGCAGGCTTCGCCACTTTCACCTGACGTTCGTAAGGCAGGTTTTCGAGGTAGAGGATCGCGACGAACGCGAGCAAGACCACGACGCCAACGACGGCGTACGTGGCCGCGGGAGAGATGCGCTGAATCAGAAGTGCGAGCGAACCGAACACCGCAGCTACCGCGTACATGACCAAAACCGCGCCGCGATGGCCGAGGCCGAGATTCGAGAGACGGTGCGCGGTGTGATCCTTGCCGGGCGAAGTAAAAGGAAGCAGGCCGCGGCGCGAGCGCGAGATCGAAACGAGCGTGGTATCGAAAATAGGCACGCCGAGAATTAGGACGGGCACGAGCCAAGTGACGGGAAAGTCCACCGAATCGGGGCGGACTTTCAGGCCCAGCGTGGCCATCAGAAACCCGAGGAACATGGCGCCGCCATCGCCCATGAAGATCTTGGCGGGATTGAAATTCCAGCGCAGGAAACCGAGAGCCGCGCCGAAAGTTGCAGCGCCGAGGGTCCGAACGAGCGTTTGGCCGTTCATACCCGCGGAGATGGTGAAGAACGCGGCAGCCACGGCGGCGATGCCCGCGCATAGGCCGTCCATGTGGTCAAGAATGCTGAACGCGGCGGTGATGCCGACGACCCAGACGATGGTGAGGCCGATGTCGAGAATCCCGCTCCAAGTACCCGGAAAAAAGTGCGAGAAGAATTGGGCGCGGATTCCGGTGGCTATCAAGAACAGCGCTGCGGCGGGCATGCCGATGAAGAGTTTCACTTGGTGGTGGAGCAGCCCACCGTCATCGAGGAAGCCGACGGCGGCGAGGAGCGTGGCGCCTGCGAGGATGCCGAGAATCTGCGAGAGAGGCACGTCATGCAAGGTCAGGAGCACGGCGAGGACGAAACCGAGGTAGATCGCGATGCCGCCCAGCAACGGAATTGGGTCGATGTGGACCTTGCGAGGCCCGGGCTTATCAACCATGCCGAATCGGAGGGCCAGATGCCGGATGGGGACCGTGAGACCGAGCGACGCGAGTAGCGCCACGCTGAAAGTAATCAGGTCTCTTGGAATAGACAGCGGCACATCCGCTCCGTTCAAGACTTGCTGTTTAACCGGAACCGAAAATCCAAACTTTAGACAGCTGTACGCGAAGCGACTGTTGGATGCTTCAAACCCGAACGCGGTCTTGGGTGTTCGTTCGAAACTGCGGCCCGCCGGACTTACTTCGAGGCCTCCACGGCTTCTTCCAGGATAGCTGAGAAGCGTTGCAACTCGTTCACTCTAGCATACTTTCCAGCAGCGGCCCGGGCGCGCGTGCCCATCTCGCTAAGGCGCTGCGGATCGCTGCGAAGCTCGCGAATCGCATTCGCCACGCCCTGCGGATCGTCGGGATCGGCCGTCAAACCGCAGCCGGAATCGACGACGATGCGCGCGGCGTCCGACTTGGCATTCGCGACAACCAGCACCGGACGCCCCGCCGCCAGGATCCCGTAAAGCTTGCTCGGGACCACGACCCCTTCCAGACCGCGCCGTATGGTGACGACGTGGACGTCGCCAGCCATCATAACGTGCTGGACCTGCTCGAAGGGGCGAAAGGGTAGAAATTTTACATTTGAAGCGCCCGCCTGGGTCGCGGCTGATGCAAGACGCTCCCGGTTCGCCCCGTCGCCTATGAACACGAGGCCGGAGTTTTCGTTGCGCAGGATTTCGGCGGCTTTGAGGAGAGTATCCCAGGCGCCGTAGAAGCCGAGATTTCCGGCGTGCAGCGCGACGAAGGGGAAACCACAGCGGATTTCCTGAACGATGGAATCGGAGGTAGAGGGAAGCGACGCGGGGAAGGTGGCGCCGTCGCGAACAATGACGACGCGATCGGGCGCGATTCCTTTGCCCATGATGCGATCGCGCATGTCGTCACCGAGAACGATGACGCGCGCGGCTTTGCGGAGCGCCCAGCGGTGCATCGATTCCCACGTTTGCACAAATTTGCCGCGCTGGACGATGTCGCCGCCAACGGCCATGTCCGGATACATATCGCGAATGTTGTAGACGAACGGTTTTCCGGCGAGCGTGGCGACGAGGGCGCCGGCGAGGCCCGCGATGGGAGGGTCGGTCATCGCGAGGATCACGTCAGGATGGATGGCGAGTGCGCGCGGGACGGCGAGCGCGAGATACGAAAGATAATTCGAGACGCGGCGCTTCATCTGATGGCGCGGATAGGCGGTTGAGCCGACGCATTCGACGGTGACGCCGTTGCGAGTGCGAACCTGAAGAATCGCGTAGGGATAGTATTCGTCGGGATCGTACGAGGGGCGGCCCGCGACGACGGTGACTTGGTGTTTGGTGGCAAGCGTTTCGGCTACTTGCACGGCCATCTTGGCGGTGGCTGAAGTGTCAGGCGGGTAATACTCGTTCAGCAGCAGGATGTGCATGCGTTTTGTGGGCAGGGACTACGTTGCGCGCTTGGCGGATTGCGCGGCGCCGCTCGGAGAGCGTTCGGAGTGGGCGGCGACGGCGGACTTGCGTTCGAGAATGTAATTGCCGATGACGAGAACGTCCATGCGCGTGCGTTCGAAACAGTCGAGCGCTTCGTCGGGGCGACAGACGATCGGCTCGTTGTCGTTAAACGAAGTGTTCAGGACGACCGGCACGCCGGTGAGATCGCCGAACGCGCGGATCAATTTCCAGTAGAGCGGATTGGCGGTGCGGCTCACGGTCTGTAGGCGCGCCGTGCCGTCAACGTGCGTGGGCGCGGGAATCACGTTGCGTTTCGACTGTTTCACCGGATACGCGAATGTCATGAAGGGCGACGGATGCGATTTCTCGAAATATTCGGGGACGGCTTCTTCGAGAATCGACGGCGCAAACGGACGGAAAGTTTCACGGTGCTTGATGCGGCGATTCAGGATGTCTTTCATTTCAGGGCGGCGCGGATCGGCAACGATGCTGCGCTGGCCTAGCGCGCGCGGACCCCATTCGGCGCGTCCTTGATACCAGCCGAGAATTTTTCCGTCGGCGATGTGGCGGGCGGTGGCTTCAACGAGCGGCTGCTCTTCGAGTTCTTCGATGGTCACGTCTTCGCTGGAGCCGAAGCGGCGATCGACGGCGTCGCGAATTTCGGAGGCGCTGAAGCCGGGACCCCAGGCGGCGTTTTCCATTACGAAGCCGCGTGGCTGGCCGAGGACTTGATTGTGGACGGCGAAAGCGGCGCCGACGGCGAGGCCTGCGTCACCCGCGGCGGGCTGAACGTAGACTTTTTCGAAAGGCGTTTTGTCGAAGATGGTGCCGTTCGCGACGCAATTGAAAGCGACGCCGCCCGCGAGGCAGAGATTTTTCTGTTTGGTTTTTTCGGCGAGCGCGCGCCAGTGCGCGGCGAGGACTTCTTCGATCGCGGCCTGCATGCTCGCGGCCATGTTGTAGTGGCGCTGCTCGAGCGGCGCGTCGGCGGGCCGCGCGGGGCCGAGACGCTGTTCGAGATAGGGCGAGAACAAGCGGCCGATGACGGGCGTTTTGTTCGCGTCGCGCCAGGTCATGTCCGCACCCTGGTCTTGATGGATGAAATATTCGAGGCCGAGCTTGAAAGAGAGTGGCGCGTCGGCGCGAACGATACGGCGGAATTCGTTAATGAATTCGGGCTGGCCGTAGGCGGCCATGCCCATCACTTTGTACTCGTCGCCAAATTTCCAGAAGCCGATGTACTGGGTGAGCGCGGTGTAAAACATGCCGAGCGAGTGCGGGAAAGTGACTTCGCCGAGCGCGTCCATGTGCGAGCCCTGGCCGAGGGCCCACATGGAGCTGGCGAAATCGCCGAGGCCGTCGGCGGAGAGGACGGCGGCTTGATCGAACGGTGAAACGAAAAACGCGCTGGCGAGGTGCGCGGTGTGGTGCTCGATGCGATGGAATTTCGCGGTGATCGCTTCGGGAGCGAGGCCGAAAGCGGAGGCGAGGTCTTCGTGAATGCCGGCGAAGCGCTGCATCACACGCGCGCGATCTAGAGCAAAACGCGGCATGCGCGCGGCGAAGCGCAGCTTGGTCGCCAGGCGCGCCCACGGATTGCGCGGGATGGCGATGTGGTCGACCTTCGAAAGCGGGATGCCTGCCTGGTCGAGACAGTACTGAATGGCGAGCTTGGGCAGGCCTGCGGCGTACTTTACGCGGTTCAGGCGCTCTTCTTCGACGGCGGCGAGCAGGCGGCCGTCGGCTACGATGGCGGCGGAGGCGTTGGCGTGGTACGCGTTGAGGCCGAGGATGATCATGGAAACCGGAACGTTCAGTTTCGCAAGGGATGGGGAATGTTTCAAGGGAGGGAAGGCGGGAATGCGCGGTGGGGTGCGTGGTTTCGAATCTTACGGAAGGGCGGGGCTATTTGATTTTTTTCCAGACTACGTCTTCGTTGTCGCGGCGGTCGATTAAGGCGTCGACTTTGCCGTGGGCGTCCTGGTGAAACAGAGTGCGGCCTTCGACGCCTTTGCGAAAGAAGATGTCGGCGTCTTCGGGGATGAGCTGCTCTTTGGGGCGTGTGCCGCGTTGGCGGAAGAGTTGGCCATTTTCAGCGGTGATCTTCAGAGCGGTACCGGGCGCGAGTTCGTAGGTGCCGACGTATTGCGGGAAGCGCGACGCGTCGGCGACGCCCGGCGCGGGGTCTTCGTAATAGCGCAGGACCTGGCCTGCGACGATTTGCCACTGGCCGTTGCGCGGGACCCATGTGTCTGTTTCGTGATAACGCGCGCTGAGGTTCTGGCCGAAGATGGTTTCCTTTTCGTTTTCGTCGAAGCTGATGACGGCGTAGGTGGGCTCGATATGGCTCTTCGCGTTCACAATTTCTATCGAGCCGGAATAACCGGCCGGCATGGGCGAGAGATCGGCGAGCAGAGCAGCTTTGTCCATGGCGCGGCCTTTCTCGTCAAAGTAGATGACGTCGTCGGCGATGTACTGTTTCCAGGGAGCTTGGTTTCCTGCGGGGACGGCGTCCATCATCGCCTGCGAGCGGCGGACTAATTCATCTTGTGTGATTGCATGCGGGTGATTGCACGCCGCGAGAAAAAGACAGGCGGAGAGAAACGAGAAGCGGCGCGTGAAGGTCATGAGGTCTCCGTGGGCAGACGTGCTCCCCGGAGTGTACTGCGTGGCACGCGGATCGCGGCTACAGAATGGACGGGAATTCAATGAGCGCGAGGAAATCCGGTGTAAGCGAACGCCATTGTAGTGCCAGATTCAGCGAAGACCGCTCGCGTGAATGCCGTCGCGGAACCCTCAGTTCGCAACGGTGACGGTGAACGTGGCGGTATGCGAAACGGAGCCGGAGGTTCCCGTTACAGTGATCGCGTAAGTGCCTGCCGGCGTACCGGACTTTCCCGTGCCGCCTCCGCCTCCACCGTTGCCGCTTCCGCCACACGAAGCGAAAACAAGCAAGCTCGCGACCAGGACAGCCAGCGGCGCGAACGTCAGCGCCCGGGCGTGCCTGGTTCTTTCGCGTTTGCGCGATACGAGTACGCCGGCCAGCAGAACCAGCAATACAGCGCCAGCAGCGAGCGGCCACCGAGGTTGCGATGACGGCAGCGCGAGCGATGCCGTGGTGGGTGCCGTGGTATTCACCTGAAGGGTGAGGACCGCTTCCACTCCGTCAAAGATTTGCACAGGGGACGTGGACGAAATCGCGCAGGTCGATTGCGCGGGAGCCCCCGAACAGGAGACCGAGACCGTTCCGATGAAACCGTTCACGGATGCAACATCGATGTTCGCCGTCGCTTGTTGACCTGCGGTAACCGTAGCGGCGAGCGGCTGAGGTGCGACGGTGAAATCCGGCGACGGAGCGTTAGGTCCTGCTTGCAAGTACACCTGCAGCTCGCTGTACGGTGAACTCACCGCCGCTATATCGAGTCGGCCGTCACCATTGAAGTCCGCCATCGCGCTCGATTCCGATACTTCGGGAGCAAGCGCAACTGAAGAGTTGGTCGGCGCAAAAGTGCCGTCGCCATTGCCGGTCCAAACAGTCTGGTATCCGGCGATCCCCGATAGCGGAAACTGAACGTAATAGCTGAGGGCGAGATCGATCTTGCCGTCGCCGTTGAAGTCTGCGGCGTTGACGGAAAGGATGCTGTAGTACGGATTCGAAGGGCCGCAGCATGCCGGGACGGTGGTAAAGGTGCCGTCGCCGTTGCCAAGGAGCACCGTGACGGTGCCGGTGCTATAGTTCGGGACGGCGAGATCGAGCTTGCCGTCTCCATTGAAATCCGCGGCGGCCAGCGTGAATGCGACCGGGCCTGGATTAGGAGTTGTGGGATTGAAAGTACCGTCTCCATTTCCGGTCCAAATCTCGATACCGGTTTCGCTGGAACTACCGTAGTTGACCGCGGCGAGGTCGAGCTTTCCATCGCCATTGAAGTCGCCGAGCGCCAGCGCGGTGACAGAAAGACCGCTATTGAACGGCGAGCCGGGCGCGGACGTGAAACTGCCGTCTCCATTTCCGATCAAGATCGAAATCGTATGGTCAGACGAATTCGCGACGGCGACGTCAAGTTTCCCGTCGTGATTGAAATCGCCGGCTACGAGTGCTTCTGGATTCGAACCGACGGCGACAGGCGACGAGGGTGCGGCGGTGAATGCGCCGTCGCCGCTGCCTAACAGGATCGTGACTGTATCGGCTACTAGATCCAGAACGGCCAGGTCGGGTTTCCCATCGCCATTGAAATCGGCGGAGATCATTGTCGTGGGGTTTACGCCGTTCGCTTCAGTGACCTTCCCCTGAGTGAACGTGCCAGCGCCCGAGCCGATGAAGACGGTGACGTTGTAGCCGGCCACGCCGCCTTCGCTCGATGCGACGGCGAGATCGGGAATGCCGTCACCGTTGAAATCAGCTGTTGCCACCGAAAGCGGCTCGACGGGGTTTGTGTTCTGCGCGCCGATGAGCGCAAAGATGATGGGAGTGTCTGGTGCGTTCTGCAGACGCGCGGGACTTGTTGTTGCGACGGGCAAGTAGACGACGTTTGAGCCGACAGCGTTGCCGGGATTCAACACGGTGACCGAAGCCGTTGAGGCAGAGGCAACCTTCGGCGCGGGGACCTGCGCAGTAAGTTGCGAGCTGGAGACGAAGGCAGTCGTTAGCGGAGCGCCATTCCATTCGACAACGGCGCCTGAGACGAACCCGGTGCCGTTCACAGTGAGAGTGAAAGCGGACCCGCCTGGAGTTGCGCTTGCGGGAACGAGCGGGCTGTTTACTACGGGGATCGGATTTTGCGCAAAAAGTGAGGCAGGCGAAACAAGCAGACACATCGTGAGGAGGGCGAATTTCAGCACGAATTGTCCTTGAATGCGATGAAACGAATAGATGGAAGAGGCGCGAATTCCCAACGAGACAATCAGACGCTAACTTATACAAAGGGTACAGTCAACACACAACAAAATTAACGTTGCTAGACAAGCTACGCGGGAAACGGCTAAAGCGCTGCAAGCGTCTCGGACAGGCGAGCGCGCCGATCGGGTTCAAAGTGGCTGACGGTGGTGCGCGTAGAAGCCTCGGGGAGCGGTTTGTCGGTGTGGAAGTATTTTTTGTAGGCGGCGATCCAGTCGTGGGAGATGTCGGACTGGGCGGTGCGGAGATCGAGCTTGCCTGCGCAGACGGATTCGTGGAGATATTCCTCGAGGGAATCTTTTACGTGAGCGTTCCACGCAGCGGAGGTGTACGGCTCGGGCCAGAGATTGTGGATGTCTTCGGTGCCGCCGAGACCCGGGGCAATGAGGTAATCGATTTCGTAGTCGGCAGGATGCGCGCCTGAAATGCCGTACTCCTTGAAGACGGCGGAGCTGAGCTGAGCGGGAACGTCGAGTTCGACTTCTTCGTGGGGCATCGCGCAAACTTCGGCGAGCGAGACGTTGCGCACGGCGCCGGGAGTCAGAGAGATGTTCGGCTCGGCGGCGGGATCGTAGGGGACGACGACGGCAGATTCGGCGGTTACAACCGGCGACGGAACGATCCATTTCAAGGTTGCAGCGCCGAGTAGCAATACACCGCAGAGCGCGGCTGCTGCTTGCAAGACTCCGGGAAGCTGAACTTGCCACCACGGGCGAGAGCTCGAATCTGTTGCAAGTTCGGCGATGCTCGCGCGCAAATGAGCGCGAGAAACAGCGGCTGACGGTAAAACATCGTCGAGCTCTACGTGCACTTTCACGGTGGCGCCGCTCAGGGCCGAGGCAAATTCGTCGCGCCGGATGCAACACGCTTCGCATGTGGAAAGATGCGCGCGAACGCGTGCGGCGTGTGACGGGGACAGCTCGCCATCGACGGAGAGGACGAGTTCAACGTCGTTCAAATGCGCATTACTCATGGGAGTGACCTCCGTCGGCGCGAACCAGCCGAGCCAGCGATTGCGTCAACGAAATGGAAACGGAACCCAGGGAGATTCCCACGACGCGCGCAATCTCGCGATAACGAAGCCCTTCGGCGCGGAGGCGCAAGCAATACTGATCGGTTTCGGGGAGCGCGTTCACTGCAGCACGGAGGCGGCGCTGGCGTTGCGCAAAGTTGAGCTGCGTTTCGGGGTCGGGCGAAGGATCGAGCTGCCGCTCGGCGATGGCGCGATCGCCGATGTGAATGTCGCGCGAGACTTGGTGCGCGTGGCGATGCTTCAGCGCCTGATTGTGTGCGACGCGGAAGAGCCAGCCGCGGAGACTGCGGCGGGATTTTCCCGCGCGCAGATGCTGAAAGAGCGCGAGGAAAGTTTCCTGCGCGACTTCCTCGGCGTCGTGAACTGGGATGCCGAATGAGATCGCGTAGCGGAGGATTGGATTCCGGAATTCATCGAACAGCGTGAGCACTTCGCTTTCAATGGCTTCAAATTCCCTGGAGCGCCCGGGCGCGGCGGATGGGAAGAGGCGTTCGACGACACTGGTGGAGGTCAGGCTCATCCGCACCTCATTTTATAAACGGGTCAGGCGTTTTCGGCGTGCGCCATCTCTGAGGAGTGTTGCGAAATTGGTACGGGATGGCCGAGCGCAGGAGGAAACCCGGGCGAGAATATACTGAACAGATCGGCGAGGCCCCGAATATCCAGATGAGGGACCACCAAACCGTCTATCACAGGGCCACGCCGACAAATGCAGAATTTCATGCGAAGAATCGCCGCACTTTTATTTCTGGCTGCGCTGCCTGTTTGGGCGCAAACCAACACGGGAGAGTTGCGGCTGAAGGTGACCGACCCGTCCGGGCTCGGTGTGAAGACCACGGTTGCCATCGTCAGCGAGGCGAACCAATACAAAAACTCGCTGCCGACCAGCGAACAGGGGACTCTCGATGTTCAGCGGTTGCCGTTTGGCGTGTATGAGTTGAGCGTGAACCCGACGGGATTCGCTGCCGCTACGGCGACGGTGGAGATCCGGTCGACGATCGCGACGGATTTTGGTTTGCAGCTGAAGTTGCCGCAGGTGGAGCAGTCGGTGACGGTTTCGACGCCGGAAACGCTGGTCGATCCGGACCAGCCGGGCGCGGTGAGCCAGATCGGATCTGACACAGTTCAACACCGCGTGAGCTCGCTACCGGGACGTTCGCTGCAGGATTTGGTGAACACGCAGCCCGGTTGGCTTTATGAAGGAAACGCGGTGCTGCACCCGCGCGGCTCGGAATATCAAACACAATTCGTGGTGGACGGTATTCCGCTGACGGACAATCGCTCACCGAGCTTTGGGCCGGAGATTGACGCGGACGACGTGGACTCGATGAGCATTTACACGGCGGGAATTCCGGCGGAGTACGGCAGAAAGATGGGCGGCGTGGTGGAAGTGAACACCCTGCACGACAACACGCCGGGATTTCACGGGCAGGTGGTGCTCTCCGGCGGAAGCTACGATTCGGCCAGCGCGTTCGCGCAGGGGCAGTACACGTGGGGCAATAACACACTGGGCGTGAGCGCGAGCGGCAGCATGACGGACCACTACTTGAATCCGGTGGTGCCGCAGAACTATTCGAATACGGGCACGCTCGGAGATTTTTCGGTGCGTTACCAGCGCGACTTCACGCCGAACGACCGGCTGAGCATGAGCGTGCGGCATGAAGTTTCGCGTTACGACATTCCGAATGAATTGGTCCAGCAGGACGCGGGGCAGCGCCAGACCGCGGGCAACCAGGAGACGATGGGAACTATTTCCTACCAGCACACGTTCAATCCGAACACTGTGGCGAATATCAGCGGAATGATGCGCGACAACTGGAACGACTTCAATTCGAACGACAATTCGACGCCGATCGAGGTGTTTCAGCACAATTGGTTCCGCGAAGGATACGCGAAGGGAACGTTGACGGCGGTGCGCGGGCGGCACGAATGGAAAGTCGGATTCGAGAGCGACAACATGTTCCTGAACGAAAATTTCGCGTATGCGATCACGAATCCGGGCGACTTCGATCCGAGCACGCCACTAGCGTTTAACTTCGCCGCGAACCGGCCTGACCTGGAGCAATCGGCATTTGTCGAAGACCTGATCCATCTGGGAACTGTGACGATCAGCGCGGGGCTGCGCTGGGATCACTATCAGTTGCTGGTGAACCGGCAAGCCGTGGATCCGCGGTTTTCGATTTCGAAGTATTTCCCGTCGGCGGACCTGGTGCTTCATTTCTCATACGACCGTGTGTTCCAGACGCCGTCCTTCGAAAATATT
>JBEKJW010000129.1:0-12835 GCA_050011035.1 Candidatus Acidiferrales bacterium
ATCGCGCGCTTTCGCCGCCGCTTCGATAAACTCGCCCACGACGCTGCGCACGCGAGCGATCCAGCCGCGGAAATTGCCAACATCAAAGCTGCGCTGATCGCCGAAGCCCTACTCGTCCACGAAGAACGCCGCGCCGCCGACCGCGCCATCGGCAAATTCGGCGCCGAGCTGATGCCGCACAACGGCCGCGTGATGACGCAGTGCAACGCCGGCGCGCTCGCCACTGCCGGCATCGGTACCGCGCTCGGCGTGATTCGCATGGCCGTTGATTCCGGCCGCTCGCTCGAAGTGCTCGTTCCCGAAACGCGCCCGTACCTTCAAGGCGCGCGCCTCACGGCCTGGGAGCTACACGAGGACGGCATCCCGCTCACGCTGATCACCGATAACATGGTCGGCCACTTTCTCCGCACCGGAAACGTCGGTGCAGTCGTGGTCGGCGCGGATCGCATCGCCGCCAACGGCGACACCGCCAACAAAATCGGCACCTATGGAATCTCCGTCCTCGCGCGCGAAAATAGTGTCCCGTTCTACGTAGCCGCGCCAATCTCCACGCTCGACCTCTCACTAGCGACTGGCGACGCGATTCCCATCGAAGAGCGCTCCTCGCACGAAGTGACGCACATCGCCGGCGTACACATCGCGCCAGATGTTCACGCGGCGCACCCCGCCTTTGACGTCACCCCGAATCGCTACATTACCGCCATCATCACCGAACGCGGCGTCGCGAAGCCCCCCTACACCGAAACCCTCCGCGCACTAGCACCCACGCATCACTAATTCGCGCGCGCACAAAAAAACGGCGCCAGCTCCGAAGAGCCGGCGCCGCCAATTCCACTCCAATTGTGCGTGACCCGGTGCGATCCGAACTACAGATCCTCGCCCTGGCTATCCTGCATTTGCTTCGGGTTGAAATTCGTCCTCAGCCATGAATCCGCAACCTGCACGTCAAAGTCGACTTCCTTTTCGTCCGGTGAAATCGTCGGTTCTCCGCTCGCATCTTTCTTCGGAAAACTAAAAACGACGCCCACGACCTTCCCATCTGCGTTCTTCTGGAACTCGACCTTCGTCGGCGCAATCTTCTTCTTCGTCTTCTTGGCCTCGAGGAACGCCGCAGCCTTGAACGCATCCTCGCCGCGCTGTTGGAACACAGACATGTTCTGCCCCGCCACAAGCACCTGATAATCGTCGGGGGTCTGCTTCAACGCATTGTCCGCCGCATCCTGCGTAATTCCACCCTTCAACACCTGGCTCCGCAGGTTAGCCTCTCGAATTGTCCGCGAAGACCACCAATAAACGTTGTACGCCTGCGAGCCGCTCGTCGCGGCGGCCGCCTTTTCGGAGCCACCAGCTTGATTGGCCATTGCGCCGTTAACGTGAGACGTATCGTTGGCGCTGCCCGCATACCCTACGGATCCGCCCGTTATCGGAGTCGTATCGGCCGGGTGCCACGCCCCCGATCCCGTCACGTTCGTTTTGGCCCACGGCGAAGTCTGAAGCACCGCCGTAACGTCCTTCTGATCCCATTGCGAATAAGGTTTGGACTTCCATACGTCGCCGCCCGCGACTACCACTGTCGCCGCCAGCAGTATCGTGGAGGCACCGGCTAGAATCTTGCGCATCGCTCTCTCCCTCCTGAATCAAGAATCCGTACACTCGTCCCCAGTCTCTAAGACGCACTTTAGCGGCTAACGGTTGCGGGCCAATCTCGCTCACGCTGAAAGCTCAGACGCCGCGCCAACCCCGATACAAGTGCCGCAATTATACAAGAAGCATATAACTTCCGCGCATTGGGCTTATTCCCCCGCATCTCGCGACACCCTAAGGCGCATAAAAAAGGGAGCGCCCCGCCTTCCGGAGCGCTCCCTTTTTATCGAGCTGTACAACGGTACGCCAAGGCGTAGGTTAGAACGTGAGTTGAGCCTTCACCTGAATCAGCCGCGGTGAAGCGTCGCCGCCAAGGAACGAACCGAGAATACTGGTCGGCGGGTTCACTTCGGAGACGATCGCACCAAACGTGCTCGGGTTGCCGATGTCGCCATTCGGGTTCGAGAAGTTCGGATGATTGAACAGGTTGAAGAACTGGAATCCGAGCTGGAACGAACCACGCTCCCAGTGCGGAATCGCAAACTTCTTCGTCACGTTGAAGTCCGTGTCTGCGTAGTGGGGTCCCCGGAACGCGTTGCGCAAGCCCTGGGCACCGAAGCCTGTCTCCGTCCCCGACGCCACAAACTGGCTCGTTGACAAGCACGTGACTCCGGTAGTGATGAAGAAACGCGAGCTGTTGCAGTTCGATCCGAAAGCGGATGCGGAAAGCGCATCCGGAAAGATCGGCCCTCCGAAGTTCCCAGATGCGAGCTGGTTCGACATTCCGGAGTCGGTAACTGTGAACGGAAAGCCGGTCCGGTAGAACACGGTGCCCGAAACCTGCCATCCATCAACGAGCGGCGCCCATCCGTGGCCGCCAAACATGCGGCGGAACGGCACCTGCCAGACGTAATTGGCGTTGATGACGTGCCGCGCATCGTAATCCGCCGGTCCGTAGTTGTTCTTCAGGTCAAACGGATTCTGCGGGTTTTGGATGTTTCCCGTGCCCGAGAAGGGGAAAAACCCACCGTTCGAGCCGTCATCCAGCGCTTTGCTGTAAGTGTAGTTGAACTGAACCAAGCCGCCGCCCATACCGCTGAAGCGGTGCTGGTAGGATGCTGTCAGGCCGTTGTAGTTCGATACGCCGCCGCTGGTCACGTCCGTAACGGTCCCGAACTGTGTCGTAACCGGTACCGCCGGAAGCCCGGCAAACGGCGTAGCCAACGGGTTATAGGCGTTCACGCCGTTGTCAAAGACCGGAATGTGAATGCCGTGGTTGCCGTTGTATCCGACCGTAACCAAGTCATTGGTGCCAAAACCCTTCTGAATTTGCAGGTTCCACTTCTGGAACTGCGGTGCGTAGGTGTGCTTGTCGGTGTACGTAAAACCAGGAGGCAGAGGAACCGTGCTGGCTCCCGAGTTGTACGCATTCAAGAACGTGGCGTTGTCCGATGCCGCGCAGTTGTAGATGCTACCCGTCACGACCGGCGACAGGAGACCTTCGCAACCGCCGCTGCCCACCGGGCTTGAAAACTCGGTGAACGGATTAAAGTTCGGTGCGTTCTGCGCCAAGTTGTCCGCAATTGCACCCGGGAAGATGTCGTAGAAGATACCGACGCCGCCACGGATCACCAGGTTTGACTTCAGAACGTCGCCGGATGATGCCGAAGCAAACGGCTGCCATGCGAAACTCAAGCGTGGCGACCACTGAACACCTTGGTAGTTGTTCAGCGCCGAGCTGCGGTTCGCAAGGATTTGCTCGTTATACGGGGCAAGCGGATCTGCGCCAACATCGGCCAGAGTCCCGTTCAGTTGCGCGAAGCAATTGATCACGCAAGTCGGGTTCGACGCATGTTCAATACGCAGTCCCGGCGAAATCGTGAGGTTCGGCTTAATCTTCCAATCGTCCTGAATGTAGCCTGCAACCTCGTACAAGCGCACCGGAACGTTGGTAAGCGAGCTAAAGTTCTGCTGAAGCTCCACGCCTTCGGATCCGTTGCCAGTGCAAATGCCGTTAACCTGCGGGCCCACACAAAGGCCGCCGTTCACGAAGTCATTCAGCGAAAAAGGAATCGCAAGCCCTTCGATACGGTTGCCGAAGTCATGGTCACTCACCCAGTTCTTGTGAAACTTAAATCCAACTTTGAGTGTGTGATTTCCGATCAGCTTTGAAACGTCGTCGCCGACTTGGAATTGGGTTACGTTACGACCTTGCGGAAACGCGAAGCCTTCGCCGCCCAGGTTCAATCCGCTGCTCTGGTCGCCCAACGACACGTCTCCGAGAATCAACGACGTCGGGAACGCTGCCAGCGAAGCCGCCTGCTGCGTGTTCTTGAAGATCGCCGAATACCAGGTACCTGCGATGAGCAATTGGTTCGTCAGGGTCGGGCCGAATGTGTGTGTCCAATTGATTTGCGACTGCCATTCAGGCTGGTAGCTGGACGCGTTGAAAATCGGGTTCAGTGGGTCGGTGTAGGTCGGCTGTGTGCCCACGTCGTATTGCACGCGCACAAATGCTCGATCGTTCGCTCCGATATTCCAGTCCAACCGGCCGGCAAGCTGCCATTCCGGTGCGAAGTTAATCGGGTTTTCACGAAGGTTGACGATGCAAGGATTTGCCGTGCCGAAGGTCGAAAACGGCGCGTAGAGATTTACGGCGTTATTCGTAGGATCGCCGCAACCGCCATTCGGAAGTTGCGTCGCGGACTGTTGGTTCAACGCCGAATTGTAAAACCCAAACGCTCCGGTTCCCTGTCCAGGTGCCGGGCCAACTCCGGGGCAAACACCGGCGATATTCTGGCAGTAGAACGGCACGGATGACGCCAGGCCGGTCGCGTTCAAGTTGTTGACGATCGCCGTTTCAAAAGGAATAGTCGGGACGTTGAACGACGACGGAACCGGAATCAAAACTCGCAGCCCTTCCGTATTCAGGAAGAAGAACAGCTTGTCCTTCTTGATTGGGCCGCCAAACGACGCCGCCCACTGGTTCGCATTGTCAAACGGCTTCGGAATGCCCGCCGCGTTATCCTGCCAGCTCTCGGCGTTCAGTGCGCTTCCGTTCCAAAGGTAAACCGCGTTGCCGTGGAAAGCATTGCCGCCCGACTTGGTCACGTAGTTCACGTTGATGCCCGCGAACGTTCCGTACGCTGCCGAGAATCCATTGGTCACAACGTCCGCTTCTTGCACTTCGTTGGTTCCGAGCAGCAAGTTCGTCGCGCCCGAGTTGCCTAGGTTCAGGAACGGATCGTTGTCGTCCATTCCGTCCATCGTGAACAGGTTCGACGTTGCCGGCAATCCAAACGCCTCGACGTTGCCGTATCCACCCTGATTGTTAGCAACAACGCCTGGCGCAAGCTGCGCAATCGCCGTCAAGTCGTTGCCGGGGTTTGGAACGTTTGCGACCTGCTGTGCAGTCACCGACGTAGCCGTATCGCCGTTGTCGGTCTGCAGCAGCGGCGCCTCTTCCGTCACGGTCACGGTCGTGTTTGACGCGCCGACCGACAGTTGGAAGTTTGCCGTTGCGATCTGTCCGACGAGTACATCCACGCGCCGGGTTTCCGTCTTAAAGCCTGTGGACGACACGGTGACCGTATAAGAGGACGGCGTCAGCAGGTAGAAGCGGTACGTACCCTGCGCGCCCGTGCTGGTCTCCTGTGTGTTGCCCTTTGTGTCGCTCGAAATCGTTACCTTTGCGTTGGGTACTACCGATCCGCTCGGATCGACCACAGCGCCGGTAATATCGCCCGTCGTATTTGTCTGCGCCGCCAACCGACCGCTCGCGATCGATAGGCCCACCAGGAGCGCAAACATCACGGCCAAAACGCGCTTCCAATTCATACACCCTCCTAAGAATTTGAACCGGGAGAAACTCAGAAACCTGTGAACTCACCCCATGAGCCCACCAGAAACACCACCAGTCGGAGAAGACATTGCAGGTTCGTGCCCACCTTCGCCTAAAAATAAGTCGCCGTCTATCAGCATTTTACAGACGCCATCCCAATTCCGCGACCATTTCCATATGGTTTCCCATATCCGTACACGCTATTCCGTATTTTGGAACGCCCATGCCGATACTTGCCACGATTCAGCCGCGCCCCATCATTCACCACACACCGCCTGCCCGTTTCCGGACGCCCACCAAAACAAAAAGGCCACCCGAAGGTGGCCTTTCGTCCCAATTGAACCTGGATTAGCTTGGCTCGATTTACTGTGCGTCCGCCACTTTGCCGTTCAGAAAGGTGACTTTGATGTCCTTATATACATAGATCTGCTTCGGCCCGATATTAAGGATCTTTTCGGGCTGCCCAAGAATTCCGGTCACTTGATCCGGCGTCATGCCAAGCTGCACAGATGCCGGTGGCTGTGCCGGAGCCGCAGGCGCTGCTGGAGCTGCCGCCTGCTGTTGTTGCCCCTGATCCGCCGGAGCCGCCGCCTGTTGCTGGTCGCCGCCGCCCGAATCCGCTGCGAGCACCTGGCCGATGATGTCGCCCACTTGTCCCGCGTCCGCCCCGCCCTCAAGGTAGCCCTTCGGGTAGTGGAACACGATCTGCGATTTCATCTGCGACGCCGACTGCACGTTGTTGCACGAGTCGCATTCGACGATCGAGAAAATCACCTTCTCGTCCTTCTGGATGATTTCGATCTTCGTGACGTACACCTTCTCGCCCGAGTTGATGTACTTCGATACTTTCGCCACCGACAGCTTACACATCGTGTTGGGCGGCTTCAGCGTTCCGTCCTGGTAGTGCGACGGGCAAAACACCATGTTGTCGTACGGCACACCCAGCACGCCGCCCTTCTGCAGCGTCAGCACGGTTCCCGCCTCAACCACCACCGTCCCCGTCGAGTCCGTTCCCATCTTCGCCGGCTTATACGTCTTCTCCAGGTCCGCTTGCAGCGTGCCTTGCGCGTGCGCTGCCACTCCACAGATCGCCACCGCCGCCACCAGCGCTGCCACTCGCACCGGCCACTTGAATCTGGAAATCATCGAACTCCCTCCTCGAACTCTGTCGCGATCGCTGGAATTTTACGCTGGAACTTGCACTTGAGCGTTGCGCTCAACTTCAGCGGGAGCGCCGATCACAATCGGCGCTCCCGCTTCTTCCACCTGCGTGGCCCACCGCATTACCTTCCTACCGCAACGACTGTCGCTGCTGAAAGAATCAGCGCTCGTCAATCGTTGCCTTGTCCTGCTGGTTGCGCCGCCGTCTGCTGCACTTCGGCTTCGGCCTTGTCCGCGTCCGCTTCCTGCGACTGCAGCTGTTGCTGTACCGTCAGGTCGGGCTGCACTTGGCCATCCGGATTGGGCTTCGTCGTCGTCGTACCCGTTGGCGCCGCCGGCATTCCGGCCGTGCCCTGCTTCGACGCGAGTTCTTTCAGACCGTTGTCGAGCTGTTCGCGGAAGTGGTTGTGCATGTCCTGCAGGTCATCCACCTTCACCGCAACCTGCGTACCTGAGTGGCAATCGCTCTTCTGGCTGCTGCTCACCAGGACTTTCACCGAGCTGTTCGCATCCGGCGTGTCCTCGATTCGCGTCACCACGTCACCTGAAGAAAGCGCGCACTCCGAGCCGTCCGCCGCCGTCTCCGTCAGCACCGTGTTCACGATAAACGTCCGGTGATTTGGATCCAGCGCCTCGGGCGTTTCTTCTGGAGGCGTTCCGCCCGCCGTCGTCGACGCAGTCTGCGCCGCCGGAGCCGCTGCCGCCGCCGGAGCCGAAGCGTTTGCCGCCGCGGCATCCTTTTCCGCCGCCAGCTGCGCCTTCACTTCTTCCGCAATCGCCTGCTTCACTTCGGGCGTCAACGCCGGGGAAGACCCCGCTGCTGGTGCCGGAGCTGCGTCGATTGATGCCTGCGCCGGGCCCGCGGCATTCGCATTGGCTGCCGCTGCGTTGGCGTTCGCTGCCGCCGCATTGGCGTTTGCCGCTGCTGCGTTCGCGTTCGCCACCTGCGCTTCATACGATTCCTGCAGGCTCGCAGCGACTATGTAGTCCGTCATCCACAGAGCCGCGCTCGCGTAAACCGGATACGGGTTGAAGTAGTAGCCGTAGTATCCGTACCACGGAGACGCGCCCCAACCCCAACTCCAGGCCACTGGCGCCGCCCACGGGTTGTACGCCCAACCGTAGAATCCAGGGTTGTAGTAGTAAGGATTCACGTATCCATAGTAGTAACCACCGTGGTAATAGCGGCCGCGGTAGCCATATGCGTACGCGTGCCCGTGGTAGTAATAAGTCCGGCGCATGTACGCGTGTCCGCCCCGGTTATACGGGTGCTCCGCGTAACCGCCACGGTGACCGTTGCTCACCAGGCGTCCACCGCCATTCAGCCGTGTTTCCACGCGACGTGATCCGTTCGGCGCGCGGTTGATCGTCGCGCCGTTCGCCGTGTGAATCGAAGTCACGCGACCGTGCGCGTCGGTATGCGCCGTTGTACCGCTGGCCGTCGTCACCGTCTTGCCGCCGCCCTTTGCGTTGTTCGTCACTCCCGGCTTGGCCCCACCACCTGCAGCGCCTCCGGGGTGCGCCGCCGTGTTGGTCGCTCCGGGATGTGCGCCGCCGGCCGCACCAGTAGTTCCGGTGTGTGTGGCCGTGTTGGTCGTTCCGGGATGTCCCGCTGTACTCGTCGTGGCCGGATGACCCGCCGTGCTCGTCGCGCCTGCGGGATGACTCGCCGGTGCCGCCGGCTTCGCTGCCGGTGCTGCTGGCTTGGCCGCAGGCGCCTTCGGCGCGCTCGGCGCCTTAGTCTTCTGCGCCATCGCGACGCCCGGCAACGCAATCAGCGCCAGTAACACTAAAATCCGTTGCAATATCGCCATGCTGTTCCTGGGATTCATCTCACTGCCTCCTAATCTCCCCGCGCTTCTCGTAGGTGTTGCTTTGGGTCCCCGAAACCGTCGGAACGACTCCTACACGCAATGCGTAAAGCCCTGCGCGTAACCGTCATCAAATCTCTATGAATTTCAGCTCTTCCTCGCTTCTTACCCTACTGAACGCATGGAACCCAGGAATTCCACACGACCCTACTGACCGAATCTCGTCGCTACGGGTTCGCGCCCGTATCTGCCGCCTTTTCATACGTAGCCGGGCCCGCCAGCCATAGCTCCTGCACCTGACCGGCATTAAACGTAACCGCCTCGCCGCCACCCGCGTAACCTTGCGTCACGGCTCCGCCCGATCCCTTCAGCTCGTACTTCACGCCCCGAATCACAATCTGTTCCACCGTGAGCGACGTCTTGCCGTTCACCGCCGCCCCCTCGCCGTCGATCTCCGTATCCTTCGCCAGCGGTGTCGATCCGGTTCCCGTAATCGGCTCAAGCAAGCTGCCCGTGAACGCAAAGCTCGAATCGCTGCGGCGTGTAACGTTCTTATACACGATCCACACGCGCGTTCCCGCGCTCAGTTGGATCGATTGCGGCAATGGCGCGTTTGCCACTGCCCGTGGTGCCTTCGCCGCCGCCGCGTTGGTCGCATGTGATCCAAACGAATGGAGACCCGATCGTCCTCCACCGCCACTTCCCGTCCCCGTACTCGAACTCGTCGCCGGAGCCGGTGGCGGCGCCGCATTCGAAGCCACTGCATTCGGCTCGCCCGTATTCGCCGCAGCTTCCGTTCCAGGACTCGTATCCGTCGAACTCAGCGCAACCGCCGGCGTGTTCGCCCCCGTGTCTGTCGGCACATTCGCCGCCACCGCTGGCGCATTGTCGGCAGCCGAGCGTTTCGTCGTCGTGTGTTTCGCAGCTCCGTTCGCCGCACCGTGCGCAGGCGGCTTTTCACTTTCGATCTTCGCGCCGTTCAAATCCGGCACTGTCGGCGTCGCCGCGGCACTCGTACTCGAATCGTTCGCCACCGCAATCGGCGGCGCTTTCGCCGTGCTCGT
Source organism: Candidatus Acidiferrales bacterium (assembly GCA_050011035.1). Lineage (GTDB taxonomy): Bacteria > Acidobacteriota > Terriglobia > Acidiferrales > UBA7541 > Palsa-295. Next base: position 9,462 of record JBEKJW010000129.1, read on the forward strand.
GCTCTCCGCACTCTTCGCGTCGCTATTTGCCGGCGTCGCAGCACTCGGTGTCGCAGCAGGCACGGCCAGTGGAGGGCTCACTTGCGCCGTCTGCGTCGCGCCATCCTTCCTCATCAGAATAAAGCCAGCCGCAACCAGCGCCGCCACGGCCGCCACCGACCACGCCGTCTTCATCCACGGAAATTGCCAGGCCGCCTCACGCTGCACAGCCGGCGCAGGCGCAACGCGCGCCGCCTTCCGAAAATCCACCTCGGCCGTGCGCACGAAATCCTCAGCCGAAATATCCAGCCGCTTCTCCGCGTTCACCCACTCGCCGTGCAGCGCCGCATTCATCGCCGCCGGCGAATCATCCGTCGCCGCGTCAAACCCGCCGAGCCGCTCCGCCAACTCTCTGCAATCCGCGCAACTCCGCAGATGGCCCTCGACCGCATTCCGCACGAACTCGCTGGCCGTGTTCTCCACGTACGCGCTCATCATGTCCGCGTCGGGGCACGTACTCGCGCTCGCCTCGTAGGCGTCTTTGAGCGGCACCTTCAGCCTCTCCAGGAAGTTGGCTTCGGTCCAGGTCGTCATCAGTCTTTTAGCCGCGTTACAGTTCCGGCGACTCGCAACCACAACGCCCGCCGCCCGTTCTGCAAATGCGATTTCACCGCGGGGACCGACATTCCCGTCCGCATCGCGGTTTCCTCGTACGAATATCCTTCAATCTTCATCGCGAGGCATCGCCGTTGCGGCTCGCTCAAATGCCGCATCTCGGCGATCACTCGGTCCGCCGCCAGCTTCACTTCCGACGTCGGATCTTCCGTCGTGCGCGATGGCATCTGGTCAACTTCCACCTCTTCACGCACGCTCTCGGTCTTGCGCTTCCGCCACTGGTCGATGCAAACGTTTCTCGCAATCCGCATCAGCCAGCCGCAAAAATCGCCGCCGCCGTAATGCCCCAGATTCTGAAACGCCCGCAGGAACGTTTCCTGCGTCGCATCCTCCGCCGACGCACCCTCCCGGTAAAACCGCCTGCACGAAAGGTAGATTTTCTTGCGGTGCCTCGCGAATAGCTCCGCAAAACATCCGGGGTCCTGCGTCGTTCGGTACCGCCCGATCAACTCATCGTCGGTCGGTCCGTTCGGCATCTCACTTCTTTGGGCCCCTCCATGCATAACGTCCGCGGCTCACCAATTCCACACGCCGCTCGAAATATTTCTCCTCCCGTTCAGGCACACTTCGGCCCACTTCGCCAAAGCTGGGACTTCTCCAGGGAAGGAAAAACTTCGCGCGTCGCTGATAAACCTGTTCCGGCCAGCCCATCGTCGGGCCGTGATCGCACATCTTGCCAACGCCATGTGGGACACCACCAGAACCGGTCGAGCAGAAGAGGAAATTCGGACGGGGCTGCCGGTCATACCGCCTATTTCACCGCCACAATAATGCCGTTCCGCGCCCCTGTCAACGCTCCGCGCACCCCGCCCGTGCGCTTGGTCCCACCTCTTCTCATTGCATGGCAACGGTGCGCCTCGAGCCTTTCCAGGTACCGCACCCTTCGCCACTCAGAACGGCGCGCGTCCAAGCACGAGCCCAATCATGGCAAACTCCCCGTCCCAACCCAGTCGACAAAGGCGGGACTCATCAGTGGCACAGGCCGGAGTTCGCCTCTGTACATCTTTGTCTTCCGCAAACCCCTCCCGCAACCTCCACCCCATCAATGCAGTACCGCCCCGCCCAGACCCTCCGTACCACCAAATTGAACCCCGCGCCCCATTTCCTTCAAACTGCTCACCCGGCACACTAGGCCATGCTGCCGCACCACCCAGCACTGGCCGCTAAGCTCAACCGCCAATCCGCTGTCGGTCTCACTGCCCTCATCGCCTCCTGGCTCCTCGGCACCGCCTCCATCGACCGCGGCCTCGTTCAAGACGGTTCGGACATCTTCGCGATCCTCGGCTTCCTCACCGCCTGCGGACTCTGGCTTTCCACGCGCCACACTCTGGTCGGGCTTCCACGCGTTCAGATCGTCGAAGCCGTTCTCCTCGGCTGGTGGACTCTCAACCTCGCCCTCTGCGCCGCAACCGGCGGCGAAATCGTGTACGACACCATCTTCTTCGGCGCTTGTCTCCTCGCGACGGCCGCACTCGTCGCTATCGCCGCCCTCACTCCTCTTTCGCATCGTCGCGTCGCCGCCACACATAAATCCTTCTTCTAACTCTCGCCCCAAAATGAAAAAGGCGAGCCGTAGCCCGCCTTTTCCGCCTCGTTGCTCTTCTTTCTTTTTCTTCCTGTTATGTCACCTCTACAACGCCGCTCAGCGGAGCTGCACTGCCGCCGTCTTTCCGCCGAAGTCGATCTCCGTAACGCGGTTTTGCGACGTCAACACTTCGGTCTGCGCCGCTTTCTTGCCCAGCGTGATCCACTGGCACGGCGCCGTCGCTACTTCCTTCCCATTATGGTAAACGGTGATGTGATCCGCGTTCGGATCCGCCTTGATCTCGTACTGTCCTGGCTGCAAGCTCGTCTGTCCGATTTGCGTCGGTGTATCCACAATGAACGGTGTTGTCTCCGGACGCGCCCACACGGGCAAACTCATCAATACTACTGCTGCGAACGTCACCACATGTTTTCCACGAATGCGCATAGCTCTCCCTCCCTCTTTCAGTTCTGATTCCGAACGGAGAACAATGCAGGCCTGCGGAGTCCCTGTCGGTTTTCTATGATGGGCCGCGTTGTCGTCGCGCTTTTGCCGGCGCTCCGGCCCACACTCTATTGACGCGCCAGTCAGCGGAAACGGTGCGAATTTCTTGCCTGTTTCATCACATTTCGCTGCAGCGCGCTACAGCCTTCACCTTACGCAAAATCGCGCACCGCGAACACCGAGCGCAAGCGCATCACTCGCAATGCACGCCACTCAAAACCAATGCGCGAAGCGCGATACAGTGCGGTGGCTTGCCGCCGCCTGTCCCACCGCAGCGCCATTTCGCAACGATCACGCGCCTAGCGGGCGACCGACTAAACACAAGTGGCCGCCGCGCCGTATCTCACTTCACCGCACACGCCACAGGCGGCGCTTTTCCAAGCGCCGGCGAATCCATGAACCGCGAGTCGCCACCCACTACCGCATACAACGCATACGCGTCCTCATCAACCTTCGGCGTCGCTCCGCGATACGCGTATCCCAGGTCCTCGTCGCCATCCGCAAACACGTTCCACTCGAACCGCACGTTGCCGCACGTACTCACCTGCACCGTGTACGCCACGCGCTTGCATCCCGTGCGATCGTTCGCGTCGCACGCGCCTTCGCTCCACACTCCGCCGCGATACTCCGGATAAAACACGTAGTGCTTCCGCACCACCTCGATCGGATCCTTCGCCTTGTGCTGCACCCA
>JBEKJW010000130.1:0-12802 GCA_050011035.1 Candidatus Acidiferrales bacterium
ATCACTTCAAGCTTCACCCACTCCGAAAGCCCCACCTCGCGGCCCAGCCGCGCGGCGCGCACCGCTTCATCGGCGGTGTAGCAGCCGGCGGTATTCGGCAGGATGAAGAAATTCTTCCGGTCAATGTAGTCGAGAAGCGATTCTTTGGATTTGTCGGTGAGGTTCACCCGGCGCACAGCGACAGTCACCATGTCCGCGCCCGAAGCCTCGTGCGCACGGCGCATTTCCTGAAAGCTGCGGTACTTCCCGGTTCCGACGATGAGCCGGGAGTTAAAATTACGCCCAGCGATTGTTAGTTGGTCGACCATGGCCTGTTCCTCGTGCCCAATATGCTCGATGCCGCACAATCCGCAATTCCTGAAATTCTTCACGCTTGGTGTTGCGGCCTCGGCTCTTCCACGTCCGCGTACATCTGAGCGATCACGTCTTCGTAGTGCTGCTCGATGACGCGCCGCTTCATCTTCATAGTGTAGGTCAGCTCGCCGTTGGCGTAAGTAAAATCGCGTTCGATCAAGGAGAAGCGCTTCGGCTTCTCATACTGCGGGAGCGGCGCGGTAAGGCGTTCGATTTCCGCGGAGATCAGGTCGCGCAACCACGGATCGTGAAGCATCTGGGACGGAGTGCCGGTTTCGTGGTTCTGTCGCTTTGCTTCCGACTCGACCGTCGGGAAATTCGGCACTACGATCAGCGCGGGGAATTTCCGTCGGTCGCCGACGACGATGGCATTGAGGATGTAGTGCGAAGTCTTAAGCGCATTCTCGATTGGTGCGGGCGCAACGAACTTTCCTGCCGCTGTCTTGAGCAGTTCTTTCTTGCGGTCGGTGATGATCAGGTAGCCGTCTTCATCGATGCGGCCAATGTCGCCCGTGCAGAACCATCCCGCCGGCGTGAACACTTTCTGCGTCTCTTCCGGCTTGCGGTAGTAGCCCTGCATCACGTTCGGACCCTTCACCAGAATCTCGCCGTCTTCCGCGATGCTGACGGTAACGTGAGAAATCATTTTCCCTACCGTGCCCACTTTGAACGCCGTTGGCGTGCTCGCCGTCACCACCGGCGACGTTTCTGTGAGGCCGTAGCCCTGATAAACCGGCAAGTCGAGCGCCCAGAAAAATTCAGCGAGCTCCGGCGCTAGTGGAGCGCCGCCTGAGCACATCGAGCGCATGTTGCCGCCCAGCCGTTGCCGAATTTTCGAGTAGACCAGCTTGTTGGCGATCTTCCATTTCCACTGGAGTGTGGTGGGCGCGGGCTTGCGGTAAGCCTTCCAGGGCACCGACTCCTGCGTGACCTTGAGCGCCCAATCGAAAATTTTCCGCTTGATGCCGGTTTCTTTGTGCCCCTTTTCCAGAATCCCGGCGTATATCTTTTCGAAGAAACGCGGCACGGCTGCCAGGGTCGTCGGCTTCACTTCCAAAATTGCTTGCGCCACAGTCTCGATCTGCTCCACATAGGCGACGGTCACGCCGCGGAACATGTAGCTGTAGTCCACGACGCGTTCGTACACGTGCGCCAGGGGCAGGAACGACAACCCGATATCGCCCGGTAAAAATTCGTAGCCCTCCGCGGAATCGAGGGCGTTGGACGAAAGATTCGCGTGCGAGAGCATCACGCCCTTCGGTTCGCCTGTCGTCCCCGAGGTGTAGATGATCGTCGCCAGCTCGTTCGATGCTACTTTGCTCGCTCGGCGGCGAAATTCCTCCACATCAGCGTCGGTCGCAGCGCTCGCGAGCGCCTCGAATTTCAAGATCTCGCCGCGCAGATCTGGCGGAGGCGCTACGGAGATCACATGCTCGGTCACTGGAAACCGCTCGCGATTCTCGGAAATTTTTCGCGCCTGAGATTCGCCGGATGTGATCACGACGCGCGAGCCCGAATCATTGAGGATGTACGACAGGCGCTCGATCGATTCGTTGAAATAAATCGGCACGCTGGCAGCGCCGAGGCCCATGATCGCGAAGTCCGCGATGTGCCACTCCGGGCAATTCGGCGCAAACACCGCCACCCGATCGCCGGTCTTCACTCCTAGTTCGGCCAGCGCCTTCGCGAGGCCCGAAATCCGCCGCAGCATCTCCGGCGACGAGATCGATTCCCATCCTGACGCGCCGCGAAACATCTGCGCCTTCGGGTTCGGTTTCCTATCGATCGTTTCGAGGAGGCAGGCGGTGAGGGACGGGTAGGTCATGTTTTCTGGTCCAATGTAGCCCATAGGCAATCGCAGCGCAACGCGGTGGTCCGGAACGGACAATGCCGGTCTCGGACGTGAAACCGATCTCCGTTCGCCGGCTCTTTACGCCCACCCGCACTACGCGCCGCGGACCGCACTGAGTTAAGATGCTCGCGGAGGTCTTCCATGGCTCCTCTCGCCACAGAATCCGCAGCCGGCTATCAACCCATTCGCGCACCGCGCGGCTCAACGCTCTCGTGCAAGGGTTGGCAGCAAGAAGCGGCGCTTCGCATGTTGATGAACAATTTGGATCCCGACGTCGCTGAGAAGCCCGAGGATCTGATTGTCTACGGTGGACGCGGCAAAGCTGCGCGCAATTGGGATTCGTACCACGCGATCGTCGCGTCGCTCCGCTCGCTCGAAAACGACGAGACGCTTCTTATCCAGTCAGGCAAGCCGGTCGGGATATTCCGTACTCACGAATACTCGCCTCGCGTGTTGATCGCGAATTCGAATCTCGTTGGGCACTGGAGTGACTGGAAGAACTTTGACGAACTCGATCGCGCCGGCCTGATGATGTACGGCCAGATGACCGCGGGCAGCTGGATCTACATCGGCTCGCAAGGCATCCTGCAAGGGACGTATGAAACATTCGCCGCCGCCGGCCGCAAGCATTTCAACGGCGACCTCGCCGGAAAACTTCTCGTCAGCGGTGGCATGGGCGGAATGGGTGGAGCGCAACCTCTCGCGGCTACTTTGAATGGCGCCGCATTCCTCGGCATCGACGTCGCCCCCGAGCGCATCAAGCGCCGCGTTAAGTCCGGCTACTGCGATGTGATGGTCAACGATCTCGACGAAGCGCTACGCATCCTGAAGAACTCAGTGCGCAAAGGAGAACCGACGTCGGTTGGCCTCGTCGGCAACTGCGCGGATGTGATTCCCGAACTCGCACACCGCGGCATCGTGCCGGACATTCTAACCGACCAGACCAGCGCGCACGATCCGCTCTACGGATACATGCCCCAGGGAATGTCGCTTGATGAGGCGGCCGAGCTGCGCAAGTCCGATCCCGAAAGCTATCGGAAACGCTCGCTCGATTCGATGGCCAAGCATGTCGAAGGTATGCTCATGCTGCAAAAAATGGGCTCGGTCACTTTCGATTACGGCAACAACATCCGCACCTTCGCTTTCGACCACGGCGTGAAAGAGGCCTACAACTTTCCCGGCTTCGTGCCCGCCTACATTCGCCCGCTCTTCTGCGAAGGCCGCGGGCCGTTCCGCTGGGCCGCGCTTTCGGGCGAGGCGTCCGATATTCACCGTACCGACCAGCTCGTGCTCGAAATGTTCCCGCACGACGAAATTCTGTCGCGCTGGATCAAGCTCGCGCAAAAGCGCGTGAAGTTTCAGGGATTGCCGGCGCGCATCTGCTGGCTCGGGTACGGCGAACGCGACCGGTTCGGACTTGCGCTCAACGATCTGGTGGCACGCGGCGAACTGAAGGGCCCCATCGTTATCGGGCGCGACCATCTCGATTGCGGTTCCGTCGCTTCGCCCTACCGCGAGACGGAGAAAATGCTCGACGGTTCGGATGCTGTCGCGGACTGGGCGCTGCTCAATGCCCTGCTCAACACCGCGAGCGGCGCGAGTTGGGTTTCGATTCACAATGGCGGCGGTGTCGGCATCGGATATTCGCTTCATGCGGGCCAGGTGACCGTCGCCGACGGTTCGAAGGAAATGGCCGCGCGCATCGAACGCGTGCTTACGAACGACCCTGGCATCGGTGTGGCGCGCCACGTCGACGCAGGCTACGACGATGCCGTTTCTTTCGCGAAAAAGTCCGGCGTGAAGATTCCTATGATGTAGTCGCGTCGAATCGCGCCATCTCCGCATCGAAATCGCAGGAGGCAAAGTCATGATCGTCATCACAGGCGCCACCGGAAACACCGGCAAGCCCGCCGTCGAAGCGCTGCTGGCTGCAAATCAAAAAGTGCGCGCCATCGGGCGAAATGCCGAGCACCTCGCGCCGCTCGCGCAGAGAGGGGCCGAGCCATTTGTCGCCCAAGTGAACGACGCAGCGGCGATGACCAAAGCCTTCCAGGGCGCCGACTCTGTCTACTTGTTGCTGCCCAGCAACCCGAAGTCGGACGACGTCCTTGGCGACGAAGCCAAGATTACGGACGCATACGTAGAAGCCGTCACGAAGTCCGGAGTCAAGCATGTCGTGCTTCTCTCTTCGATCGGGGCGGAACTCACCGAAAGGACGGGACCGGTCCTTGGCCTCCACAATCTCGAAGAAAAGATCAAAGGAATTCAGGGGCTTAATGCTCACTCGATCCGCGCAGTGAACTTCATGGACAACCTGTTTATGAGCATCGCGCCGCTGCGAAAGATGGGTTTCTTGCCTGGAGCCGCGCCCTCCGACGTTCCCGGGCCGATGGTTGCCACACGCGACATCGGCGCCTATGCCGCACGAAGGCTCGCGGCACGCGACTTCACCGGCTTTTCCACGCAGGAGCTGCACGGCCAACGCGACGTGACGATGAAGGAAGTCTCCGGAGTCGTCGGCAACGCCATCGGCAAGCCCGGCCTAAGCTACATGCAGGTGCCGTACATGATGCTCGAGCCTGCGCTCGTGCAGTCCGGCATGAGCAAGAATCTCGCCGGGCTGCTCATCGAGCTATGGAAAGGTCTGGCCGCCGGTACCGTCAAGCCTCTCGAGCCGCGCAACGCGGCGAACACTACGCCCACATCGATCGAAACTTTCGTGAGCGAAGTCTTCGCCCCGGCGTATCTGGCCCAAGCCGCAAGCGCTTAATCACCTAGCCGCGATTCTAGTTTTTTGCTCGGCGCGGGGTTAGTATCGTCGCGTCCCGTGCCCGACTGGCTCATCACCGGCTGTTCGCAGCTTTTGACGCTGCGCGGCCCCGTCCCCCGCCGCGGGAAATCCCTCACCGACCTCAGCATCATTCCCGACGGCGCAATGCTCGTTCACGACGACCGCATCACCGCGATCGGTCCGCGCAAGAAAATCGAAAAACTTCAAGGCGCAAAGCGCGTCGAGAAGCTCGATCTCGGCGGACGCGTCGTGCTTCCCGGCTTCGTCGATTCACACACGCACCTGATTTTTCCGGAGAGTCGCGCCGCCGAGTACGAATTGCGCATCGCCGGAGCGACCTACGAAGAAATCGCGCGTAAAGGCGGCGGCATTCGCAACAGCGTGAAAAAACTTCGCCGCGCACCGGCGTCGGACCTGAAGCAGCGCGCGCTTCGCAATCTGCGCGAATTCGGCGTTCACGGTACCACTACCATCGAAGCCAAAAGCGGCTACGGCCTCGACTGGGACAGCGAGCAAAAAATCCTCACGCTGCAAGCCGAGCTGCATCAGGAGCAGCCGATCGATATCCATTCGACGTTCCTCGGCGCGCATGTCGTTCCCGACGAGTACAAGAAGCGCCCCGAAGCGTACGTCGATCTCGTAGCGAAAAAATGGATTCCCAGCGTCGCGCTTGCGGGTCTCGCTGAATTTTGTGATGTGTTTTGCGATCGCGGCGCGTTCACCGTCGCGCAGTCGCGCAAGATATTGAAAGCCGGGCGCGCCGCGGGCCTCGTGCCACGGATGCACGCCGAGCAGCTCGTCAACACCGGTGCCGCGCGTCTCGCCGTAGAAGTGGAAGCCGCGAGCGCCGACCACCTTGAGAAACTCAGCGATGGCGACATCCGCGCGCTCGCTGCCTCGAACGTCCTGTGCACAATGCTACCCGGCTGCTGTTTCCATCTGGGCCTCGCCCATTACGGCCCGGCGCGCCAGCTGATCGACGCGGGGGCCATAATCGGCCTCGCCACCGACTTCAATCCCGGCACCAGCCCCACGCTCAATATGTCCGTGATTCTTTCGCTTGCTTGCAATCAGCTCCGCATGTCTCCCGCCGAAGCGGTCGCCGCTACCACGATCAACCCCGCCTACTCCCTGCGCGTACACGACCGCGTCGGCTCGCTCGAGGTTGGCAAATACGCCGACATCGCGGCGTTCGACGTGGCCGACTATCGTGAAATCCCGTATTATTTTGGTGTGAACTTGTGCAGTCTCACGATGAAACGCGGCGCCATCATCCACTCGCGAAACCTCTAATCGAAAGTTGACCCGGAATCGATGAAACGAATCGTTGAATGCGTGCCCAATTTTTCCGAGGGGCGCGATCAGGCAAAAATTGACGCGATTGTAGCGGCGATGCGCGAAGTTTCCGGCGTATATCTGCTCGATCGCGAGAGCGACGCCGACCACAACCGCTGCGTGATCACGCTCGCGGGTGAACCCGAAGCTGTCGCTGAAGCTGCGCTACGCGGCGTCGGCAAAGCGTCCGAGCTGATCGATCTTACGAAGCACACCGGCGCGCACCCGCGGCTGGGCGCGACGGACGTAGTGCCCTTCATTCCCGTCGAAGGGATAGCGATCGAAGACTGCGTCGCGCTTTCGAAGAAAGTCGGCCGCGAAATCTGGGAGCGCTACAAAATTCCAGTTTATTTCTACGAAGCGGCGGCCCAGCGTCCCGAGCGCGCGAATCTCGAAAACATCCGCAAAGGCCAGTTCGAAGCACTCGTCGTGGAAGCGCCGAAGAATCCGGATCGCGCTCCCGACGTCGGCGGCCCCGCGCTTCATCCGACGGCTGGCGCGGTCGTCGTTGGCGCGCGGAAATTTCTCGTCGCCTTCAACATCAACCTGAACACGCCCGACGTCGAAATCGCCAAAAAAATCGGCAAGAACATCCGTTTCTCAAATGGCGGCCTTCGCTACGTGAAAGCGATGGGCGTCGATCTCAAGGCGCGCAACCTCGCTCAAGTCTCGATCAACATGACCGACTTCGAGCAGACGCCGCTCCACCGTGTGTTCGAAATGGTGAAGCGAGAGGCCGAACGCTACGGCGTCGCGATCGTCGGCAGCGAAATCGTCGGCCTGATTCCCAAGCGCGCGATCGAAATCACCGCCGACTTCTACCTGCAACTTGAAAACTTTTCACCCGCGCAAGTGTTTGAAAATCGTATGGAGGCGTCGCTATCGGGCGCCGCTCTGCCCGAAGGTCCCGGCAAACTCGCTTCGCTGGCGCAGCCGTTTCTCGATGCTGTTGCGGAACCGACGGCCGTTCCCGGTGGCGGCTCGGTGAGCGCACTTGCCGGCGCACTTGGTGCAAGCCTCGGCCAGATGGTCGCCGGCCTTTCGCGCAAGAAGAAGGCTCAGGCCGCATACGTCGACCAACTCAGCGACGCCGTCGCCGAATTTCACGCCGCCTCGAAGTTCCTTTCCGAGGCTGTCGACCGCGACGCTGCGTCATTTGGACACGTGATGGCTGCTTACAAACTGCCCCAGGAAACGTCTGAACAGAAGACGCATCGCGAAGACGCCATCCAGTTTGCCCTGCACGGAGCCGCCACAGTGCCGCTTGAAGTCGCCCGGAAAGCAGCCGATGCATTCGAGCGCCTCGGCGCGCTGCGCGGGATTTCGAGCGCGACCATGGCTTCCGACGTAAGAGTCGGCCGCCTGATGGCTGCCGCGGCGGTTCATGGCGCACTTGCGAACGTGGAGATCAATCTCGAATCGATCACCGATCAAAAATTTGCAGCCGCGCTCCGCAGCGAATCGGAAGCTCTCGCCGCTCGCGTGGCCGGCCCGGATTCTTGAGAAGCATTCAGCACATTTGGAATTTGAATTCGAACTGAGGGGTTTATGAACGTGAGAAACAGAACTTTACAAATCGCAACCGTCACCGTCTTGGCGGTCGCCGTTGGATTCAGCGCTTTCCTCGCCTTGCCGAAGCGCGTCTACGCTGCGACGCTCAGCGCGTCGATCATCGGCATGTTCCCGAAGGATATCGGCGAGTTCGCTTACGCCGACCTGAAAGCCTCGCGCAAGTACGCCTGGTTTCCGCAGTTGCGCGACCAGATGCTTCCTTCGAAGTTCGTTCAATTCGAGCAGTTCCTGAAATCCGCAGGTGTCGACCCGAACACCCAGGTGGATGAAATCGCCTGGGGCGGGGTGACCGACGGCAAAGGCGAGCAGATCGTCGGCGTCGCGCTCGGCGCCTTCGATCCCACCTCCAGCGAAGCAAAATTCAAAGCGCAGAAGATGCCCGTCGTCGATGTGCAGGGCTATCACCTCTATGCCTTCGGCAGCGGCGCCGGTGCGGGCGACATTTTGTTCACGTTCATCGATTCGAATACCGCGGCATTCGGCCACCGCCCCGCGCTCGAGAAGATGATCAGCGTGCGCATGGGCGCCGCCGAAAGTCTGGCCAACAACTCGACTCTTTTCCCGCTGATTCAGGAAGCAAACGGCAACGGCATTCTGTGGGCCGTTCTCGACCGCAACTACACCCATCTCGCCATGACACAGCTTCTGCCGCAGGCGAGCCAGTTTCCGCAGGCGCAGCAAATTGTGGATCGCATGAAGGCCATGACACTTTACGTGAGCGCCGATGACGGCGTAGACGCGCACTTCTCGGCCGTGTGCGATTCGGTGAACGACGCGAACACGCTCGCCGCGGCACTCCAAGCTGCCGTGATGTATCGCCGCTACCAGGTCGCGCAAACCGATCCGACTATGGCGAAGACACTCGACCACATCACTGTCGTGCCCGCCGGCGATCGCTTGAAGATCAACGCACCGGTGTCGCAGAACGACTTAATGTCGCTGATTCAGACGAAGGCGTTCGCCTCGCCAATCTGATCGAGTCGGCTATAAACCGAAACGACAAACGGCGCGCGGACACACTCCTACGCGCCGTTTCTTTTTTCAGCGTCAATTTTTTCTGGAAGAAGCGCTACAGGTAAGATGTGCCGGCTAAACCGTTGCGCCACGCTGGCAATACTTAATCAAACGCATCCGGGAAACGCCATCCTTCGTTTCGTATTGAACTCGATCGACGCTCGTCTTCTGTAGCGCCGCGCTCAGCGCAGGCCCTCCCGCCGCTTGCAAATTCCCCGCGAACGAGTCGAGGCCCGCCGTAGGAGTGGGCTCGCCCTTGTGCGTGATCTCCACCTCGATGCGATCGGGATAGTCCGCCACGACCAGCCTCAACACGCGCTCGCCTTCCGGGCTTGCTGGAATCAGTGGAAATGTCTCCTTGCAGGCTGCGACGGTCGCCGTCGTAAGTGCTTCCTGCGCTTCGGTGGCAAGTCCGCAATGCGTCCCCGAAAAGGAAATCACCGCGCCGATCGCGGCCAGCAGCCGCGCGTCGTCGTGGAGCAAGAGCTCGGTCCGCGCTGGTTCAGTGGTCATCCGATTCAGCCAACGCCACGTCGCACGCCTCGCGGCAGTCGGGACAGTAATATATCCCATCCACCGCCATCTTGACGTTGAATTGCGATTGGCAATGGCAGCAATACTTCTCGCAGGTGCAATTGCGGGCGGGCTTGTCGCACTGCGAACACACCGTCGTTTGCTGCTGAAACATGGTGACCTCGCAGGGGCGCATTGGCCCCAGTCTTTTTATGTTAGGCGAAGCTTACAAGCCTCACAAGCCGCTTGCCGTCCGCAATTCCCTGGTTTGCACGTCCCGACGGCCGCGGTATTTCCACAACATTTCGTCGCGCGAAAAATGACTTCCGGCCACGTTTCTTGACACCCCAAAACACGCATGCTAGCTTCGATATTTAAGTTATCTCTCGCCATTTTTCCGGGACGAACTGAGTGAGCACTCCGGCAGCAGCCGAACTTCGCAAAACATCTCTGAACGCTGTCCACCGCCAGCATGGCGCCCGAATGGTCAACTTCGGCGGCTGGGACATGCCCCTCGAATACTCCGGCATCCTGTCCGAACATGACGCGGTTCGCACCCGCGCGGGACTTTTCGACGTGAGCCACATGGGCGAACTCGAAATCATCGGTCCGGAAGCCGAGAAGCTCGTTCAGTGGGTGAGCTGCAACAACGCTGCAAAGCTCGTCGAGGGTCAAATTCACTATTCAGGGCTGATGACGTCGCGCGGAACCTTTGTCGACGACCTGCTCGTCCACAAGATTTCGCCAACGCACTTTCTGCTTTGCGTCAACGCAAGCAATCAGGACGCCGATTTCGCGCACATCAAGGCGAACAACAAGTTCGATGCGCGCGTCGAGAATACCGGCCCGCGTTACACGCAACTCGCGATTCAGGGGCCGCGGTCAGTCGAGATTCTTCAGCCGCTCACTCATGTAAATCTCCCTGCGATTCGCTACTACCACTTCGCGTACGGCACGGTGGACGGCGCCGTATGCCTCATCGCGCGCACGGGCTACACCGGTGAAGACGGCTTCGAACTCTACTTCGATCCGGCGCACTCGGATAAAATGTGGCGCGCGCTGATGGAAGCGGGAAAACCGTTCGGCATGATTCCCTGCGGGCTGGGCGCGCGCAACACGCTACGCCTCGAAGCGGGCATGTGCCTGTACGGCCATGAAATCGACGAGAAGACTACGCCGTGGGAGGCGGGCCTCGCCTGGATCTGCAAAATGGAGAAGGCGCCGTTTCTCGGCAGCGACGTTCTCGCGAAGCAAAAACAGGACGGCGTCCCGCGCAAACTCGTTGGCTTCGAAATGCTCGATAAGCGCATCGGTCGCGATGGTTATCCCGTATTGATCGGCGGACACGAAGTCGGCGCCGTTACGAGTGGCTGCCCGTCGCCATCCTTGAAGAAAAATATCGGAATGGCTTACGTTCCGCCCAATGCCTCCGCTGTGGGCTCCGAGATCGGCATCAACATCCGCGGCCAAGCCGCCGCCGCGCGCATCATCCCATTGCCGTTTTACAAGCGACCTCACTGACGAAGTCGCATCCAATAGGGGGTAAGAATGTACCCGGCTGAATACCGCTACACGAAAGACCACGAATGGATCCAGCTCGATGGCTCCATCGGCACGATCGGCATCACCGACTACGCGCAGCAGGAACTTGGCGACGTAGTGTTCGTTGAAGTGCCGAAGCCGGGCGCAGCGGTGAAGCCCGGACAGTCGTTTGGCACCGTTGAATCCGTGAAGGCCGTCAGCGAGATTTTCAGCCCCGTGAACGGTGAAGTTACAGAAGCCAATCCCCTGCTTGCCGATGCGCCGGAGACGATCAACAAGGACCCGCACAAGTCGGCCTGGCTGATCAAGGTGAAGCTCGCCGATCCGAAGGAAGTTTCGGCGCTGATGGATGCCGCCGCGTACGAAGCCTACGTCGCCGAGAAAGCGAAGGAACACTAAGTCGAATGCGCTATCTGCCCAAAAGCCCGTCCGAACGCACCGAAATGCTGGCGGACATCGGCCTGAAGTCGATTGATGAGTTATTCGTTTCGATTCCCGAGAAGTTTCGCCTCACCAAGCCGCTGAATCTTCCCGGTCCGCTCTCCGAGAGCGAGATCATCCGCTACTTTCAGGATCGCGCTGCAGAGAACACGCGCGGCTACACGTCGTTCCTAGGCGCGGGCGTTTATCAACATCTGCGCTCTGTTGTTCCCGATGCGCTCATTCAGCGCGGCGAGTTCCTTACGTCGTACACGCCGTATCAGGCGGAATATGCGCAAGGAACGCTGACGGCTATCTTCGAGTTTCAGACGCTGATGTGCCAGCTGACTGGGCAAGAAGTCGCGAACGCGTCAATGTATGACGGTTCGACCGCACTGACTGAAGCGATCCTGATGGCCGAGCGCGTCACCGGCCGCCACTCGGTGCTGATTGCGCGTTCGGTGCACCCTGAGTATCGCCAGGTAGCGCACACTTACGCGAAGAATCTCGGCCTGGAAGTGGAAGAGATTGGCTTTACCGAATCGGGCCAGATCGACCGATCGGAGCTTACCAAGGAAAAACTCGCGAAGGTTGCGGCTGTCGTAGTTCAATCGCCGAATTTCTTTGGCGTGCTCGAGGATATCCCAGCGCTTGCTGAAAGCGCGCATGCGGATGGGGCTCTTCTCGTCACGGCAATCACCGAAGCTGTTTCGCTCGGAATCGTGAAGGCGCCGGCAGAGGCGGACATCGTCGCGATGGAAGGTCAGGCGTTCGGCATTCCGCCGAGTTACGGCGGCCCATACGTTGGCGTGATTGCGACGCGCGACAAATTCGTCCGCCAGATGCCTGGGCGCCTTGCCGGACAAACCACGGATTCAGAAGGGCGCCGCGGATTCGTGCTGACACTCGCCACGCGCGAGCAACACATCCGGCGGGAGAAGGCGACGTCGAACATTTGCACCAACGAAGCGCTGTACGCTCTCGCGGCGACGATTCACTTGTGCCTGATCGGCAAGGAAGGCATCCGTGAGCAAGCGCACCAGAACCTTTCGAAGGCTCGGTTCGCTCAGGCGGAGCTGCTGAAGATTCCCGGCGTCAAGCTCGCGTTCTCCGGTCCCACGTTCAACGAATTCACGCTTGAGTTCCCGCGGTCTGTAAAACTGCTCAACTCCGCGTTGCTGAAGGAGAAGATCATCGGCCCATACACGCTCGGCGTTCACTATCCCGAGCTGACTAAGCGCGGCGTCGTTTGCGTCACTGAGACGATGCCCCGCGCCGAGATCGAACGCTTCGCCACGGCGGTCAAGAAAGCTCTCGAAGAGCCGGTTTAGTTTCACGGCAGCGCAACGCCGTCACAAGATTCGCAGCAAGGAGAAGTTGGATTGAACACGAAAGTCACCGACGTCGAA
>JBEKJW010000131.1:0-12782 GCA_050011035.1 Candidatus Acidiferrales bacterium
CGCGGCGGCCACCTCGACATCTGCATCCTCGGCGGCCTGCAAGTCTCCGAGAAGGGCGACCTCGCAAACTGGCGAGTCCCCGGCACAAAAGGCGCCGGCGGAATCGGCGGTGCCATGGACATCGCCACCGGCGCACGAAAGCTCATCGTCACCATGGAGCACACCGCGAAGGACGGCCAGCCCAAAATTCTGCGCTCCTGCACCTATCCGCTCACGGCGCTTGAATGTGTCGATACGATTGTCACCGACCTCGCCGTTATCGACGTCACTCCCGCCGGCCTCCAGCTCCGAGAAGTCGCGCCCGGCTTCACGCCCGAAGAAGTTCAAGCCGCCACTGAGCCAAAGCTTCACTTCGCCGGCAACGTCCCCGAGATGCCCATTGGCGCTGGTTCGCGCCGTCCCGCCTGACGGCGTTTCGTTGTATGATTTTTATAGATGAGCACGACCCCGACCGAACGCAGCAAGCCCATCACTCATTGGATTGGTGAAGGCGGCGGCTGGCTTCTGAAGCATGTCGTCAGCGGCCTGGCGGCCACAGGCCTCACGCCCAACATGTTCACGTTTCTCGGCCTCGCCGTGAATTCGTGGGCGGCTGCTGAATTCGCGATGGGAAATTTCCGTCGCGCGGCCGCGATTCTGTTTCTTGCGGGTTTTCTCGATATGGCCGACGGCCAGGTCGCGCGCCGCATCGGCCGCGTCACTGCCTTCGGTGCGTTTCTCGATTCCACGCTCGACCGCTACTCCGATCTCGCGCTTTACATGGGCCTCGTGGTGCATTACACGCTCGTCGGCCGCCCGTTTTACATGGCGCTAGCCGCCGTCGCGATGGCCAGCTCGTTCATGGTCAGCTATTCACGCGCCCGCGCCGAGTCGCTCATTCCGCTGTGCAAGGTAGGATTCATGGAGCGGCCCGAGCGCCTCGTGCTGCTGATTCTCGGCGGCGCCTTTAACCGCATGGCTCAAGCGCTCTGGGTGATCGCCACGATCTCTACGATCACCGTAATTCACCGCGTGGTTTACACCTGGCAGGAATTGCGTGCCGGACGTTCGCTTCCCGACGCCAGCGCGACTCAGACCTTCTGAACCGGATTCGTCCGCAGCGACTCTTCCACCGGCTCCGACACGATCTCCTGCACGCGCTGGCGCAGCTTTTCCAGATCTGCCTTTCCGATCTGTGACGTCTCGATTGTGTCGTGAAGGATCACCGTGATCTTCTCGGGGAAGAGCATCCAGTTGCCCGTCTGAAAAAACTGGTACGAGCCGACGACGCTTACCGGCACAATCGGCGCTCCAAATTTCTGCGCGATGCTCAAAACGCCCTTCTGAAATTCGCCCACGTGCCCCGTGCGTGTGCGTGAGCCCTCGGGGAACGCGATTAAGCTGATTCCGGAATCGAGCGCTGCCTTCGCCCGCCGCTGCATGGTCACGAGGCCCTCGCGGCTGCGAACGTCGGGCACCGCCACGTTGCCGAACCGCCCCATCATCCATCCGTAAATCGGCACCTTGAAGTGCGATTCCAGCTCGAAGCCGCGTACGAATTGCGGAATCGCCGAATAAATTACGAACGGATCGAACAGATTTACGTGGTTCGATACGAATATCGACGTCCTCGTCCGGTCGAAGCCCGGCGCATATTTCACTTCAAATCGCGCTCCCGCGAGCCGCAAAATGTTGCGGAAAAACGCTCGCTGCGGCCAGTCGTTCTTCCGCGGATCGATGAATATTGCCAGAACGATGAGGAACGAGCAGACCACCGCGAAGTGAATCCCGCTGATCGCCCAGAGCAGCGCTGAGCGCACGTTGAGATAGATTTTCTTCACGCGACGATGTCCATCGCACCGGGTAGGATTTCGAGCGACTGGCACTGAAGCCGCAAACTCTCGCCGTCGATCATTACGTTCACTGGTCCATCGAGCGCGAACTCCACCTTTTTCACGCCGGCTCGCGACGCTAGCGCATGATTGATGTGCGTTCCGGTGAAAAGCCGTGGCAGCGTCACCACCAAGCCCGCCCGCCCGATCGGCCCCCAGCGCACGTATTCGATTTCGCCGTCGGACGGATCGGCCTTCGGCGCGATCATCATCTTTCCACCCGTGAATTTGCTATTGCTGAACGTGAGAAAAAGCACCGGCCCGCAATCCCATTCGTCTGCGCCGTTCACTCGATGCGGAAACGCCTGGTGCTCCAGATTCGCGAGATGCGCGAACACCGCGCGAATGTAGCCCAGTTCGCCCATTCCTTTGAATCGACGGTTCGCGGTCTCGCCCACATCGGCAGGGAATCCGAGGCTCAGTAAATTCATGTAGTAGATGTCGCCGCCGGTGTGGGTCAACCGGATCACGTCGCACGATCGCCGGTTGCCGGACTTCAGCGCCGCAAGCGTGTGAGCCAGACCATCGGTCGTGAAATCGCGCAGGAACGAGTTGCCCGTGCCAAGCGGCAGAAATCCCAGCGTCGGCTTACCGCTCGCGAGCGCATCGGGAAAGAGCCCGTTGATGATTTCGTAGGAAGTACCGTCGCCACCCACCGCGAAAAAATTCCGCGTGCCTTCCGCGTAGCCGCGCCGCGCGATCTCCGTCGCTTGTCCGGCCCGCGAAGTTTCCACTACGCGAACCGCAATCCCCAGCCCACGCACTTGCTCGATCGCCGCCGGAGCTAACTTCCCGCATCGCCCGCCGCCCGCCGCTGGGTTCACGATCGCGAGAAACTCACCGCCCGCCGTCAACGCGGCCTTCCCGTCGAACGTCGTCCACCACTCATAGCGGCACGACGCTCGATCGCTGCGATTTTTCTCGAATCTCTGCTGCCAGCAGTTTGCGTTTTGCCTTCATGGTGGCCGTTGCCGGAAAATCCGTCTCCCATGCAACGTATCCCGCGATGCGCTTGTACCCGGGTAGCTGCTTGTTGCGCTCCGCAATATCCGCAATCAGTTCCTGCGTGATTGACTGCCCGTTGTCCGGATGCAGCACTAGCACCAGCTGCTGATTCTCCAGATCCTGCGATGGCCAGATGAAATTCGCCGCCTGCACGCAATATTCCTTCACCTTCACGCCGTCGAAATACGATTCCACGTTCTCCGGGTACACGTTCTTGCCCTCGGCCGTGACAATCATATTCGAATCGCGGCCTACCAGCTGCAGGTGTCCGTCTTCGTCGATGCGCCCCACGTCCCCTGTGACAAGCCAGCCATCGACGATTGTTTCCGCCGTCAGCTGCGGATCGTCGAGATAGTGGGACATCACTGTGCGCCCCTTCACGGCCACGACCCCCACTCCGTCGGCATCCTTGTAGCGAATCTCCACCGTCGTGCCCGGCAGCGGCTTGCCCACGGTGTCAGCGCGAAACGGTTTGAAGTCGTTCAGCGTGATCGCCGTCCCAGCCTCCGTGCAACCGTAGCCGTTGCCCACCGGAATGCCAAGGTCGTAGAAAAATTGCAGGGTCTTCGGTGGAGTGAACGCGCCACCTACAAAAAACGCGCGCAGTTCGCCGCCAAACGCATCGTGCACCTGCTTCAGAAGCTTGCGGCTCAGCTTCACGTTCGGCCGCTTCTTCGTCAGTGCGCGATTCGTCGCGACCAGCGCGTTGAAGATCCTCCGCTTGCCAGGCGGCAACTCCGCAAACCGCTGCCGCAAGCCCTCCTCAAGATTCTTCAGGATGCGCGGTACCAGCGCCATGTACGTGATCTTGTACTTGGTAAACGCCTCGCGAATATACGTCGGCTGCAGCGTGCGCAAATGCACCACCGTCGCGCCACACGTGAACGGCCCGATAAATCCCACCATGAAGTCGATCGCGTGGTTCGTCGGCAGGATGCTCAAGTAGCGCACGCCGGGCCAGAAAGGGAACAACGACGTAAGCGCGACGCACTGCTCCAGATAATTGTCGTGCGTCAGCACGCAGCCCTTCGGCGTCCCGCCCGCGCCAGACGAGTACACGATGCACGCCGGATCTTTCCGCGTTCGCGGCACAAACGCCGGCTCGGCCGCATCGCGAAACTCCTCCCACCGTCGCGCCCCAACCAGCTCGGCATTCGCCGGCGCTTCCGTAACCAGCACCACGCGAATGTTCAGCTTCGCAAAATTCGGCGACTTCACGATCCGCTGCCACAGATGATTTTCGATCACCAGAAATTCCGGCTTCGCGTGGGCGAGCAGCATAATCTGCTCGTCGGCCGTCAGCATGTAGTCGAGAGGCACCAGCACGCCGCCGCAGTAAAAAATGGCGTACGCCGAAATCAGCCATTTCGACTGGTTCGTCATCAGCATCGCGCCGCGCGTCCCGTGCACAAACCCGGCGCGCTGCATGGCGCTCGCGAGCGGCAGCGCCGCTTCTTTGAACTCGCGGTAGGTGTAGCGTGCGTTCTCGCGCTCTCGATTCGCCTCGATCAGGCAGATCTCGTTCGGCCAGCGGTCGAGCGCCGCGCGCAAAGCTTCGCCCAGCGATTGGTAGTTGCGGAGGTCGAGCATTCGGTGGTGTCCCGCTGCGTGCGCGTTCAGAGCCGCGTCTGGATGCGCTCGGCTAGCGTCTTGAAGTCGCGCACGTCCTGCAGTTCGTAGTCGGGCAGCTCGATGTGGAAGTGCTGCTCGATGCGCGTCAGCAAATCGAGCGCCTGCAGGCTGTTGATTCCCAGCTTTTTGAAGAAGTCGTCCGTCGGACTCAGCTCTGCACGCGGCACCTTGAAATGTTGCGCCGCAAGATCCAGCACTTCGTCCGTGACGTTTTCGAGGGTCTTCATCTTTCTATCTTGCCACATTGCGCTGCGCTTTCGCCAAACCCACCGGCGCGTCTTGCGATGCCGCTACTATGGCAAATATGGCAGCGGCCCGGTGTTTTCGACGAACTTCCGCAGCCCTTCTTCCACCGCCGGGCGCATAAACAGCTCGCAGAAAATGTCGATCTCGCGCCGCAGCTCCTCGTACGGAATCGGCTTGATGAACGCCTTGGCGGCCGCCGCCGTTCCGCGATCGAATTTTCCAAGCTGCGCCGCCGTCCGCCGCGCGACGCTCATCGCATGACCTTCGCCGACAACTTGGCTCACCAGCCCGATCGCGAGTGCTTTTTCCGCGCCGAACGTGCGCCCCGTCAAAAGCAAATCGCGCACCACGGCGTTGCCAAGGTCACGCTTCAGCCGCGGAATCCCGCCGAACCCCGGAATCAGCCCAAGTCGCAACTCCGGAAAGCTGAATCGCGCCGACTTGTCCGCGACGATGAGATCGCATACCAGCGCCAGCTCGAATCCGCCGCCGAAGCACAGCCCCTGCACCGCGGCGATTGTCGTGAGCGGCGCAGCGTCAATCGCATTCATCACCGTATGGATTCGCTGCAGAAAATCGCGCAACCGGTCCGCGCGCACATGAGCTTCAACCTTGTGCGCCTCCGTGTAGAGCTCGCGCAAATCCGCACCGGCGCAGAATCCCTCGCTCCTCGCGCTCGAAACGATCAGCGCGTGAGCTGTCTTTTGAAGCGCGGGCAATGCAGCCGTGAACGTCTCCAGCTCCGCAAGCGACTCGCTTCCAATTTCATTGCATGGTGCGCGGTCCAGCACGAGTTCGATCGCGCCGTCGACCACGCTCCACGAAAGCGATTTGCCCCGGTATTCGTTCATGCGGATTTCTTCGCGGCGTAAAGGGAATCGATTTCCGCTGCATACTTCGCCGCGATCGCGTCGCGCTTCAGTTTTCCGTTCGCCGTCAGCAGCCCATTCTCGATAGTGAACGCTTCTGGCACTACGTGAAATGCTCGAATCTGCTTGTAGTGGGGCAACCCACCGTTCGCTTCGTCGATTGCCGCCTGAATCTTTTCACTCACCAGGCCGTTCGACGACGCAGGCGTGACCAGCGCCGCCAGATACCCGCGCTGGTTTCCGACCAACACAAACTGGCCCGCCTCCGGAAGCTTCTGTGCCACGGCATCCTCAAGCGGCTCCGGCGCAATGTTGTGCCCCGAATTCAAAATGATCAGATTCTTGATCCGCCCCGTGATACGCCAATTGCCGTTCGCATCCAGGTCGCCCTGATCACCGGTATGAAACCATCCGCCCGCGAGCGCCTTCTCCGTCTCGGCCGGTTTTTGCCAATAGCCCGGAAAAATGTTCGGCCCACGCACGATGATCTCTTCGTTCTCGCCGACTTTCATTTCGATTCCGGGAATCGCCGGCCCTACGCGACCCGGCTCGTAGTTCTTCGGGTCGTCCATCGTGCAGATCGCCGTCGTCTCCGTCAGCCCGTACACCTGCAGCACCGGGATCCCGATCATGATGAAGAAAAGCTGCGTCTCATTCGCGAGCGGGGCCGAGCCGCAAATGATCGCCTTCAAATCCGCGCCGATGCTCGTTCGAATCGCGGGAAACATGATCTGGTTCGCGAGCGCCAGCCAAAGACTATCTCCGATCGACGCCTTGCCTTCGCGCTTCCGCATGTATCCCGCGCGAGCGTTCGTGAATACGCGTGTAGCGAATCCGCCGCGCGCCAGAATTGTTTCCTGGACCTTCGCACGCACTCGCTCGAGCAGCGTCGGCACATTCAAAAAATAGTTCGGTGCTGCGACCTTCAGCTCTTCGGATAGCTTCGTCAAATCCATCGAAAGCGTCAGCAAGCTTTTGCGCGAAAGCGCGGTGAGCAGCAGAATCCACGACCCGGCGAAGCAGAAAGGCAAGTAATGGAAAATCTTGTCGGGCTCCACAGTCGCGCCCATCAGCCGGTCGAGCCGCGCGCCGGTGCAGCCGACCATGAAGTCCACGTTGCCCGCCGTCAGCATCACGCCCTTCGACTCGCCCGACGTTCCCGACGTATAAATAATCGTCACCGTCGAGTCCTCGGCGCCCACCGGCAAACTCGGCGCAGGCTGGATCACGGCTTCGCTGACGAACACACTTTCAAGGAGGGATATCTTCGGCGCTTCCGGCCACAACTTCTTGATCTCCGCCGCAAACCCCGCATCCGGACAAATGATTCGCGCCGGCGTCGAATCGCGCAGCATCATCACCAATTCCGCCGGCGCCTGCCGCACGTACATCGGCACCACGATCAGCCCCTCGGCCATCATCGCCAGGTCCGCAGCGGCCCACCGGATGCTGTTCGAAGCAATCAACGCACACCTGTCGCCGGGCTTCAATCCGCGTGCTGAAAAGAAAAGTCGTGCCTGCTGTATCAGTCGAAGGAATTCGTTGCCGCTGGCGGCGTGGATTTTGCCGTCGCGCACTTCCTGTATGACGGGCTGATCCGCACGTAGCGCCAGTTGTTCGAAAATCCGCGCGAGAAACTTCATCTCGCCAGAACTCCGCTGTGTTCTTCGAGCAATTGCCGCAGGCCCGCGCCCAACGGCGGCAGATACTGCTCCCAGCTGAGCGCGCCTTTGCGAATGGGAAATTCCGGATACTGTCGCGCCACCTGCTGTTCGAAATAGGTTCCCATGCGCGCCATCATCTGCAGGTTTCGCGCGACGGTCTCGTACATCGCGTTCCGGATTTCGTCTTCCTCTTCGTCAAGCGACTGAAGCGCGCGCAACGCTTTCGCTTCGAGGTCCGGCTCGTCGACCTTCATGAGCAAGTGATCGTGCCCGCGCTCGCGCATCAGGTTGCGGATGCGCTCATCCATCGTGATGCCCGCCGACGGCACGCCGCCCGGCATCGACGTCACGATCGCGTGAAAGCGCGACGAAAGCATCCGGCTCGACGCGCGGAGAATGCTGACCAGCTCGTACATGTCGTACTTGTCCGACGAAAATACCGGCGCGCCGCCGATCTTCTGCGCGATGATTTCGCAAGCCTCGCGGTCCAGCATTTCCATCGCAACGAGAATCGGAAACACCTTCTTCGACTTTCGATACGCCTGCACGGCACCGGCAATCGTCGAGAGATAGCGCTCGAAGGCCTCATCCGCATCGCGGCCCGAGCGGTGGAAATAGAGCGACCGGTAGTGGCTTTTCTTGTAAGCGCCCGTCGTCACGTATGCCAGCCACTTCGGAATTGACGCCGTCACCGGCCACTGGTACGGATTGATCGGGCAGATCGCCAGCACCGGCGTCTCACCGTCCCACCCCGCCTTCCGTAACGCCAAGTCCGCGTACTCCGGCCCGTGCGGCTCGAAAGTCCACGCGGTATCCGCTCCCAGCTCGCTCGGCACGCCAAGTTTTCCGAGCACTTCCTGCGATTCCACGTTTCGCGTGATCACCAGTGAATTCTTGCAGTAGCGGCTGCACATTTTCTGCAGAATCGGGTCCATTGCTCCTGCTTCCGCGCCGTACGCGATGCTCAGCTTGTTCTGCGCCGCCGCGATTCCCAGCGTGCCGATCATCATCGTCGTCAGCGCGTTCGCAAACTTGCTCTTGAACATCGACCCTTCGCACGCCACCACGCCGTCGTTCGCGCTTACTTCACGGTGAAGGAAAGGCGGGAACACATCCGGCAAGTGCACCTGCTTCGCATCGCCAAAATACCCGCGCGTCAAATCGAAATTCTGCGACATCACGGATACCGCGAGGTTCTGGTCGCCCAGGATCCAGCGAATCTGGCGGATCATCTCCTCCACGCGTACGTCGGAGCCCGTATTCCGCGTGCCATTGTACCCCGCGAAAAGCAGCTTCAATTTTTCGCTAGGCTTCCACTTCTCGCCTTTGCCGAGCATCCACTGAAACTTGTTCAGCTCGACCAGCGCGCTCACCCAGCCTTCCAGCAAAAGATCAGTCATCGTCCCAGGTCCTGCCCGGCGCCGGCATGCCGCGCGCTCTCAAGCGCCGCAGCGTCGGACGGCCAGTCGCGGTATTTATATACAAAATGGTTCTCGCGGCTGAAACGCAAAAGCCCGTAGCTGTATTGCGAAAACGGCACCGGCTTGCGTCCCAGCTCCGTTGTCGCGCGAGTGTTGTCGAACACCGTATTCCACACCAGGTACGGCAAAAAAACTTTCAGCAGCGTCGCGAGCCCGCCGAGTTTCCCCGCCTTACCCGCAAGCGCATCCACCATCTTCGAAGTCGACTTCTCGAAGCTCGGCACGAACATCGGCCCGCGCTTGCCAGACGCCTTCGCGAGTGAATCGGTCAGCTGCACGAAGCTCTCGGAATCGGTTCCCGACGAAAGGTGATAGATCGTGTGCTGCGGATTCGGCTTCTGATGCAAATCGGCCACTGCTCCCGCCACGAAATCCACATTTACGATGTCGATCTTGTCTGACGGCCGGAAGGGAAGCATCGGCAGCCCGGCGAGAAACACAAACGCGCGCACCATGTCGAACTGGTTCGTCTCCGGCCTCCGCGAATCGCCCAGCACGATGCTCGGACGGAAAATCGTGCGCTGCACGTCCGGCAGCAGCTGGTGCACCATGTGCTCGCAGAATTTCTTCGTGCGCGCGTACGGATCGTAGTCCGATCGGGCCCAATCGATCGACTTGTCCTCTTCCACCATTTCGTTCGCGCGCTGTCCCGCCACCGCCACCGTGCTTACGTGGCTAAACCGCCGCAATCCGTGGTGGTCCCGCGCCCGCTGCGCCAGCTGGATCACTTCCAGCGTGCCGCGCAGGTTTACGTTCAGGCAGCTCTTTTCGGACTTGCGGTTCAGCGACGCGGCGCAGTGAATCACCGAGTCCGTCGACTGCACCAGGCGCGTGTAGTCGTCGTCCGCGAGTCCGAACTTCGCGTCCGTCAAATCGCCGCGAAAAATCCGGATGCGCGAATCGAGATACTCACGAAACTGAGGGAAATCCAGATGGAGTTGCAGCGAACGCCACAGCCGTTCCCGCGCTTCTTGCTCGTCGCGTGCGCGCACCAGCAGGTTCAGCGGGTCGGAGTAGCCCGTCAGCAGGTTGGTCGCGATATGCGCGCCAATATATCCAGTCGATCCGGTTAGGAGGATAGCCACGAGTGTTTGAGGTTTACGTCAAAATCGCCGAGCCGGCGCCCGCCACCTGCGCCGCGTTCGCGTCGGACGGTGCCACAAGCTGCACTGAACGCTTCTCGCGCTCCGGCATGGGCCGCCCTTCGATGAGAGGATAGCACCACTTTCTCAGCGCGGGCACGTGCACGTTGATCCAGTAATCCCACCAATCCACCGAGCGCGTGTCGTACCCAAACGCCGCCTTCTCGCTCCCCGGCAGCAGCGCGCTCAGGTTCTCTACGTTTGCCGCTTCGAATACGTGATCGTTGTGCAGGATGAACGGCTCGAAGAGCGCAATCAGTTTGATCACCTTTTCCAGCTCGCGTTCCGCCCGCGCCAAGGGCGGCCGTGAGGCAAACGGCTCGGCCGTCCGGTTGATCAGCTTCACAATCGTCTGCTGCGCCGGCGCCGAAAACGCTTCGTATCGCTCCTTCGACACCGAAATCGCGTCGAGCTTCAACAGCACTTTGTATTCGAAGCCCTTCTGCGCGCGATAATACTTCCTGTGCGCGAGGCTCGTCAGCTCGATCGAACGCGCCATGTTGCAAGGATTCACCACAGACGTCGCCAGGTGATACACGCGCGTATTCCGTCGCGTGACAAGCGCGGCTGCGATAAGCGTCATTCCGCGCGTCACCGAATCCACTGGAATCAAATCGAGGCACTTCGTTTCCGTGGAAGGCAGCTGGCGGAAGAAAGTCCCCAACAAATATGAAAGCGCCGCCGACGTGTTCACACCCTCGTTCCAGCTCGGAAACGGATCGGCCGTCGTCGATTCCACGATCGAGGGGCGCACCACCGCAATCGCAGCCGACGGATTTGCATCCAGAAAATTCCGAATCAGCGATTCCGACAGGCTCTTCGTATACGTGTAAGTGTTCGGCCAGCCCAGCTCCTGCGCGCGTTTCGATCCCGCGTCGGTCAGCGTCTGCCGCAACCAGCGCGTCCGGTTTTTACGGACTTGATTCTCGAGCGATGCGCCTTGCAGGTCCTTCGCGGCGTGGTCCTTCTTCTGCGCCGCACGCGTCAACTCCTCGGTCACCTCGGGCGATTCCGCGCGCGCCTCGGTGTTCCGAACCAGGGCCTCCAGCGAATGCCACTCGGTCACCGCGTCGTAGTCCTTCACGTTTTTCGGCGTGTAGTTCCGCGGCAGCTCCTCGAGCACGCGCCCGTCGCGATATCCCACCACGTACGAAGTCGATAGGTGCAGCAGCGACCCGTGCTCGCATTGCTTCAAGAATTCCAGCAAGTTGTTCGTCGCGCGCACGTTCATCGCCAGCGCATCGCGCACGTCCGGATTGAAATCCGTCAGCCCCGAGCTGTTGATGATCACGTCCAGCGTCGCCGCAAGCCGCTCGCGCACGTCCGGCGCGAGTCCCAGCCCCGGCTTGCTCACGTCGCCGTCCACCACTTCAGTCTTCTCGCGCAGAAATTCCGCGAATCGGTCGCCATAACGTTCCGCCAACCTGTCGAATACGGGCGACTCTTCTATGGCGCGCTGATACCGCTGCAGCGAAGTCGCCGTCTTGTTGTGCCGCACCAACAGATACACGCGCCCGATTTCCGGCAGCTCGGTGAGTAGATTCGCGAGCCAAACTTTGCCGATGAATCCCGTTCCGCCGATCAGCAGCACGCTTTTCCCGCGCAAAGCTTCGCGCACCGAAAGCGGCGCAGCGCTCACGCCCGACCGATATTCCACCGTCGGCGAATTCAGCCGCACCGAAGGCCGCGCAACCGAACGAATTGCTTCGTCGATCACCTGCGGCCGTTTCTCGAATCCCAGCGTGCGCACCAGCTTTTCGCGCGTTAGCGTTCCATCCGGTCCACCGCCCGTAAACCGAGCAAACAGCCCGCGCGGCCGGATCACCGGATCAAGCAACCGTCCGGTGCAAATCCCATCGCGAAAATCGAGCCGGTTGCTGATGATTCCTGCCGCGCCCAGATATTTTGCCAGCGGACGCATCACGTGATCGAGCCCCTGGCTCACCAGCACCACGTGGTTACCCGCCGCGATCGCCTCGCGCAGCTTCGCTTCACCAACCGCCTTCATTCGCGGCTTCAGAAAATATTCGAAGAACTCTTCGCCGAGTAGGTCGAGACGGTCACGGCTCACTCCGCGCAGCACCGTATGCAGCAGTCGCGTCGCAACCGACCGGTTCGTCACGTAAAGAAACGGCCGCGCCAGCGCCAGCACCGCCATACTTCCGCGCCTCAACCACCGCTGCACGAAAGTTTGTGCGTTCCACGCAAAGAAGGCTACCGGCCGTACCGCCGTCAGGTTCAGCAGGCTGCCCTCAACGCGCCAGAAAACGGGCTCGCGCACGGGCGCCTCGGCGTCGGGTCGGTTCAGCGGAGTTTTCGGATATGGAATATTGGAATTAGAAGACGACATCGCTTCGTAAAATACTGCAGAACAACGGAAAGACTGAATTTAGCACGCCCACGAGCGCCAAACAAGCGCACCGCCCACTTGCGGCTAACGCAAATTCGTTTAAGGTTGCTGATCCGGCTTCGGATCCGGCTTCGGGTCTGGCTTTGTATAGTCGAACTGATACGAAGCCCCCGGCGGTCCGGCCACGCCCCGCGTGTTGTACTCCAGCATGTATTTCAAGTGCGTCGAGTCGAGCGGATACGCCACGCCTTTCGGATACGGATACGCATACTTCGTGTGGAACGGCAGCGGCGTTACCGTGTCCCCATGCGCCGCATAAAAATCCATGTCCTTCGCCCAGCCATCCGCAAAGAAGAAGTAGTCGCGCGTCCAACCCTCCGGCAAATCCGGCAGGGCCGTCGCGTCGAACGCCACTGACACTTCATCGCCCGACCCGTAAATCACATATTCGTCGTCGATCCTCTTCACCAGGTCCGTCACATCGCCGTAGCGCGTGTAGTTGCCAATCTGCCGCGAATACGG
>JBEKJW010000132.1:0-18995 GCA_050011035.1 Candidatus Acidiferrales bacterium
ATAACCGTTACTGTCGCCGGACTCTGGTAAACGCGCTCGTTATTGCCCCGGCGTTTTCAGGTACTTCGCGGGCAGCGTCACCCCTGGCCGCCCCCTGCGAGTGTGCCGACGAGCGGTGGCGGCGCGGGTGCGGCGGGAGCAGACTGCTGTGCGCTCGCGTTGAGCGTCAGTCCCGCAAGAAAACAACTCAATACCAGAACGCGACTACGAATCATCGGGTCGTCTCCTTGTTTTATTAATTCAACCGGTGCGCTATGCGATGAGAACCGGGCCAGACCGCGCGCGGCGCTCCTACTTAGACCAGGGCGGAACCACGCCGTTGGTGCGCGCGTAGGCGATCGACTGTCCCAGATGCTCGTGTTGATCCTCGAGAATCAGCATCACCGCGTCCTGCTTGGTCATGTCTTCTCCGAACAGTTTCACCTGTGTCTGCAGGTCGTTGTCGGAAAGTCCCGTAATTGCTTTTTGTAAATTGGCGTAAGAAGCCTTCAGGGCGTCTTGCATTTTGTCCGGATCGGTAATGGGCGCGGGCTTTGTCCCCGTAGTCCCTTTACCGGTGAGCGCGTCGGCGAGCAGGCCGTTCTCCCTAACAATCAGGTTGAACACGTCGCCGACGGAGCGAACGCCCTGGCCGGGCTTCCAGTCGTACTTACCCGACATAACGCGTGCGAGTCCGCTGAATTTGTCGGAAAGCGTTCCGGCGTCGCTTGCCCACGCCGCCTGCAATCCTGCCGGCTGCGCATGTGCCAGTGAGACCGTTAGAGCGACCGCAAGCGCGCATACGGCGTACTGCATCAGAATTTTTTTCATGTCGATCTCCTTTCCGTCATCAAATCACTCGTGCTGCTACCAACGGCGAATGCAGGTGTCAACGCGGCCGCTCGCGGACAATCGACCGCGAAGAATCAGAACGCGGCGCTACTTTATTGGCGAAAAATCCGTCGGCCGCATGTACGTCACGTCCACCTTTTCCACCAGCTTTTCGGCCTCCTCGGCTTTAATTGCTTCCTGAGTTTTCGGGTCGGCGAACATCGCGTCCCAGTTCTTGTCCGCTTCCGCCCGGCTGGAATGAGCCACGAGGTACACGAATGTGTTGTCCCAAGGCGCTTTCCCCTCAGGTACCCAGTAACCCACGACCTGCAGATCGTGTTTCGCGAACAGCTTTGAATAGGTGTCTCGAAACCCCGATTCCACTGCCGGCAATTTGCCCGGTGCAGTGTGATAGATCCGAAGCTCGAAGACGCGATTGCTGTCGGCCCTCACTTGCTCAACATGAGCAAGGCGGGCAGTAATGAGTGCGCCGGCTGTGAAAGAAAACAGGGCCATGGCGCAAAGGCTCCATCCCTTGGAACTCCCGCCTTTGAATTTCCACCAGTTGAATGTCATCGATGCACCTCCCAGGCACGGGAGGATATGCCGCGAACAATCAGAACCTTCAGGAAAAGTGATATGCGGTGTCCGGATTGAGACAAGCGGTAGGAGTCGTTCGTCGAAGGTCCGCTATAATCCGTGCCGGAGGCAAATCTCCCTTTGTCGCGCGACACGCTTGCGATCGGACCGAAGAGATGGATTCTGATCGTGTGTGCGTGGACGGCCGTCGCCCTGCTGTTCACGGTGCAGGAAATCGTGCTCGCCAGGGTTGACGGCGGGCACGTCAATTGGATCGCCTTTGGAGCGATCGAACTTATCTATTGGAACGCGTGGGCGGCCTACACGCCGCTTGTGATTGCCCTGGCCAAGCGTTTCCCCGTGGCGGGGCCGCGGCTGGTGCCGCACATCGCCATCCACAGCGTCGCGTCGCTCGTGATGGCTCCCCTTGCAACGGTCACCGAGTACTTTCTGAGCAGCGGATTCTTGCGCTTCCTCTCCCGCTTCACTGATTCTGTTTCTCCGCGCGATCTCCCGACATTCACAGTCAGTCTTCTATCGATGAGCGTCACGGGCCTGCTCACCTACTGGCTCGTTGTGGGACTCTACCAGGCGTTCCACTTTTATCAGGCTGCGATGGAGAGACAGACCAGAGCGGCGCAGCTGCAAACGCAGCTCTCCCAAGCCGAACTCGAGAACCTCAAAAGCCAATTACATCCGCACTTTTTGTTTAACAGCCTTCACACCATCGGAATCCTGATGCAGGAAGACGTCGAAGCGGCAAGCCATCTGTTGGTCAGCCTCGGCGACTTGCTGCGCATGGCCCTCGAACGACGGGACAACGAGATCACCTTGCGGAGCGAACTCGAGTTCGTGGACAAGTATCTGGAGATCGAACAGACGCGCTTTCACGATCGGTTGAAAGTCTTCACGGACGTGCCGCCTGACCTTCTTGGAATTTACGTGCCGAGCCTGGCGCTTCAGCCTTTAGTTGAGAATGCGATCAAGCACGGAATAAGCGTCGATTCCACCGCCGGCCGACTCGAGATTGCTGCGCAACGCCACAACGGCACGGTTTGGCTTCGCGTCCGCGATGACGGTCCCGGGCCTGCGCCGGGTTCGCGCCCGCGATTCGGCGTTGGGCTTACAAATGTCCAGTCACGTTTGAAACAGCTCTACGGAGATGAGGCTTCGCTCGAACTTACCAGCGCCGGCGGCCGAGGCTGCGAGGCCGTCATCACCATTCCACTCCGGAGTTCGCATGAAGACGCGAGTCCTCATCGTCGATGACGAACCGATCGCCCGGCGCGGTATCCGCCGCTTTCTGGCCAAACACAACGACATCGAAATTGTAGGCGAGGCGGCGAACGGAATCAGCGCGGTGGAGCAGATCAATGATCTTCACCCCGACATCGTTTTTCTCGATGTTCAGATGCCTGACCTGGATGGTTTCGGAGTCATCGAGAATGTGGAAACATCCACCGGCCGCGCGCCCGTTTATGTCTTCGTGACGGCTTACGATGCACATGCCCTTCGCGCCTTCGAAGTGCACGCCGTTGACTATCTCTTGAAACCCTACGATAAGGAGCGATTTGCCAAGGCCCTGGCTCACGCACGCGAAGTTCTCGACCGGCGCGGAAGAGCAAATCGGGATCTCGAACCGCTGCTCGAATCCCTGCGTACTCTTCGCCCGCTGGAACGCTTCGTCGTAAAAGATAAGAAGCGGATTTTCTTCGTTTCCGTCTCCAGCGTTTTGTGGATCGAAGCTGCGGGGAACTACGCCTGCATACACACCGCGAAAGACAGTCACTTGTTGCGGGAAACTCTCGCGCACTTGGAAGAAAAGCTGGCGCCGCACCAGTTCATCCGCGTGCGGAAATCCGCCATCGTGAACGGCGCTTCCATTATCGAAATCCGTCCGATGTTCGATGGGGTTTACGACATCGTACTCGCCGGGGGAACGGTGGTCACCTCGAGCCGCAGATACGCTCATAAGTTACGGGCGCTGCTGGAATCCTAGCTCACTAGCTCTACCTCGCCATTTCGGGAAGTGGGTCCTCACAAGTCGGCTCGTGTCGAGCTACCAGGGATACTTCTTCGGTTCGGTGCGTTCAGGCGTTCCTGACTGTCTCGAGTCTGGGAAGTTGCGAAACAATTGACAGACGAAGCGTGCCGTTCACATCGAATCGGCTCATGAGCCACGTGGGAGCAGCACCAAAACGGTTCCGACTGCGGCAGACACCGCGCGTTTAGCTACTGGATGTGAAACTGGACGGACGAAAGAAGCGCGCTAATTCCGTTCCACATAATTTGCACGCCAATGCAAACCAGCAAAAATGCCGAAAGGCGAACGATGACAGCCATCCCGGTATCGCCGAGCACTCGACCGAGCCGGTCCGAGAAAGCGTAGCAGAGGTAGACGCTGACGCCGATGAGCGCCGTGGCAAGCAGCGCCGAGAGAATCAGTAAAAAATGGAATCCGTAGCGGTGCGTGGAATTTGCGCCCAGGGTAATCGCCACCGAGATCGATCCCGGCCCGACGGTAAGCGGCAACGTGAGCGGGTAGAACGCCTGACGTAACGCATCCTGCGACTGAATATTTTTGCGCGTGGTGCTCGCCGAATCATCCTGCTGCATGAGCATTTGCCATCCCACTGCGACGACGATCAGGCCGCCGCCAACCTGCACCACCGGCAGCGACACGCCGAAAAAACCAAGAACGTGGGATCCAACGAAATAGGAGGCGATCATCAGGAAAAAGCTGTCCACCGCGACGCGCAACGAGAGAACTCTACGCGTTTCCGGCGAGTACTCTCGTGTAAGCGCGAGAAAGATGGGGCTGCCGCTCAGCGGATCTACAATCGGAAAAAGCGCGCTGAGAATCAGGAAGAAGACTTTGATCGCGTCGGCCATCGTCCAGTATCCGGAACCTCGTTAAGTGAATCATCATTGCCGCGTCATTTCCAGCCCCTCGCGAGCGCAGCGCTACGCCGATCTGAGAGCTGAGGGCGGGATCGCGAGTCATTGTTGATGGGGAAGTCGCTTCCGCGGCGGCGAGGTGAGTCCTGAGGAGTCGCGTTACGTGGCACCTGGTGTCGCCAGACGTATGAGAGCCCCAAAGGGCTTCCTCCAATTGGAGTGCCAAGACCAATGTTTGGACACAGAGGGTGTCAATTTATCAATTTCTTCCGATAGCTTAACTGCAACGTAACGGTTGAGCATCGCTAACCTCGAGTCACCCTTAACGGAACAATCTGCGTTGATACAATTGGCCTCAGGCGATGGTTACCCTTCCCATCCTGCTTGTCCTGCTGTTCGATCTGGTCCTCTTCCTCGGTGGATTCTTTCGCTTCCGGGAGTCGCGCCAGCAGCGCGAACGTGTGTTTCTCAGCATCCTGTTTTTCTGTTCTGGCATGCCTGCGTTGATTTATCAGATTGTCTGGCAGCGTGCGCTCTTCTCCATTTACGGTGTGAACGCCGAATCGGTTGCCGTGATCGTGGCTGCGTTCATGCTCGGCCTCGGCATCGGGAGCTTGCTCGGCGGTTGGGTTTCAGCGCGGTTCCCCGCAAAAGCTGTGGTGCTCTTCGGTCTTTCGGAGTTGGGTATCGCGGCGTTCGGCATGGCGTCACTACGCGTGTTTCATTGGGCTGCCGGATTCAGCGCGGGCGCGAGTTTGCCGGCAACAATTCTTTTTGGCTTCTTGCTGCTGATTGTACCCACGGTGCTGATGGGCGCCACATTGCCGCTGCTCGTGCAGCATCTTGTCTCACGGTCCGGCAGCGTGGGCGCGTCGGTGGCGTTGCTGTATTTTGTGAACACGTTCGGCTCTGCCGTTGCGTGCTATCTGTGTGCGTCATTTTTGCTTCGTGACTTCGGACAGTCGGGCTCGGTGCGGCTCGCCGCGGGCGTGAATGCGCTTGTAGGCGTCTCGGCGTTGCTCCTCCGGAACTATAAACCTGGACAAGCCGAGCAGCCTGAACCCTCACAAGCCGCCAAGCACATCGATGAATCGCGCGTCGCTCTCGGATACGTGATGTTGATCGCCGGAATCTCTGGCTTCGTCGCGCTGGGATTGGAGATCGCCTGGTTCCGCGTGTTCGAACTCGCGTCGCGAGACCGCGCTCCCGCATTCGCGCTGTTGCTCTCGACATACCTCGCAGGAATCGCTGCAGGATCCTACGTGGCGGAAAATCGCACGAAGCAGAAGAGCCCGGGCGATGTTCTGCGAATCATCGCCGTGCTATTGCTCATCGTGGGAGCGTGTTCCGCGTACTTGCCGCCGCTGGTCGCGCTGCTTCAGTGGAAAGGCATCAAGTTGTTCGCACTCGCACCCGGCCCCATCCAGATTCAATCCATGAACATGTGGTTTCTGCTCGCCGCTCCGGCGCTGTTTCTGGTCGCCGCGCTGATCGGGTCCGTGATGCCGCTGCTTTGCCATTCGGGAATCGCCGCTGGCGCGCGTTCGGGACGCGAAGTGAGCTGGACCTACGCTTCCAACATCCTCGGCTCAACGCTCGGCAGCCTTGTCGTGGGATTCGTCTGGATGCATCACTTCGGATTGAAGCAGACCTCGCAACATCTTGCGTTCCTGGCGATCCTCACCGCGCTATTCGTGCTGGTGATTGCGCCAGGGACGCGGCGCTCGGATTTGCGATGGGCAGTTCCACTCACGGCTGCGTCCGTGATTTGTCTAACGCTTGCGTCAGCCACCTACGGACATTTCTTCGATCGCTTGATCCTCGGGCCGGGCGCGGAAGTGCGCGGTCCTTTCGTGCAGGTTGTCGAAAATCGAAATGGCGTGATCGCCGTCGCTAAAGACGCCACGATCTACGGCAATGCCGTGTACGACGGCGCGTTCAACACCGACCCGAACCATGACGTGAATCACGTGATGAGAGCCTACGCGCTGAGCCTGTTTCATCCGAATCCCAAACGCATTTTGATGATCGGGCTGTCATCCGGTTCCTGGGCGCAGATTCTCGCGAATCATCCGGATGTCGATAAGCTTGAGGTCGTAGAAATTAACCCTGGCTATCTGTCACTTATCGCGAAATATCCGGAAGTGGCGTCACTGCTTCGCAATCCCCGCGTTCACATCACAATCGACGACGGGCGACGATGGCTCATTTCACATCCCGAGGCACGCTACGACGCGATTGTCGTCAACAACAGCTTCTACTGGCGCGACCACTCATCCGTACTTCTTTCCACAGATTTTCTGGAGATCGTTCGACCTCATCTGAATCCCGGCGGTGTTTTTTTGTATAACACAACGGGCTCGAACGACGTCGTCGCCACTGGGCTTCACGAGTTTCCTTACGGCTTGCGCGTACAAAGCTTCGTAGCGGTTAGCGACAGCCCGATTGATTTCGACGAGGGGCGCTGGATGTCGATTCTCATGCGCTACAAAATCGACGGTAAACCCGTTTTCGATCCCGCCAATCCGGAATCGGGCATCACGCTAAAGCATTATGCGGCCTTGGTAGAAAACGTCGACAAAACCTCAGAATTCGATGCAATCGAAACCTCACAATCCTTGAACGCCCGATTGCAGAACCGTTTGATTATCACGGACCGCAATATGGGTTGGGAATGGCGAGATCCCTAGACGGAAAGGATCGTCGTCAGCGACCTGCGGAGTCGGATGAAATAGCGCGCCGCGTTTGAAAGTCTTCTTAGCTGCCCGATAAGTCGTGCTGGCTCAGGTGGTCGACGCAACACCATCTAATCCGTTGGTCCAAAGGAGTCGCCGGCATGGTGCTTCGCATCCTGCACTTGGGATTCATGGTGCTGTTTCAATACGCCTGATCCGGCGCGCGGTGTCTCGAAACACGAAGACCATGCTCGCGGGTGAGGCGGTTTAGCATCAATCGGGACCTGGATCGATTCGCCGCCCCTGCGTCGATTCGTTGACTTGTTTAACGCACGCAAACTAACATGGCCGCACTGTGGCGGATTCCGGCGCGCTGATCGGACGAACAATCTCGCATTACCACATCATCGCGAAGCTGGGCGGTGGTGGAATGGGTGTGGTGTATAAGGCCGAGGACACCGAATTAGGCCGCCCTGTTGCGCTGAAGTTCTTGCCGGAAGAAACACAGCGGGACGGGGCGGCACTGGAACGGTTTCGGCGCGAGGCCAGAGCGGCATCCGCACTGAATCACCCCAACATCTGCACCATTTATGAAATCGGGGAACACGACGGCAATCGTTTCATTGCGATGGAGTTTCTCGAAGGGAGATTACTGAAGGACCTGATTTCGGGCCGACCGATGGAATTCGACCAGCTTCTTGGTGTGGCGATCGATGTCGCGGATGCCCTCGACGCAGCGCACTCCAAGGGCATCGTCCACCGGGACATCAAGCCCGCCAATATCTTCGTCACCGAAAGAGGGCACGCCAAGATTCTCGATTTCGGACTCGCCAAAGTCAGCGCTACAAAAAAATTCGCCGGAGAATGCATCGACTCTTGCGACCCGTGAGATCGACCCGGACCATCTCACCAGTCCGGGTAGCACGTTGGGAACCGTCGCGTACATGTCGCCGGA
This sequence comes from Candidatus Acidiferrales bacterium, assembly GCA_050011035.1. GTDB lineage: Bacteria > Acidobacteriota > Terriglobia > Acidiferrales > UBA7541 > Palsa-295. The sequence continues at coordinate 7,918 of JBEKJW010000132.1, forward strand.
GCAAGTTCGCGCGAAGGACGTCGACTCACGTTCTGACCTTTTTTCCTTCGGCGTCGTCCTTTACGAAATGTCCACGGGGACCTTACCATTCCGCGGAGAGAGCGCGGGCGTCATCTTCAAATCCATTCTGGACGCGACACCGGCGCCTCCCACAAGGATGGTTCCCGATCTTTCGCCGGATTTCGAACGCATCGTCAGCAAATGTCTCGAGAAAGACCGCAACATGCGCTATCAGCATGCCTCGGACCTTGAGGCGGACCTGCAACGCCTGAAGCGCGACACCGTCTCGGGCATCACCGCACGCGTGGGTGCTGCTGAACCATCGGATAGGCGCCGGTGGATGTGGTTGAGTTTGGCCGCAGTCGTTTTGGCGGGTGCTTCGATCCTGGCTTGGCGGTATTGGCCGATCGACCCACCCAAGGTCCTGGCGAGCACGCAGCTCACAAACGACGGAACGTCCAAACAACTACTGGCCACCGACGGCTCCCGGCTTTACTTCGTCGAAACTAACGGTCCGAATCGCTTTCTGGTGCAGTCGTCCGTCGCCGGCGGGGAGACCTCGCGCATTCCGGTTCCGTTCACAGTCTTCGCTCTCAGAGACATTTCTCCCGATCACTCGCAGCTTCTGCTTACGGTGGGAAAGGTAACGGGGGACCAGATGCCCGAGCTGTGGGCGCTGCCACTGCCGAGCGGATCGCCGCACCGAATCCAGAATCTTAGCGGCTCCGGACCCAAATGGTCTGTCGATGGCCGTAGTCTGATTTTTGCCAGTGGCAGGGATGTTTATATTGCCAACGCCGATGGAAGCGACGCCCGCAAACTCTTCACATCGCCGGGCGTTTTCCGTGAGCCCAGTTTTTCCCCGGACGGCAGCCGTATACGGTTCGATACTTCGCCTGCCCCGAATGCGTTTTCGATTTTCGAGGTTCGCTCAGACGGAACGAGTCTGCACCCTCTCTTGCCGGGCTTCAGTAAAACGCCCACCGAATGTTGCGGCGTTTGGTCGCCGGACGGGCGTTATTACTTTTTCCTGAGCATCACACAACAAGGCGGCAATATTTGGGCGCTCCGCGAGTCCACAGGCTGGTTTGGCCGCCGTGCTTTGCCACCGTTTCAGCTCACGGCCGGACCAATGATGTTTGGGGCCATAGCGGCGAGTCCGGATGGCAGGAAACTATTTGTCGATGGATTCCAGGCGCGCGGCGAGCTTGTGCGATACGACCGTGGCACACATCAGTTCCTTCCGTTCTTGTCCGGCCTCTCGATCGGCGAGTTGAGTTTTTCGCCCGACTCCAAATGGATCGCGTATGTGGCGTACCCCGATCGCACGCTGTGGCGTAGCCGCGCCGATGGCAGCGAACGTTTGCAGCTCACCCGCTCCCCCGTGACCGCGGGGTTGCCACATTGGTCGCCGGACGGATCCGAAATCGCTTTCGTCGATATGCAAGCAGGAAGGCACTGGAGGATCCTTCTGTTGCCTTCCGAAGGTGGCGCAACTCAGGAGATGTTCCCAGAGGATTATTTTCAGATCGACGCGGAATGGTCGCCCGATGGGAAAAGAATGGTCTATGGCCGTCGCGGAGAGAGCGGCCCAACCATCCAGATACTCGATGTCGATTCCAGGAAAAATTCAACCGTAGCGGGTTCCGAAGGATTGTACGGGTGTCGCTGGTCTCCGGACGGCGAGCACTTGGTCGCGCTGACCAACGATTCTCACAAGATCGTGATTTTCGATTTCAAGTCGCAGAAATGGACGGACTGGGACACGGGTCCCGGAGCGCGTGAATATCCGGCTTGGTCGAAAGATGGAAAGGCAATATATTTCGCGACTCTTGGCACGGACGATCCAGGATATTTCCGGCTGAAAGTCGGAGACGATCACCCCGAACGCATCGTGGACTTGAAGGATCTCAAGCAATTCTCTGGCGATTTAGGCAACTGGTCCGGAATCACTCCGGATGAGTCCCTATTGTTCGTGCGCGATTTGAGTACCGATGAAATCTACGCGCTTGATTTGCTGCTACCCTGACCAACAACTCCGCTTGAAGTCCCAGCAGTGGGTGCGCTGAAATCGGAACTCCTGATAAGTCGCGTAATCGGATAAGTGGATTCAGATGTCCAGTCACGCGTCAATCGGGACTTTGAAGGAAAGATGTGGAATCATCCCCGCTCGAAGAGATTCACCGAAGCATGACAGACGGAACGTACACCGTAGACTTTTCCACGCCGCGCCAACTCCCAAATCTTCCCCAGCACGCCTCCGAAACATCCTAGCCGCCGTGAGATTTCGCGTCATAGGCCAAGCCTTTCACGGCTAGCTGCGTTTCGCGAATCATCAGGACACAGCCGCAGACCAGCGAGATGACCGCCGCCGCTCCGCACACAACGCCAATTCCGGCTGCTACCTGGAACGCCGTCTGTCCGCGGTAATACACCACAATAGAGCCGGCGATCGAGACGAGCGCGGAGCTGGCGAATAATCCGAGGCCCAAGTAAAAGCAGCGAAGCGCTCGTAACAGTAGTTGAGCTCGCGTTTGCAGCGCGGGAAGCTCGGCTTTCGAGATCTCATAATCCCGGGATCCGGGCTGGAGCGTTGATAACTGCGCGGTCAGGGCGTGAGTGCGATCGGCCACGCGCGCGAGGCGATTGTTCGTGCCCAGCGCCAAAACAGACGATGCATTGGTGAGCACCGCCGGGGCGACCACGACGGTGAGGATCGAAAACGGATCAGCGCCCACCAGATTATTGTCCATCGTTTGGTCCTCAGCGCCTGCCCGCGCGCTAACCAGGATCGGCCGCTGGAGGTCATGTTAAACGGTATTTGGTCCGCGAGCGCTCGATTTGTCGCGTAGCCGGGCATGTGGATTTCGTCGGATTTCAACTGTCCGGTTACGTCGCTAATCAGGCATGCGGATTACTCCCGGGTGATTCGCGTTTGCGTAACAGGAATTGGAAGGCGACGTGTCAGGAGACACTTCTAGCCGCCGCTTGACGGTCAGAGAAAATCTCGATGAGGGCCCCGGAGTCGTTCCATTTCGACGATTCATCGACTAGCAGGAAACTCGCGCGCCGGAAAAATTATTCTGAGTGGAGCGCTTGTATGACGTCGATGCGCGCGGCGCGTGCCGCCGGCAGCATCGACGCAACGACCGCAGCGCCGAGCAGCACGAACGCAGAAACGATCACGGGCAATGCGCCCGGCATTTTTAGGTCGCCGAAGTAAGTGCCTGCCACGCGCGCCGCGGCGAGCCCGAAGGCCGCGCCCGCCAGAACGCCAACGCCAGCCATCACAGCACCTTCCGTGACAACACCTTTGAGTATATTTTCCGGCTGTGACCCAAGCGCCATGCGGATGCCGAATTCGCGCGTCCTCGCGCTGACAGAAAACGCCAGTACGCCTGCGACGCCAACGACGGCGATCAGCAACGCGACCGCCGCGAACACGCCAAAGACCAGAGTGTTCAAGCGGTCAGGCGCAAGAACCTTTGCTCGGATGTCTTCCAGAGTGGCGGCGTTCTCAACGGGTTCATCGGCGGACATCTGCCGGATAATTTTCGTTACCGGCGTCACAAGCGAATACGGATTTCCGGTGGTGTGGATGAACAGGTGGCCGCCGAACATTCCGCCGTCGGCATAGGAGCTGTAAATGGTGGAGGTAGGCACCGGAACGATATGATAGTCGTCCACATCGGCGACGACGCCAACGATGCGTTGCGGCGAGGTAAGTCGCGCCTTTTCTGCCGGAGTGCCGGGAACATACTCGAGCACCGGATCGGTCCAGTAGACATGGCGATTGATCGGATCCTGCCCAGGAAACATCTGCTGGGCGAGAGTGGCGCTGATGATCGCGACGGGCTCTCGAGTCTGGTCATCGAGCGCGTTGAAGTCGCGGCCGGCGATAATGGGAACGCCAAGCGCGCTGAAAAAGCCGGGAGAGACGGTACGCGACAGCGCGCGAGGATCGTCTTTGCCATGGACGTGACCATCACCTGAGAATTGCAAACCTGGACCGAAGGTGTCGGCATCACGCCAAGGAGCGACCATACCGACGGCCGTCTCGCTGACCCCGGGCAGCGCATCGATCTGACGTACCGATTCCTTGTAAAAATCGACGATTTGCTGAGGCGTTCTTCCGTTGGACGGCACCGGAACGTCGATGGCGAGGACGTGACGCGTATCGACACCGGTCTGGATCCTTTGTAACGCGATCAGCGTAGTGATCAACATGCATGCGCCCGCGAGCAACACGAAAGACGCGGCTATCTGCGTGACCGCGAAGATGCGCTGGCGGCGGCTGGTGCTGATGATGATGCGGACGCTGCCGCTCGCGAGGTTCATGCCATTCGACGCGTTAGCCGAGGGCAGGCGCGGCACGAATGCCAAAATCACCGCGGCGACTACGGCCAGCGCCACTCCCACCCAGAGCAGAGTGGAATCAACCGTCAAATCCAGCGCGCGGACCGAGAAGCGCGAGGCGTATCGAGCCAGGATGGTGACGAGTGGCTGTGCGATCAATACGCCGATTATTGCGCCCGCGCCGCAGAGCAGAAGGCTTTCGGCTAACAACATGCGGCGCAGCGCCCAAGTGCTTGCACCCAGCGCGGCACGGACGGCCAACTCGCCCTCGCGGCGGACCGTTCGCGCGAGAATCAAGTTGGCAACGTTGGAGCAGGCGATGATGAAGACCAGGCCCGATGCGGCGAGAAGGACGAGGAGAACGGTACGCGCGTTGGAAGTAATCTCGTCCCGCAGCATCCTGGCATCAATGCGGTAGCCCGCGTTATCGGGATACGCATCGGGGTGGTCCTTCGTCATGGAGGCGTAGACGGTGCGCATGCCGAAGAGTTCGGTCATGCGATGGATGCGGCCGGTGACCATCGTGGCGGAGAGATGATGCGGGCTGATGACCAGATTGCCGATAATCTCAGTTTCCGCGGGATACGGCACACTGGGTTCAAGGACGCCGATGACTGTGGCGGAACGATCGCCGAGGCTGGTGAGCCGAACGGTCTTGCCGATCACATTCGGGTCCTTTTTGTAAACGGTTGACCAGAAACCATAGGTGAGCACGATCACGCCTGGGGCGTCGGCACCGGCGTCTTGAGGTCCGACGAGACGGCCGAGAACAGGACGCAGGCCCATTACATCAAAGTAGTTGCCGCTGACCACGCCGCCGTGAACTACGCGAGGTTCGCCGAGTCCGACCATCGTGAAGGTCATTTGCGAGAAGTCGCCGAATTCGGAGACTGAATGGACGCTGCCCTCGATATCCTTGATCTCGGGCACGGAAAACGTGGTGTTGTCCTGTCCGCCGGTGGGGGCGCTCTGGCGGATGTAGATGAGCCTGTTCTCGTCACGGTTGACGAGCGGCTTGAGCAACACTCCTCGCACCAGCGTGAAGATCGCGGCGTTCGCGCCGATACCAAGCGCCAGCGTGAGGATCACAATGGTGGCGAGCCCTTTGCTCCGCATCAGCGAGTGGAACGCAACTCTAAGATCGCGGAAAAGTGACATGTTTGTTCTCCTCGCGGCTTCATTTGCACCACGGGTGCCAACAGGAAGACTCACATTGTAAATCACTTACGATGGGCCGCGTCGTTAGGGGATGCTCGTTTTCGGCTGTCAATGTTCAAATTCGGACACGGACTCAGAAGCGGCGGTTTGCACTGACCGTGTCCGTAGACCACTATTTTCGATGACCGTGCCGACCCACCGAGCCTAACCAGTTGGCCAGTGGACGTATAGTCGCGTAACCGGACATTGAGACTCGTTAATCAGGACTTGGAACTTGCTCCAGAGAGTTTCACAGCAGTTGCAGGTTCAGACACCGGACGACAATTCAATCTTTAACTCGCGCGAATCGGCATAAAATTCGTGCCCATGCCGCAAACGCATGAACATTTGGGCCCGTCTGCAATCTCGTCCGCCATAGAGGTGGAAGACCGCAGAGCTCCGAGGTGGTACAGCTCCATTGCGCTAATTATTTCGCTCGTTGCCATCGTCGCTGTGTTTTTGCCGTTCGCCGTCGGTACTTCGCCTTTTGACGCGGTCACGCTTCGCGTACCCGGCAATCAAGGCAACTGGTGGCACGCACTCGTCGGCGCGCCATTCTTTCTAGCGTTTCCGATGGTGTGGCTTCGCCTACGCGCGCTTTTCTCAAAACGACTTTCGACGCCCGCAGGACGCCGCGTGCTCTGGATTGTTGCAACTCTTTCCGTATTCGGCACGGTCGCCGTGGAAACGCCGTTCTTGCTGCATCTCGCAGGCACCAGCGAATGGCAGCGCCTCTCGGTTCTTACGCTCGGCTTCGGCATTGTCATTGCCAGTGGAATCCTTCTCTATGTGCGTCGTGGTAGCATGCCGCCGACTAGTGCTTGTGTGGCCGCGCTGAACGCCGCCTATCTTGCCAACGCGGCGCTCTGCCTTGTGGTCTACAGCGACGCTCCCGGCCCTTTCTCCTCGAAGACAGGTTGGTATGTCACCGTCGTGCTGTTCTGGCCGATCCTCGCCGAACTTATCTGGCTCTTGGTCTACTTCCAACATACGTCAGCGCCCGCGGAATAAAACTTCGTTCACTCCTGCTTGGTCGCGTTACCGGACATTGAGAATTCGCGAATCGGCACCGCTCAGGTTACGGCGGTACTCAGGACATGCGACATATGGCAGGGAACAGTCTCTGACGGAATCGAGCGGTGAAAAAGGCTCATTCATTCGCGCAGTTCTGCTTACGACTTCTTTACGACTTTCTTACGCCGTCCTGATGGAAAACCGACATAGTCGCACCACATCGTGGCGCCTGCCGCGAACAGTTTCACGACTGTGAAACCAATGGGGGTTCGTCTAGATGGTTCGATCCTCGGGGGCCGTTCTTTGGGTTGTGGTAACGACGCTGACAGCCCTCGCATCGCCTTTCACTCGGTCCGTTTCCGCGCAAACTACTTCGGCGCAGGCCACCACAACAACTCAAAGCGGAGCTGTGAATTCCTCCGCAGCGTACGCAGATTCCGATGAAACTTCGACGAGCGTCAACTCCACAATCGGCGCGGCCGACCCGTTCACGTCCGCGCAAGCCTCGAACGACTCCGCACAATCCAGCTCAGTCGCGCCGCCCGATCAATCCGGCGACGCCGCGGCAACTTCACCGCAAACGTTGAGCGGAAATTTCTTCCAGCGCTTCTTCGGTGCCTATAAGCAGGACTGGACTGGTACCACGCCGAGCGGCCCGACACCAGCGCGACGTGGCTTTCCAAGCCCCGTCACCAACCCCCCGTTTCCATTTTCCGACTGGCCGTATGGTGGTTCGCCAACGATCGGCGAGCCTTGGACGCAATCAGGCCCGCTGATGCAAGCGCTCTGGAGCGGTTCGCGCGGCGATTGGTTCAAGCGCACGGGCATCCAGATTTACGGTTGGCTCGACGCGGGCTTCAACGTCAGCACTTCGAATCGCGGCCGCTATGCGAACGCGCCCGCCGCTTACGACGTTGTCCCGAACTCCGTGCAACCCGACCAGGAAGTTCTGTACTTCGAGCGCCAGCCGGACACCGTTCAAACCGATCATTTTGATTGGGGTTTCCGCTTCACGAATCTCTACGGCCTCGACTATCGTTACACCACCGCGAAAGGGATCTTCAGCAATCAGTTGCTGGGAAAAAATTTGGAATACGGCTACGACCCCGTCATGTTCTACGCCGACCTGTATTGGGGGCAGGTCGCGCAAGGGCTGGACATTCGGATCGGCCGCTACATTTCGTTGCCGGACATCGAAGCGCAGCTCGCCCCGAATAATTACACGTACAGCCACTCGCTGCTATACACCGTTGATTGCTACACGCAGACCGGCATCAACGCGACCGTAAAACTCAACGATCACTGGATGCTCCAGGGCGGCATCTCCGCAGGTTGCGAAACTCCGCCGTGGAACACCCATGACGCCAAGCCCACGCTCAACCTCGGTTTCATGTACACGTGGAACGACGGCAGGGACTCGATTTATCCAATGATCAACGCGTTGAATGACGGCAAATACGCGTACAACAACCTGAATTCGTTCTACCTCACCTGGTTTCACAAGTTCAGTGAGCATCCGTCTTGGCATACGGGTACCGAGGCTTGGTACATGTGGGAGAAAGACGTTCCCAACGTGAATAATCCGGCCGCCGCTCCGCTTCTCGAGATCGGCGCGAACGGCGCCTACTGCTCGGACGTGGCCGTCCTCACCTGCTACGCCCCTGAATGGGCCGTCGTGAATTATCTCGAGAAGGAAATCGATCCAAAGAACTACATCACGATCCGCAACGAGTATCTGGATGACATGGTTGGCCAGCGCACCGGCACGAAATCGCGTTATTCCGAGCACCTGCTGGGCTGGGGCCACTGGATCGGCACCACGATTCTGCTCCGCCCGGAAATTCGTTACGAGCGCTCGTACGATGCGCCCGCCTATGACCTGGGCCACAAAAAGAATCAACTCACTGGCGCCGGCGACATGATCTTTTTCTTTTAGTTTTGGCCAGCGCAACGATCGATTTCAACAGTTAAGTATCCCCGCTCGAGGTAGAACTGGAAGTTCGTTCGTTGCTGCAACTTGGCGCACTTCGCCTGTGCGCGCTTCAGCACGGGAAACTTCGGACCTGCTTCTCTCCAGTCACCTAAGTTGCAGTCTCTTCGCTGTTCGAGGGATGAGTCTTTTTGCAGGCCTCACTCGTAGTACGGCTATGATAGGCCGCTTGTTCATAACGTGGCAGGCGACCGTGCGGGGGGAAAGCGAAGGAGGTTGACATGCATGACACGAAAGCGCGGTTATCTCTATTCTGGATCTTCGCGTTATTGAACTACCTGTATGCGGACGTCATCGCCCTGTTTGCTATTGTTGGCTCGCCAAATTTAGTCGAGGCCCCACATCTCCCACCATGGGCTCTGCTGGGTTCAGCGGTCTTGATGGAAATTCCCATCGCCATGATTGTGGCGTCTCGACTGCTTCCGTTTGGAGCGAACCGGCTGGCGAATATCATCGCGGGCGCAATTTTGACCTTCATAAACGGTTCTCTGACCTTCATTCCGCCTCTTGTCGGTGCCCGGACACCCGCTCTTCCTGAGTACTTGTTCTTCGCGACGATCGAAACTGTATGCACGTCGGTCATCGTCTGGCAGGCGTGGACTTGGTCAGCGGTCGAAGCTGAAGATAGTTCGGAGAGGGAATTCGCTCAAATGAGGTCAGTATGACGAGGTCACTATGAAAAGAGAACGCCTGACACAGATCGTCCTGGTGATCGTGGGCCTGATCGATGTGTCCATGATTTATTTTCTGTATCTGGATTTGCGGCATTCCAGCTGGCTTTTGGTGCAGAAGAACGAGTGCGATCCGATGTTTCTGAGCTTTTTTATTCCGGTCGGGGTCTTTCTACTCCTGGCCGCGAAGAGGCCATCTGAGCATCGCTCGGTGATTGCTCTGGCGGCATGGTGGAACATCGCTCATGCCGCGGTAATGGCTATTCAAACCGTGCAAGCCCGGATTCACGGCGTGCACCGGGACTTTACCGATGTGGTTCTTTTCACTGTGATTGGATGCGTCTTGTTAGCGCTTCTGCCGGCAAAACGAAAGGCAGTGGCGTCGAGCGTTGCGTGAACGAGCGCAGAAACCGCTGAGATGAATACCGGTGACGACAATGTTTGCTATGTCTTCCTCAATTGTATGTGCCATGTGGTGGCGCTTGCCTGACCGCCGCAGCCCACGGCCCCGGGTGTCTAGACTGTGAATTTCGGCGCAGCTGCAAAGATCGGCCGAAGAACTCATGCCTGATATCTCGCTTCTCGATGTCTCAGGCTGAACAGCATCGCCACCACGCCCAAGACGAGCGGACAGATCACGCTCGCTTCGGGACCCACCGTTCCTCCCGTTAGCCACAGTGGCCCGTTCAAAGTCACATTGAAGAGGTTGTGCGAGGGGATAAATCCGCTGTTGGGCACTCCATAAAAAAACGTCTGGCTCCAGTCATAGCCGATGTGAAAGCCCACCGCTCACCACAGAGTTCCGGTTCGCCGCAGAAAGAAACACAACAACAGTCCAAACGACACGACGGACAGCGCTCCGAGTATGGTTTCTCCTTTATTGCTCAGGTGACCGAACCCAAAGAGAGCTGAGAGAACCACTGCTGCGGGCCAAAAACCTATGCCGGTCGTCAGCGTGAACTGCGCATACCCGCGATACAGAAACTCCTCCGCTATGGCTGCCAACAGGAATGCTCCGGCCCAGGCACCCGCTGAAACCAGAATCGCGGTGCCATGAATCGCAGGGCGTGCGATCTGAAGCCCATGCAACAGGTAAATGATGAGCACGGTTGCGCTGCTGGCGAGAATGCCGATCCATAGACCCAGCCATAAGTGCTTCATCAGCCCTGGTTGGAAGGGCAGGCCATACTGACCGATCTTGCGCCCTTCGATCTTGCTCATGACCCATGCAGCCACCGCAATGATGAATACGAAAAAAGCATCCGGTATGGCGACACTCGATGGCGTGAATGTGTCGGGCGAGAATCCCGCCGGGATCAGAAGCCGGATGATGATCGCCCGCGCGCCCGCTCCCATCGCGACTAACATCAGTAGGAAAATCAGCAGCCGCCATGCTGCGCGCAACCCCCTCGGTCCGACAAACACCGATCGCAGACCGATGGCGTTGCTGTCCATAGTCGACTCCTTTCTTGAGCGTTTTGGCCGCACAGACGGGCTGCATCCGCCGCTGTTCCTACTACGCAGAGCTTCGCCGGAAAATTTCGTTCGCCATTTCGAACTGATGGGATTTCAAGCGAAGACAAAGTGGAGGAATCCAGGGGTGTGGCAGTTGCAGGGCGGACCAGGTTCCCGCAAGTTCCACTCGCGAATAAACAAAGAAAACCCCAGCTCCTGCTAAGTCGCGTCACGGACAAATGGATTTGACTAGGCGTCACTTGTCCGGTTTCGGCGGTGGATTCAATAGGTCGATGCAACACTCAGCTCGAACCCACATCGCATTGAAAACAAGAGCTAAGATCGCCTCATAGGTTAAATCGCCCGGAACGCTGCCGTGGTTGGGATAAGACTGC
>JBEKJW010000133.1:0-12716 GCA_050011035.1 Candidatus Acidiferrales bacterium
GCGTTGTCGCTGGTGAGCCGCGTCTCGAACGTATCGATCTGAATTTCCGGATTCAGGTCGCGCAGCCGGTCCGCGGCCGCAGCGATCTTCGGCCGGCCGACATCCTTCGTGCCGAACAAAATCTGGCGCTGCAAATTCGAGTTGTCGACCACGTCAAAATCGACGAGGCCGATGCGGCCCACTCCCGCAGCCGCGAGATAAACGCCGAGCGGCGCGCCAAGCCCGCCCGTTCCAATGCACAGTACTTTCGCGTTCTTCAGCTTCAGCTGCCCGTCCATGCCGACTTCGGGCATGATCAAGTGGCGGCTGTAGCGTTGAATCTCGGACTTGGTCAGGCTCGTCGCCGGTGATGCTGCATTCGCAATGTCTGGCCCAGTTGCCATAAGTCGACTCCCTCGGTTAGCGCCCGCCCGCAATCGACGGGATGATGCTCACCACGTCGCCATCCTTCACTGGCGTCGCGTCTTTCTGTGCGAAGCGGATGTCTTCGTCGTTCACATAGACGTTGACGAAGCTCCGCAGCTTTCCTTCGTCGTTGTAGAGATGCTTTTTCAAATCCGCGAACTGCGTGGTGAGGGCCTTCAGCGCCTCGCCTACATTCGCCGCTTGCACTTCGACGCTCTGCTGCTTGCCCGCATACGCTCGCAGCGGCGTGGGAATCATCACCTTCACTGCCATCAGCCGTCCTCCTGCCTCTCTCGTGTTCTGAAATTCGTTTCGCTCGTTGCGCTACTTCGTGCTTACTGCAATCGGCTCCGGATCGTAGGACGCACGATCGTCCTTCAGACGCCACGAATTGATGTCCTTCGGTTCGCCCTTCTGCACGCTGACGATGATGTAGCTGTACCACGGCCAGGCGTGCTCGCGATCATATTCGCTCGGCCGCGCCGGAGCATCGGGATGCGAGTGGTACCAGCCGATCAGATCGAGTTTCTTCTCGCTCGCCGTCTTCTCCGCCAGGCGCACATCGTCGGGCGTTACCTCAAAACGATTCCGGGGAGAATCGTCGCGCCGGTTCTGCAGCGGCATCAAATCGCGCACCACGCGATCCGTATCGTCCGATCCTAAAATTGCGCCGCAGCACTCGTGCGGATACGTTTCCACACCGTGCGCCCGAATTCGCGCTGCCAAGTCCTCGGAAATCTTTAGCGGAGCGATGCTCACTCCTCGCTCCAGTAGCGTTCGCTGAGATACTTTTCGCCCGAGTCCGGGAAAATCATCACGATCACGGCGCGCTCGCCCTTGGGCAACTTCTTCGCGATGTCGAGGCCAGCCCAGAGGGCCGCTCCGGCGCTCACTCCTGCGAGAATCCCTTCTTCGCGCGCGAGACGCTTTGTTAGTTTCTGCGCAGGCTCGGTCTCGACGCCCATGTCGCGATCGGCGAGCGTTGAGTCGTAAATTCCCGGGACGATCGCCGTCTCCATGTGCTTCAAGCCTTCGAGGCCGTGGAAACTTGAATCCGGCTGCACGCTGACGCACTTGATATTCGGATTCAGTTCTTTCAGCCGGCGCGTGGTTCCCACGAACGTTCCGCTCGTGCCCAGTCCTGCGATGAAGTGCGTGATACGCCCTTCGGTCTGTGCCCAGATCTCGCGCCCCGTGCCGTTGTAATGCGCTTCCGGATTGGCGGGATTGTTGTACTGGTCGGGATAGAAATATTTCTCCGGATCAGCCGCGTAAACTTCGCGCACTTTGCGAATCGCGCCGTCGGTACCTTCGTCACCGGGTGTGTAAACAACCTCGACGCCGTACGCCGCGAGAATTTGTTTCCGTTCCGGCGACGCACTGGTCGGCAAGCACAGCTTCACCCGATAACTGAGCGCCGCGCCGACCATTGCGTACGCGATGCCGGTGTTGCCGCTGGTCGCGTCCAGAATCACTTTGCCCGGCTTCAGGAGCCCGCGCTTCTCGCCGTCGCGGATCATGGAGTACGCGGCGCGGTCCTTCACGGAGCCCCCGGGGTTGAACCACTCGGCTTTGGCGTACAGCTCGGCGTTTGGAAACTCGGAGCCGATGCGCTCCAAACGCAGGAGCGGCGTGTTGCCGATCAGCGAAAGCAGATTCGTGCCGCGCACGAGCGCTTCGGCGTCGCGCGACGCGTTCAATGTGTCCGAAATTGCTGGCTCGTTAGACAATTCGTAAACTCTCGCGCTCCACGTGACTGCCGCCTGCAGCTACACCTACAGCTCCGCTACGCCTTGCGCTTTCAGTTGCTTAGATGCTGAAGGATTCGCCGGATATTCAGCGAATTTCGTCGAGCCAGTTTAGCAGAATCGCCCGTTTCACTCGCGCCAAACGAGGCCGGCGAACGGCGCGCGCCGCAACCCTCTTGCATCCACGCCGCGCTTTCCCTATCCTTACTGGGCCGTGTGGTACGTGAACAAACTCTTCGATCAGCCGCGCATCGAGACTCTCTCGGCGAAGGGCTTCCTGGTCCGCAATTCCGGCGGCGTGGTCCGCATTGAAAAGTACAACTGCGGCGCCGAGCTTCGCAAAGGTAAGGAAGGCAGCTTCCAGATGACCGAGATTCCCTGCATCATGCTGCAGGGACAGTTCACAACGCTGTGGGACGCGGGCTACCAGAAATTTCTGATCACGCACGAAGGCAAGAAGTTCCCCGTCTCCGTGATTCAGTTGCAGGAACTTCGCAAGTTCAACGAGGAGTTGCGCACCGCGCTTGGCGTACCCACGTATTACAACGAAGCGCTCGGCTCGACCTGCCACTTCAGCGTGTACGACCGCGTGAAAGGCCGCGCGGGCGACGTTCCTGATGAGAGCGTCGGTGCTGCCACACCCAAGTCGGGGCACTAACCTCGATTAGCTTTTTCTTCCCGCAGCTTCCAACGCCTTCTCGAACTTCTTCGCATCCACGCGATACCGCCCAAAAAAATCCACACCGACAAAAATCACCGGAATCGAATCGTTGTACATCGCGCGCAATTCTGCATCGTCATCGATGTCGATCTCGCGCAACTCTGCGCCTGCGCTCGCAATCGACAGGAGAATTGCCGCTTTAGCCTCCTCGCACAAGTGGCAGCCCTCGCGGGTGTAGAGCGTCACAATCACGCTCCCTGCACTTGCGGTCATGGCTTCGGATCGTAAAACTGCTTGAACGGTCCGGCGTACGGATAAAAAGCGTGCGCGCGATACAGCTCGGCAATCTGGCGGATGTGTCCGAGATCGTGAAAGGCCCATTCATTCATGAGGTGGCCGATGGTGATCGGTCCGAGCTTTTCGTGCTGCCCCGTCCGCCCCGCCGCGGCAGCCGGTACGTAACGCAACGCCGAAAGCGAGCGGTCGCGCTCGTGGCAGAAGAGTTTCAGATTCTCCTTCGCGCGCTCCTTCGAATACTTTCCCGCTGCGTAGGCCGCGTTCTGATCGTATGAAGGAAGCGGCGGATTTTTCTCCGCCACCATTTTCTCGATGCGCCCGCGGAACGTCAGCTCCGATTCCGCCAGATGCGCAAGCACTTCAGAAATGGACCAGCGCTCCTGCGACGGCTTCCAGTGCAGCTGCTCGTCGGTCGCTCCCCACACAAGTTTCTCGATAATGATCGGCGTCTGCTCAAGCACGGGGATACCCGGCAGCGCGTCCGGATTTGGCATGCGGTTCATGTTTTCCTCTCGAACCTTTATATCGCATCGCCGCGCCTTTTTCGAAACGGCCGCGGGCCATTGACAGCGGCAATCCACGGTACAATCGTTGACACCATGGCTGAGGCTCTCGCTTTCGTCGACGACATTTTCTTTCAGGCAAAAATCCGCGAAACCGCCAAGTTGGTCGGCGTCGACGTCCGTTTCTGTACCACGCCGGACGCGCTGTTTGCCGAACTCGACCTGGAAAAACCGGGCCTGGTGGTGATCGACCTCAACGCGCGTAATAATCCGCTCGATGCGATTGCGCGTGCCGCTTCCAGTGGTGCGCCGTTGGTCGGCTTTCTCTCCCACGTTCAGCTCGATCTCGCGGAAAAAGCTCGCGCCGCCGGCTGCGCCAACGTGATGCCGCGCTCCAAATTCACCAGTAATCTGGCAACCATCCTGGCCCAGGCGAAATCCCAGACTTCATGACTTTTGCTGTACACAATCGCACCACTCGCATGTCGCTTGCGCTCGCTTTGATGTTCGCCGCGTCGGTATTATCGCCCGCGGGTTTGCGTGCGCAAGACGCGCCGCCCGCTGCCCCGCAAACTCCCTCAGACGCGCTAACCGAAATACTCGGTTCCGCGTGTCGCTTGAACGAAGCGCAATTTTCAACTCATCTCGCGGGCGACAATGCCGCCGCGTTCCGCGCGCTCTCGCCTGAAATGCGCCTGAAAGTGATGCAGCGGATTTCGCTCTCGGATCAATCGGGCAAGCCATTGCTCGTCAGCGGCAACGACGGCCTGCCGGCGATGCGCTGCCAAGGCCCCGGCACGACGGTGGAATATCACCTCGGCGTTCCGCGCGTTCACGAAAACCTGGCGTTCGTTCCGGTCTCGGTTGTGGACGGCGCCGATGCCGACTTCGGCCTGATCCGCGAAACGGGCGGCTGGCACCTCCTCTCCATCGGCCTGGTTCTTTTCGACGTGCCGCAGCTCGCCAAACAGTGGGCCGTGTCGGACGCAGCCGCCCGTGAAGAGACCGCTGTGCACGATCTGCGTGATCTTTCTGAGGCCGTCAAGCGCTACTACCGCGTATTCGGCGCGATGCCTGAGTCGCTCACGGTTCTCGGCCCGGCGCCCAAGGATCAAATTTCAGCCGAGCAAGCGTCACTTGTGGATGAGTCGATGGCTGCCGGAAAAAAGGATGGCTACGCCTTCCGCTATCGCATCGTTCCGGACGCCGCCGGCAACGACACGGGATTTGAACTCGCCGCCACGCCGCAAAAATATCCCGACACGGGCAAGCGTTCGTTCTATATGGACTCAGCGGGCAAAGTGCATGGCGCCGATAAAAAGGGCTCTGTCGCGATGTTCGAAGATCCGCTCATCGACGGCGAAAAATCCGAGTGACGCGTGGCGCGTCGGGTATAATCGCGTCGTCTGTGCGGTTAGGGAATCTCACGTTGATCGAGGAAACGATGTCTGAAACGAAAGTGCTCGCCGATCGAATTCTTCCCGTGGAAGGTGTCGCAGCCGATGCCGTGCGCATCGTCGCCGCGACGATTCTTCTCGCGCTCTGCGCCCACATCGTGATTCCTCTGCCGTGGACGCCAGTGCCGATCACCGGTCAGACGTTTGGCGTGCTGCTGATCGCCGTACTTCTTGGCGCGCGGCGCGGCGCGTTGGCCGTGATTCTCTACCTTATCGAAGGCGCTGCTGGGCTGCCGGTTTTTCAGCCACTCGGAGCGCCCGGCGTTCTTCGTTTCGCGGGACCGACGAGCGGCTACTTAATGTCGTACCCGTTCGCGGCATACGTCACCGGATGGATGAGTGCGCGCGCTTCCTCTGCTGCATCGCATCTTACCGCTGCCGTGCGCGCAGGACTTCTTGCCGGAGCTCTGATCGCGGGCGAAATTGTGATCTTCTTTGGCGGCTGCGCGTGGCTGGCGTCTGGTCTCCATCTCGGTTGGCGCCAGGCGGTGACGCTGGGCGCACTTCCCTTCCTACCTGGCGAGCTGATCAAGATGGCGCTAATTTTGGCGGCTGTCGGTGGCGTTGAGATCTTCCGCCATCGCGACTAACACGCTGCGGGAACACTTCGCGCGCCCCGTCCGCCTAGCTCGTAAGAGGACCTCCATGAAATCGATCGCTGTCGCAATTTTGTTCGCTGCTACGGCTGCGTTCGTCGCGCCGCTTGGCGTTGGTGCGCAAGAGCAATCTCCAGCGCCTCCGCCGTCTCAATCCTCTTCACAAGTCGAAGCGAGCGCGCGCCAAGTGATCCAGAACGTGGCGAGCGGCAACTTCGCCGCCGTGGAATCGCAGTACGACGCGAAGATGGCGGCGGCTCTGCCGCCGGGGAAACTCGGCGACGGTTGGGCGCAACTGGCTCCGGAATACGGCGCCTTTCAATCGATCCAGAGCGCCAAGGTGTCTAAAGCGCAGGCGTTCGACGTGGCGAAGATGGTCCTGCAATTCCAGCAGGGGATGCTGGATGCGACCGTCGCGTTTGATCCCGACGGCAAGATCGCCGGGATCCGCCTGCGGCCGCATCAGGAGGAAGCGCAGTGGGTGCCGCCGGTCTACGCGAAGCAAAGTTCATTCACCGAAACGCCGCTCACTCTTGAAGACCAGGGTTTCGAACTTCCCGGCACGCTGACGCTCCCGAACGGGCCGGGACCGTTTCCGGCGATCGTTCTCGTGCAAGGTTCGGGCCCGCACGACCAGGACGAAACGATCGGGCCGAACAAGCCGTTTAAGGATCTTGCGTGGGGACTCGCGTCGCATGGTATCGCGGTGTATCGCTACACCAAGCGCACCCAACAGTACGGCGAGAAAAGCGCCGCCGATCCGAAGCTGCTCACCGTGAACGACGAGACGATCAATGACGCGCGCGCTGCCGTCGCTCTGGTAGCGAAGCAGCCGGGCGTCAATCCCGAGCAGGTGTATTTACTCGGGCACAGCCTTGGTGCGTATCTCGCGCCGCGCATCGCCACGGGCAATGCGATTATCGCCGGCATCGTGATCATGGGCGGCAATACCAAACCGATCGAGCGCATCGAAATCGATCAGATCCACTTTCTCGCGAACACGGGCGAAGCGCAAAGCGCTGAGGGCAACAAGCAAGTGGAGGCTGCGCAGCAATCCGCCGATCAGATCGAAAGCAAAGACCTTAAGCCGGGCGACACGGTGAAGTTCCTGGGCGCGACCACGTACGGCGCGTACTGGCTCGATTTGCGCAACTACAATCCGGTGAAGACTGCTCAGAAGCTGAAAATTCCGATTCTGATTCTGCAAGGCGGCCGAGATTATCAAGTAACGCCCGCGAATTACTCCGACTGGCAATCCGCGCTTGGCAGGCGCTCAAACGTGACGCTCAAACTTTATCCCGACGCGAACCACCTCTTTATCAACGGCTCGGGCGCCTCGAGCCCCAAGGAATACGACCAACCGGGTCACGTCGACCACGCGGTGATCGAGAACATCGCAACGTGGGTGCTCCCAAGCCCGAATCCCGGGTCGTTGCGCGGCGGCAGTTCGAAGTAGCGCCGGTTGACGCACCGTGGCAAGTTAGCTCGCGTACAGCGCGCTCGCAGACGCCAGCCTGTGCCACCCCGCCCGCGGCGGCTCGCCGCACGTCCCCATGTGGAACGGTTCCGGCCACGTGTGCTATTCTTGGCACTCGAAATTTCGGGCTCACGTTGTTCGACGTGCACTCCTGGTTGTTTCACCGCAGCGGGTTCGAAGCCGTGGCACCAGCTTCGTTAGACCCGCCCCCGAGGCTTACCCAGTCCCGGCAGCGGTGAGTGAACGATCTTTGTGACGCCGCAAGGACGGAGAGATGTCGACGCCTGTAATGTCCGCCACAACCGAGATCAAACTCGCGCACTCGCCCGATAGCGATGACGCCTTCATGTTCTATGCGCTGGCCACCAACAAGGTGCGCCTGCCGGGCGTGAAGTTCACGCACGTCCTGAAGGACATCCAGTCGCTGAACCACGACGCGAAGAACGAGGTTTACGACGTCACGGCGATCAGTTTCTACGCGTATCCGTTCGTAGCCGACAAGTACATCTTGATGGACTGCGGCGCGAGCTTCGGCGAGGGCTACGGGCCGATCGTCGTCTCGAATCACCCGCTGAAGAAGACGGAACTTGCAGGACGCACCATAGCGATTCCGGGCGAACTGACCACGTCATATCTAGCGTTGAAGCTCTTCGAGCCCAACGTCAAGACCGTGACGATGCCGTTCGACAAGATTCTGGACGCGGTCCAGGCCAAGGAAGTGGAAGCTGGCCTCCTGATTCACGAGGGCCAGCTGATGTTCTCGCAGATTGGGCTCAATAAAGTGGTTGATCTCGGCATTTGGTGGCAGGAAGAGACCGGATTACCGCTGCCGCTTGGCGCGAATGCGATCCGCCGCAAGCTCGGGCCGGAATTGGGACGTCAAGTTTCGCGCATCATCCGGGAATCGGTGGCGTACGCGCTCGATCACCGTGAGCCGGCCCTCGATTACGCGCTGCAATTTGCTCGCGATATGGACCCGGTGCTCGCCGACAAGTTCGTTGGGATGTATGTGAACAAATGGACGCTCGATTACGGCGCCGATGGCCGCCGCGCCGTGACCACGCTTCTGCAGCGTGGCGCCGCTGCGGGAATGCTGCCTTCGGGCGTGCCCATTGAATTTCTCGACAGTCAAGGAGCGTAAACCTTCGATCAAACATTGAATCTAAGTCGTGTGACCGTTTACCCGCATATCGAGCGTCTGTCTGCTTCTCCGGCAGCCTCGCGCATTCGCACTCTTCGTTCTTCGAACCTTGCATCGACCTTTTCTCGCGCCACATCGAATGTGTCTATAGAATTTTCTTTAGCCTCTCCTGCGCCTTCTGGCGTTGTTAGGGAGGTGCCCCGATGAGCTCGATGAGAAACCTGATCCAACAAGGCGCCGCCCTCCGCGAACTTCTCCGCCAGCGGATTCTTGTGCTCGATGGCGCGATGGGCACCATGCTGCAGCAGGAGAACCTCACAGCTGCAGACTTCGGCGGACCCGCGCTCGAAGGCTGCAACGAGAATCTTGTACTCACGCGTCCGGACGTAGTCTCCGGCATTCATCGCAAGTATCTCGAAGCCGGCTCGGACATCATCGAAACGAACTCCTTCGGCAGCACGCCCATCGTCCTCGCCGAGTATTCCCTGGGAGCGGAGGCGCTTCGCATCAGTCGCGCCGCCGCCGAACTCGCCCGCGAAGCCGCTGACGCCGTATCTACCGCGGAGAAACCTCGCTTCGTGGCGGGCTCCATGGGCCCCACTACCAAAGCCATCAGCGTCACTGGCGGCATCACCTTCGAGCAGCTTCGCAACAATTATCTTGAACAGGCTCGCGGCCTCGTAGAAGGCGGCGTTGATCTGCTGCTTCTCGAAACTTGCCAGGACACTCGCAACATCAAAGCCGGCGTCCTCGCCATCCATGAGCTTGGCCGGGAAATCGGCCAGCCGATCCCGTTGATTATTTCAGTAACGATCGAGCAGAACGGCACCATGCTCGGGGGCCAGGGCGTAGAAGCGCTATGGGCTTCTCTTGACCACGTTGACGTGATTGCGCTGGGATTGAACTGTGCGACCGGTCCGGAGTTCATGACCGACCACATCCGCACGCTTCAGTCGCTTACGAACCGGGCCGTCTCGTGCTATCCGAACGCCGGCCTTCCGAATCCGGACGACAATTCTTACGGGGAAACGCCAACGTCGCTCGCCGAACAGCTCGAGCGGTTCGCGGATCGCGGCTGGCTGAACATCGTCGGCGGATGCTGCGGCACCACCGAAAAACACATCCGCGCCATCGCGCAGATGGCGGAGAAGAAAAAAACGCGCGTGCCGCCGGCTTCGAGTCATCGCGCCGTATTTTCGGGTCTGGAAATGGTGGAAGCCGAGGAATCCACGCGGCCGTTGATCGTCGGCGAACGCACAAACGTAATCGGTTCACGGTTGTTCAAGAATCTCGTCGCCGCCGAACAGTGGGAAGAAGCCACCGAAATCGCTCGCCGTCAGGTGAAGAGCGGTGCGCATATCGTGGACGTCTGCCTTCAGAGCACGGATCGCGAAGAGTTGAACGACGTTCCGCCTTTCTACGAGCACCTGATTCGCAAAATCAAAGCGCCGATCATGATCGACACCACCGATCCGCGCGGAATTGAGCTTGCGCTCACCTACTGCCAAGGTAAAAGCATCATCAACTCGATCAACCTGGAAGACGGCGAAGAGAAGTTCGAACGTGTGTGCCCGCTGGCGCGGTCGTACGGCGCGGCGGTGATCGTCGGCTGCATCGACGAAGATCCGTTGCAGGCGCAAGCATTCACGCGAGAACGCAAGCGCGAGATTGCCGAGCGCTCCCACGAACTGCTCACTGGAAAATTTGGCATCCACGCCGAGAACATCATTTTCGATCCGCTGGTGTTCCCTTGCGCGACCGGAGATGAGAATTACATCGGCGGCGCCGTCGAAACCATCGAAGGCATTCGCGAGATCAAGAAGGCGATTCCGTTCGTTCGCACCGTGCTCGGAATTTCGAACGTGTCGTTCGGTCTGCCACCGGGCGCGCGCGAAGTCGTGAATTCGGTCTTCCTGTATCACTGCACGAAAGCCGGGCTCGACCTTGCCATCGTGAATGCCGAGCGCCTGGAGCGGTACGGCTCGCTACCCGAAAAAGACCGGAGGCTCGCGGAGCATCTTCTTTTCAACACGCCGCCCGTGGATGTGCCGGCCGACCACCCAAACGCCGTGCTGCTGCGCGATCTTCCCGCCGATTGGCGCCAGCAGTCACGCGAGCAGAAAGCCGCCGTGAATCAATTCCACATCGCCGCGATCGCGGAACACTTTCGCGGCGCGGGTGCCAGGAAAAAAGAAAAGGCTGCCGATTTGCCGCTCGATCAGCGCCTCTCGAACTACATCCTCGAAGGCACGAAAGACGGATTGATACCCGACCTCGACCTGAAGCTGAAGGAAGGCGTCGCTCCGCTCGACATCATCAACGGCCCGCTGATGACGGGAATGGCCGAAGTTGGGCGCCTCTTTAACAACAACGAGCTGATCGTGGCCGAAGTTCTGCAGTCCGCCGAAGCAATGAAGACGGCCGTGGGCCATCTTGAAACCTTCATGGAGAAGGCCGACACCGAGAAGCGCGCGAAAGTGGTGCTCGCCACAGTGAAGGGCGACGTGCACGACATCGGCAAGAATCTCGTCGAGATCATCCTGAAGAACAACGGCTACGACGTGGTCAATCTCGGAATCAAAGTTCCGCCGGAGGATCTGATCAAGGGCTATCGCGAGCACAAACCCGACGCGATTGGCCTTTCCGGATTGCTGGTGAAGAGCGCGCAGCAGATGGTGACCACCGCTTCGGACTTGCGCGAGGCTGGCATCACCGTGCCGCTGCTTGTGGGTGGCGCGGCGCTTTCCGACAAATTCACACGCACGAAAATCGCGCCGCAATATTCCAGCGCCGTTTGTTACGCGAAGGACGCGATGACCGGCCTGCGTCTGATGAACGAATTGAGCGATCCTTCGACGCGCGCGACCACAATCGAAAAACATGTGCACGTCGGTACGGCAGTGCTGGAAGAAGAACCGCCCGCGCCCCTTGAGCCCGCAGGCGAAGAGCGGTCTCCGCGCGTGCGCTTCGATCTGCCGATTCAGCACGTCGCGTATCTCGAGCGCAAAGTTCGTGCGGTGCCGGACTTGGCGGAAATCTGGAGCTACGTGAATTCGTACATGCTCTTTGGCCGGCACCTCGGCTTCCGCGGCAGCTTCGAAAAGGCGCTCGCGGCGCGCGATCCGCGTGCCCTCGAACTGGCGGCCGCCGTGGATGAAGTGAAGCAGGAGTGCGCGAGCTACATGAAGATCGGCGCGGTGTGGCAGTTCTTCGAAGCCGAACGCCGGGGCAATTCCATCGCGCTGTTTGAACCTGCGGCGAACTCGCCGGTTCACACCTTCCACTTTCCGCGCCAGCGCGTGAAGGACAAACTCTGCCTGAGCGATTACGTTTTGCCGGCTGTGAAGGGCGAGCGCGATCATCTGGCGCTGTTTGTGGTGACGGCTGGAAAAAATATCCGCGAAAAATCCGAAGAAGCTAAGGCCGCGGGGCGTTACCTTTTTTCGCATGCGCTGCAGGCGCTCGCGATCGAGACCGCTGAAGCATGCGCGGAATGGCTGCACCGGCGCATCCGCGAGGACTGGGGCTTTCCCGATTCGCCGACGATGACGATGCAGGATCGCTTTACGTCGCGCTACCGCGGCAAGCGCTATAGCTTCGGCTATCCCGCGTGCCCGAACTTGGAAGATCAGGCCGGCCTCTGGCTACTACTGCGTCCCGAGGAAATCGGCGTGCATTTGACGGATGGAATGATGATGGATCCGGAAGCGAGCGTCAGCGCGCTTGTGTTTCAGCATCCGGATTGCTCGTACTTCTCGGTTGGCGACGCGACCAGCGAAGATCCAAAGCCTGAAGTGTAAAAGCCGCGCGCGGCTTACGGGCCGTAGAACGTGAGCGACGGAAGCGTCTTCACGATTTTTGCGAGTTCGTCGTGCGACGCTGCCACCAGCTCAATCGTTGCGCGGCACGCTCCCGCTTGAAATTCGACGGCCGCGAGCCACAACGGCGGATCGGCCGTGGGCACTTCAAAATCCATCAGGAACACCGTATGTTTGCCCACCGCGATAGGTTGCGGCGGCGTTTTCAGTATCGCGCCGCTCACTCGCACCACACGATCGGCATCCTCTTGCGCGCTCTTTATGTCTGTCGCGCCCGCAGCCTGAACGCTGATGCGCGCGAATGGGACGCGTGAACGCGCGTCGGGCCGTGCCGTCATCAGAACTTTCGGAACGGGCACCACCGTGAACCCTGCAAGCGGCTGGCTTTCGACCCATCGCGTCGCGTTGCCGTTCTGCCGCTCGAGTTCTTCGGGCGGATCGGGAATCCACTTCGCCGGGTAGGTGTAGGAAAATTTCAGAAATTCATTGCGGTAGATTCCTTCGTCCGCGTCGCCGTTGTCGACGTCGTCCGGCGGCGTCTTGTATCCCGCTTCGGAAGCTTTCGCACCACCCTCCGTTCCGAGAATCGCCGCGGCGGTGAATGGAATGTCGG
>JBEKJW010000134.1:0-13074 GCA_050011035.1 Candidatus Acidiferrales bacterium
ACAGAGAACGCCGAGAAAGGCGGAGGGCACGGAGGTAACGTGCTTGTGCAGCAATCGCCGCGCAGGCGTCAGAAAAGTCCGAACCTAAATTCGACGGTCTGAGCGACTTCGGCTGGCTTGCCGTCGGGGCCGAGCGCGGGTTTGAAGCGCCAGGTGCGGATCGAATCCGCGGCAGCGTCGGAGAGTCCGAACGGTAATCCGCGGATTACGTGAATCTCGCCCGCCACGCCGGACGGCTCGATCGCAACAAACAGCAGCACCTCGCCCTGCAGCTTCGCCTTTACAGCGGCGTCCGTGTACGAGGCCTGCGGGCAGTAGTCGCACGCAGGCATGGTGTAGCCGTCTGTGCCGGCAACCGGGAGTCCGCGAAGGGGAAGCGGCGGTTCCGGCTCGACGAGCGCGGCGAGTTCGGGCGTCATCGTCATCGGCAGTTCAACGTTCACGAAATCGACGTCGCGTTTCACAGGGTGCGCGGTGAACTCGAGCACGATGCTGAGCCGTAGAGGACGTAAGTGGGCATACCGTGGAGCGCGAGGTCTTCCTGGGGGAGGCCCGAGTGCTTCTGATATTTCAGCATGTCGTCGCGACGCATTTGTTTGATGCCCGGCGCAGAGGTAGCGAGGTCGGCGCGAAAGTCTGCGGCAAGTTGTAGCCCGACGCGATTCCATTCGGCGACTTGCGGGCGCGCGAAATCGAGGACGGCGACATTGGTCGCGTTGAACTCGTCTAGCGCGGTGGCGATTTTCGTGGCGGCGTCAGAGAGTGAAGTGGCGGCGATCGTCACCGGTGCCGGCGCCCGTGGAGTCGGAGGGAGCCTCACCGGTTTGGGCAACGTGGATTGCGCGAGCTGGCCGGGTTGGACGTGGACGGGCTGTGACTGCGGAAACTCCTGCGCGAAGAGCGGAGCATTCGTGGCTGCGAAGAAGGCGCAGCTACAAGCGAGGGCCGCGAAACTCAGGGGCGCGCGTCGCATGGGTAGATGGCGACATTGTAACTTAGTTCGCAAGCAATGCGCACGATTACGGGAGGCTAGAACGGAACACGGAGGTACGCACGTACTGTCTGTGATTCCGAGCGGGCGACGCCGCGCGCGACTTTGCGCACTCGCTGCGAAAAGCACACAGAAAATATTTCTATGCCACACACTTCTCCCCAACTTCGGATGAGTGAGGAGTTAAAGGTGTTTGGCCTTGCGGCAATCGAACTAAGGACACAAGAAACAAGTCGAACTGAATCCCGCTTGTTACGGAGACGTGCGTGGCATAGAAATATTTTCTGTGTGCTGTTGAATAGCCGGATGCCTTCAGCCGCCCACGCGGGAGTCAATCTTTCGTAGTTCAACTTTCAAAATGTCGCGTGTGGACGCGTGCGCGCGGGCGGCGTGGAGTAGAATGCCGCGCGTGTTTGCAGAAGGAGTACCGATGAAGACGCGGCGTGGGTTGGCGTTGGTGGCGGCGGTGACCGCGACGGCGGTCTTGCTTTGTGGCGTGTCGATGCGTGCGCAGCAGAGTGGCGCGGTGGGAATATTTGAGAAGAGCCAGGATGTGGGGACGGTGCTGCATCCCGGGGCGATCACGTACGAGCCGACGTCGCACACCTATTCGCTGAGCGCTAGCGGCGAAAACATTTGGAGCACGCAGGACGCGTTCCAGTTTGCGTGGAAGAAAATGTCGGGCGATGTATCGCTCGCGGCGGATGTTTCGTTTATCGGGAAGGGCGTGAACCCGCATCGCAAGGCGGTGCTGATGATCCGTCAGTCGCTCGACGCGGATTCGCCGTACGTCGATGCGGCGCTGCACGGAAGCGGGCTGCTCGCGCTGCAATATCGCGAGACGAAAGGCGGCATCACCACCGAGATCGAGACCATGGCGCCCATATATAAGGATGGGCTGCCGCAGATGCCGCCCGCGAAACATTTTTTTAATCAGGTGCAGACGCAGCCCATTCGCATGCGCATCGTGAAGCGCGGCGGCTACGCGTACCTTTATATAGGCAGTGGGCCGGAGAACGCGTTCGCGCCGTCTGGTGCGTCGATTCCGGTGCCATTCGACGGAGATTTCTATATCGGCATTGGACTTAGCGCGCACGAGAAGGACGTGACGGAGCAGGCGATATTTTCGAACGTGACGCTCGAGCCGCTATCGGCAGCCGCGGCGCCCGTGACGGAAAAGAACTCCACGCTTTACAGCACGCTCGAAACTGTGGCGATCGACTCTACGATTCGCACGATCAAGCATGTGGAGAAGGCGCGTTTTGAGGCGCCGAACTGGACGCGCGACGGCGCGCAGTTCTTGTTCAATCGCGACGGACGCATCTGGCGTTTTCCGACGGCCGTGCCGGATCCGATCGCGGCAGGAGCGCAGCCTCCGGCTGCTCCCGAGCCGGTCACGATCGACACGGGGTTGGCGACGCGCTGCAATAACGATCACGGCATCTCGCCCGATGGGAAGCAGCTCGTAATCAGCGACAACTCGCAGGAGACGCACGACTCTCTTGTTTACGTGCTTCCCATTGGCGGCGGCGCTCCGAAGCGCGTCACGAAAAACTCGCCGTCGTACTGGCACGGTTGGTCGCCCGATGGATCGACGCTCGCGTTCGTCGGGCAGCGCAACGGCGACTTCGACATCTACACAATTCCCGTCGGCGGTGGCGACGAGACGCGGCTGACGACGGCGAAAGGGCTCGACGATGGGCCGGAGTACACGCCCGACGGAAAGTGGATCTACTTCAACTCCGAACGCACCGGGCACATGCAGATTTGGCGGATGCATCCCGACGGCAGCGCGCAGGAGCAGGTGACGCATGACGACTGGAACAACTGGTTCCCACACTTTTCGCCGGACGGAAAGTGGATGGTGATGCTCTCGTACGACAAGAGCGTCGCGGGGCATCCGGAGAACAAAGATGTGCAGCTGCGGCTGATTTCGATGAGCGACGGGAAAATCACGGTGCTCGCTCGGCTTTTTGGCGGGCAGGGAACGATCAATGTTCCATCGTGGTCGCCGGATTCGAAGCGCCTCGCGTTCGTGAGCTACGAGTTACTGCCGGAGTAGGATGCCAAGCACCGCGCGGCTCAAAACCGGAAGAGAGATCCTTCGGCCGATGAATCGGCCTCTGGATGACGTCAAAGGCGAAGAACGCGCGGAAAAGCGGGAGGACGACAGTGGGAAGTTCTGAGTCGAGCGCAGAGAGAGTGAGACGCCTCTCGGATCGGGAGATCCATTTCTATCTCGTGGGACACACTCTGTTCGGAATTGGTTTCGGTGCGGCGTTCGCGCGGCATTTTCCGGAGTACTCGGGGCTGTGCGCGATGGGCGGATTGATTGTCGGCGTGATTCTGATGGCGATCGTGTGGAAGAGCATGTTTCGGCATAAGAGAGAGGGCCAAGAATGAAGCGACGGGAATTCCTGAAGTGGGCGGGAGCGGCTGCAGTAGGGGGCGATGCGCTCGCGGCGCGTTCGCTGGACGCGATGGTGCGCGCGCGTGAAGCCGTTGCACCGCCAGTATTCAAAGGCCCGCTGGGCGTGCAGCTTTACACTGTGCGCGAGCAAGCCGCTGTCGATCTGCCGAGAGTGCTCGCTGCGATCGCGCAGATTGGCTACAAGGAAGTCGAGACGTATTGGGACGTCTACAATCGCCCCGCGAAAGAGCTGCGCGCGCTGATTGCGGATCACGGGCTGACAGTTCCGAGCGGCCACTTCAACTACGACGGCCTCGAATCAAAAATCGACTACGCGCGCGAACTCGGCGTGAAGTACATGATCTGTCCGATGCTGCCACAGAAAATGTGGGCGTCGATCGAGGGATTTGAAGCCGCCGCGGCGCAGCTGAATGCCTGGGGCGAAAAAGTGAAGAAAGCCGGCATGCAGCTCGGCTTTCACAATCACAACTACGAATTCAAAACGTTCGGCTCCACAACGGGCTTCGCCACGCTGATGCGCCTCACCGATCCGTCGCTCGTGGTCCTCGAAATGGATTGCTACTGGATGACGCAGGCGGGCGAGTCGCCGATCACAATGCTGCAGAAGTACGGCAAGCGCATCAAGATGCTGCACCTGAAAGACCGCAAGTCCGGGTTCGCGACGTCGCAATCGCTTGACGATGCGGCATCCCACTTCGAAGCGGTCGGGTCGGGCGCGATCGACTGGAAATCGATTTTGATGTTGGCGCAGCGCCAGGGCGTCGAACACTACTTCGTCGAGCGCGACTCAGGCTCGGTGCCCGCGCTCGAAAGCCTCGCGCTCAGCTACAAATATTTGACCAATCTGCAATAGCGAACTGCGCGGGCGGGGCCCTCGAAGCGTGATGGTTCGCCGAATGTGATTGACGTTGGGACGGCGACGCTGCCAGTATCGAGGCGATTACACGCCCCATAAATGGCGCGGCTACCTGGTGCTGCGCTTCCAGTTCACTTCTCGCGCCTGCGTATCCGCGGCGCTCGATCAACCTACTTGCCGCGAGCCAGCGGCGGTCTCCCACGCATCAATAAAGCAAGCGGTGCTTTGCGCGGCCATGCGGCCGGCTGAGAATTACAGTCAAAAGGAGCGACGCGTGAAAACGATATCGAAAGCAGTGCTCGCCACGGTTCTGTGTTTTGTTGCAACCTCTCCGCTGTACGCACAGGGAAAAGACGACGGCCGGCTCGCGAAATCCGCCACCGTGCTCGAGGCCATCGTGAACGACAGCAACATGCCCGTCGCGATTCTCAACCAGGCCGAGTGCGTGCTGGTGTTTCCGAGCGTGAAGAAAGTCGCGGTCGGGATCGGCGCAAGCTGGGGCAAGGGCGCACTCGTATGCCGTACGGGAGCAGACCATCACGGCCAGTGGGGCGCGCCGGTGATGTACAAGCTCGATTCGGGGAGCCTGGGCGTTCAGCTTGGCAGCACGGCCACCGATTACGTGCTGGCGGTGATGAACCAGAAGGGCGCCGATCAGATTCTCAACGCAAAGACGAAACTCGGCGCGGACGCGAACGCGACTGCGGGACCGACCGGAGCGCAAGCACAGGGCTACAACGCGCATTCGATGAACGTCGACGTGCTCACCTACTCGCGCTCGAAGGGACTCTTCGCGGGCGTATCGCTCGCCGGCGCGTCGATGGAGCCGGATGACGACGGAAACAAGGCGCTCTACGGGCCGGGCGCGAACGCGGCGTCGATCGTCGGCGGCAAACAGCCGATGCCGGCCGGCGCTGCGCCGCTGGTGGACTACCTGAACAAGACGTCGCCGACGTTTCAGTAAGCAGCGCGCATAAATTCAACAGCAGGGAAGAGGCGGCTCGCCGAGTGCGGGCCGCCTTTTCTTTTGTCTGAAGCCCGTGGCACAGGCATTCGTGCCTGTGGGCCTGCCACATTCCTGTGGCGGGCCGGTTTGGCGATTTCAGCTTAGATCGCGAATGTCCTGTACATGGCACAACCCGCACGCCAGTGAAACTGGCATGCGCACAGACACGAATGTCTGTGCCACGAGTTGACATCTATACATTTCCGTAGCCATAATACTCCAGAAATGGAGTATACCTCTGGACGCCTGATGGTATGGCAGCCGGAGGGGAAGGGGGGCGCGACGTGGCGACCGTAAACGTACTGGGCTCGGCGGCGAATGGGCACGGCAAGCCGGCGGACTTATCGAGCCGCGAAGTGCAGGACCGGCTGGGGCCTGCGGCAGTTCGCGCATTTTTCAAAATGTGCGAGCTGTGGGAAGTGCGCGACGAAGATGCGCGCGGGCTGCTCGGCGGCATCTCGAACGGCGCGTTCTATGAAATGAAGGCGGAGGCCAAGCGTGACGCGAAGCGCAAGCCCAAGTCGCGGCTCGACCAGGACCGCCTGACGCGCATCTCGATCCTTACCGGAATTTTCAAAGCGCTCAACGTGCTGTACGGCAAAAAGCTCGCCGATCGCTGGGTGCAGCTTGCGAATACGAACCCGATGTTCGCGGGCGCAACGCCGCTCAGCTACATGATCAAAGGCGGCCAACCGGCGATGATGCGCGTGCGCCAGCTGCTCGATTCGAGGCGCGGAGGAGTCTGATGCTGCCGCGCGTCACCGAAATTCGGCGCGACGGGACGCACCGCCTGATCCCGGCGAAATATATCGAACGCGACGAGAGCGTGCTAACCCGGCTCGCGGACGACGCGGCGGATTTGCGCGCGCTGTACGAACTGGAGGGGGCGACGAACGAGCGCCTCGCCGGCGAAGCGGGATTGCTGCCGGGGATCGGACTCCGCGAGCTGGTGTTCGGCGTTCCGCACGCGCACATCATCAACGCCGCGTTCACGCACGCGAGCCCGAACGGCAACCGCTTCAACGGGCCGGACCGCGGCGCGTGGTACGCAGCGTTCGCGCGGCGCACCTCGGAAATGGAAGTTGCCTACCACCGCGCGAAGGAACTCACGGAAGTGAACTGGCAGGAGAAGGAGACGTTCTCTTACGTCGACTTCCTCGCCGACTTCCGCGGCAAATTTCACGACATCCGCGACGACAAGCGTTTCGAAAATTGTTGGGAGGGCGACAGCTACAAAGCGTCGCAGCGCCTAGCCGAGGATTTGCTCGAGCGCGGCAGCGCCGGCATCCTCTACCCGAGCGCGCGCCACAAGACCGGCACCTGTATCGCCTGCTTTCGCCCCGCGCTGGTAGCCCACGTCCGCAAAGGCGCCACGCTGAGCATCGTCTTCAAATCCGCCTCCGCCCCACCCGAAATTCGCGAGACGAAGTGAGTCGTAGCTCGCTCTCCCGCCGCCACGATTCCTCTTTGGTGACGACCATTAGATAAACGTTACCGATTGCCGCTGCGATTTTTATACTGAGTCGGCCGTCACGACTGTGCGCGGGGAACTTCGGCGGTGGGGCGGGGTCTAACTACGGATGCGGCTGCCGGTGCGGGCTTGGATTGGGCTGGTCGCGCTTCTTAGCGGCTGCGGATTGTCCGCGTATTCGATGCTATGGCTTGCGCCGGGCACGTTAGTCGCGGTGGATTTGCCCGTGCAGATTGCGAGCGGCCACGTTTCCTCCGGGCCATTCGAACTTCAGCGCGAATGGGGTACGGCCTACTATGCTGAGATCGTTCTTCAGGACGCGCCCCGTCACATGCCACACTCCTGCGATCCGGACCTCGTGCTGGAAACGGCGTGGAGGCAAGTCGCGAATGGAGCAGTTGGTAACGGACGGAGTGGGCCTTCCGAATACGATCGCGGGCTGACGATCACTCGGATTTGGGGCGACTACCGAGCGTTCCCGGACAAGCCCGTTCATCATTCCATCGACGTGAATTTCGGCAAGCGCGCGGCGTGCCTCGACGCATTTCATCCACGATTCAAAATCCAGGCGTATCCGGAGCCGAGCGAGGACTACATCCACGCGAACTGGCTCGCGATGTTTCTCATCGCATTGGGAATTGTGCTGCCGGTGCAGGCGGCGTTTGCGCGCCGTGCCAGCGACTATGCGTTGCCGCGAATGCTGCCGGAGTTGCGGCTGCGCCAGGTGATCGCGTGGCGGACGCAGCGTGCCATCGTGCGGATGAGTGCGCTGCCCGTTCACTTCGTGACGGTATTCGCGGGCCTGGAGCTCGTGTTGATCACTGTGTTCATGACGATCACTCCGATCACACCGCAGGGGTTGACGGTCGATCTCGCCACGCGGCAGATTGCAAAGGCGACGGACAGCCCGTGGCCCGAGACGCTTTCGCTTTACGCCGGCGCGAATGGCGCGATTTATCTGAATGGCGCGGAGGTCGCGCCGGTCGAATTGCGTACGCGGCTCCAGCAGGAATTGAATAGGCGCGCAGTGTGGATCGTCTACATCGAGGCCGATGACAATGTCCAAGCCAGCATCCCATTTTCGATGATCGACATGGTTCAGGGAGTTGGTGCGCAGGTGTTCTGGATCACTCCTGCCGTGCGCAAGGAGTGGGACGAGGACGCGCGGAGGCATAACTGGATTTTTGTACAATGACGCGAATGATGCGACGTACGATCGCGGCGTTCGTTGCGCTGGCGACGTTGTGCGCGACGTGCGGCCCGGCCTCTGCGTACTGCGGACAGTGGCCGCGGATGATTCGCGCGGAGTACGGGACGAGCCGGCTTGTGGTGGTCGCGAAGCTCGAAGCGAAGCACGCGGTGAAGATAGAGCGGGACGTCGATTCGACGATTTATACGTTGAGCGTGACGGAAATGCTGCGCGGCTATCCAGTGACGACGATCAAAGTGCGCGAAGACCATGACAGCGGGAGCGCTACGTTCGACTGGCGGATCGGCGAGAGGTATCTTCTTTTCTTGCATCCCGTGAAAAATGAAATGTGGAGCCTCGACGGGTGCGGTAATTCCGGGCGGCTGCGCGATTCGACGGCGGCGATGAAGATCGTGCGGTCAATGCAGAATGACGATGGTGGGTGGATCGAAGGCTTCATCAGTCAGATGACGGACGACGCCCGGTCGCTCGTGCCGCTGGCGGGCGTGCGAGTGAAAATTCACGGTGACGAGAAGGACTACGAAGCTGTGACCGACGCGAAGGGCATTTACCGGGTTCACGTCGCGATGGGGATGTACAGCGTGACCCCGGCGGACGTGCCGAGGCTGGAGTTTCTGCCGCCCGACACGGTGGCGTCGATTTACCAGAGTGGCGATCGCGTCCGCATCGACGCAGGCCGCGCCGCGCAACTCAACTTCGCCGCGGCGCCAAAACACTAAACAAGAACCCGCCACAGTCTGACAATCTATTTTAGAGCGCGCTACGCGGGCCTAGACTACACAGACACGAAGGTATGTGCGTCGTGGTGTAGAATCGCGGCGCTGAATGGAGGCGTGCGATGCGAGTGGGGCGTGTCTTGGCGTGGGGCGCGGCGGTGATGGTGATGATGCTCGTTTGTGTGGGGGGAGCGATGGCGCAGGGTGGTGGGACGGCGAGTGGCGCGGGGTCGGGCGCGCAGCAAAGCTACAAATTTGATGTGTCGTTTCCGGCGGCGCAGAGTGCTACGCCGCTCGATGGGCGGCTGCTGCTGATTCTCTCCACCGATCCTGCTGCGGAGCCGCGACTACAAGTTGAAAATTCGGTACGCACGCAGATGCTCTTCGGGCTCGATGTCGACGCGATGAAGCCCGGAGAAGTGAAAATCATCGACGAGAAAGCCGACGGCTACCCGATCAAGCGGTTGCGCGACGTGCCGCCCGGCGATTACTTCATTCAAGTGGTGCTGCACAAATACGAAACGTTTCATCGCGCGGACGGCGTCACCGTGAAGCTACCGATGGATCGCGGCGAAGGGCAGCACTGGCAATACGCGCCCGGCAATCTCTACTCGAAGCCGATCAAGGTGACGCTGCATCGCGGCGGCGAAGTGGAACTTTCGCTCGACCAGGTGATCGCGCCGATCCCCGATCCGAAAGACACCGAATTCGTGCGCCACATCAAAATTCAGAGCCAGCTGCTGACGAAATTCTGGGGCCGGCCGATGTACCTGAGCGCCAACGTGCTGGTGCCGTACGGATTCGACACGCATCCCGAAGCGCATTTCCCGCTGATGATCTCCGAGGATCATTTCAACGACGATTTTCACGGAATCCGCACCGTGCCGCCCGATCCGAACCTGGAGCCGGATTACAGCGAGCGATTCCACGTCAGCGGTTACAACAAAATTCAGCAGGAAGAGGAATACAAGTTCTACCAGCAGTGGATCTCGCCGAAGTTTCCGCGCTACCTGGTGGCGCAGATCAATCACGCGAATCCGTATTACGACGATTCGTATGCGGTGAACTCGGCGAACCTCGGGCCGTACGGCGATGCAATCGAGACCGAGCTGATTCCGGCGATCGAGAAAAAGTTTCGCGCGATCGGCGCGGGCTGGGCGCGGTTCGTCTACGGCGGCTCGACGGGCGGATGGATTTCGCTCGCAGTGCAGGTTTTCTATCCCGATCACTACAACGGCGCGTTTGCGGCGTGCCCCGATCCGGTCGACTTCCGCGGCTTCACGAACATCAACCTCTATAAAGACAAGAACATGTTTTACATCGACGGCCCGCACATGCGCGTCGAGCAGCCCGGCGAGCGCGATTACCTGGGCCGCACGCTGATGTCGACACGCATGATTAATCAATACGAACTCGCGCTCGGCACGAAGGGGCGCAGCGGAGAGCAGTTCGATATTTGGCAGGCTGTCTATTCGCCGGTGGGGAAGGACGGCTACCCGCAGCAGATTTTCGACAAGGACACTGGAGATATCGATCCGGCGACGGCGGCGTATTGGAAGGAACACTACGATCTGAGCGCGATCATCGCGCGCGACTGGGCCAAGCTCGGCCCGCAGCTCGCCGGAAAAATTCACGTGTACGTCGGAAGCGCGGACACGTATTTCCTGAACGACGGCGTCTACTATTTGCAGGACGTGCTCGAGGGTTTGAAGGATCCGCCGTACGGCGGCGAAGTCGCCTACGGCGATCGCGCCGAGCATTGTTGGAACGGCGATCCGAAGCTGCCGAATTATTTGTCGCGCCTTCACTACAACACGATGTACCTGCCGAAGATCCTCGACCGCATACAGAAGACCGCGCCTCCGGGTGCAGATCTGACCAGCTGGCGATACTAGCAAGGTGCGATTGTGCTCGCACCGGAATTCCAGACCGTCTTCGAAGTTGGATGGCGCACCTTCCCATGGAAGGATTTCGTGGGCCCACTGCTGTTTGGCATCGTCGGAATTGTGTTTGCCAAGACGGCCGGCCGGAACGGCCTATGGCAAGGGATAGGATTCTTGATGATGTTGGGCGGGTTCGGCATGGCCGCAGTGTTGTTTACCGCAGACGAGGATGTCTGGCAAACGGCACGCGCGGACTATCTACGCGGCGACACAAAAGTTGTCGAAGGTACAGTCGAGAATTTTCAACCTGCGCCGTACGTCGGTGGCATCCGCGAGTCGTTCACCGTGGGCAAGGTCACATTTGTCTACTACCCCGCCAGTTCCACGCCGTGCTTCGCCAATGCGCCGCTGCGTCGCGGCCCGATTCGCAGCGGCGCGGTCGTGCGCATTCACTATTTCGAAGGATGCATCCAGCGCGTCGATATCCAGCCGGGAGCTGGAGTCGCGAGCGCTGATGCCGCGAGCGAAGCGAAAGCGGACCAGGAGCGCCAGCCGCGCGCGCTCGCCAACGACCCTCGAGTAATTGCCAACAATTTCGCCATGACTTGCGTGGGGCTCATCATCTCGTTGCTCGTTTTTTTCGATTGGCGCCACTACGTCCGCTATTGGGTTCGTCGTCCTCCGCCATACTCTCGAACCATCGAGGTCGTGGTTCGTGTTTGCGCTGCTCTGTCATTTGGCGGGTGCGCGGTCCAGCTTCATACATTAATTGCGGCACGTGGTCTGAATCTTGAAATCGTGAAGAAAGCCGCGCCGTTCATGTTTGCAGGCCTCGCGGTATTTGCGGTCTTCGATGTCTTCACCCGGTACAGAATCCGCAAACAGCCTTGGCCGGTCGACGACAAACCTGAAGCCTGACGAGCTGGCGGTATTAGCGGCGACGTTGAGGACGTGTGACACAAGTGCGCAGGCAAGTCTGCCTATTCCACTGGCGTGCGCGGCTAGTGTGATTGTGGCAAGCACGGCGAGTGTTGCCAGAATTGCGATGGTCCAAGTGCTGGCAAGAATCTCGGGAGCTTGGCGAAACCCAAATTGGGTGAGCACGCCTGTGGAATGGGCAGGCTTGCCTGTGATTTTACTTCGCGGCCGCTTGCTGCGTGGTAGGCATCACGGCAGGAATGTAGAACCCTGCAACGTGATGCGCGATCTTGTCAGGGCTGGCGTGGTTGGAGTCGAGATTGCAGAGCACGATCACAGAGAGGCGATCGTCTGTGTAGCGTGAAATTTGTGTGGTGAAGCCCTGCCACGAGCCGGCATGTTCGATCAGCCGATGGCCGTTCGCGGCGG
The DNA here is from genome assembly GCA_050011035.1 of Candidatus Acidiferrales bacterium. Taxonomy (GTDB): domain Bacteria; phylum Acidobacteriota; class Terriglobia; order Acidiferrales; family UBA7541; genus Palsa-295. Next base: position 11,912 of record JBEKJW010000134.1, read on the forward strand.
TCACGTCCCAGCCAAAACCGTAGGGATATGAAGTGGGTTCGCCGGCCTTCCTGGGATGGAGCGCGACGGGAGTCCACATTTCGTCGAGGCTCGCTTTCTTCAGCAACTTCTCGGTGTAGAGCGCCGCGTCCCACTTCGCCATGTCCAACACGTTGGTGTAGAGCGCGCCGTCGGCGGTGGTATTCAGCGATGGCGCGACCCACTTTTGATTTTTGATTTCGCCGTTCACGAGTTCATAGCCGGCCGAACGGTTCGGAATGATGTCGGCCTCGCTGATGATGCGCGTCGACGTCATGCCAAGCGGCCGGAAAATGCGCTCCTGCAGAAAATCTCCGTAAAACTCGCCTGTCACTTTGCGGATTACGATGCCGAGCAGCACATAGCCGGTGTTGCTGTACGACCAGCTTGTGCCCGGCGCGAAATTCATCGGAAGCAGCGCGAAGCGTTTCACCAGTTCGTCTTCGGTGTAGTCCTGGCGCAAGTTGATCACGGTGGGAGTGGAATCAATTTCGCCGCCGTAGTCGGCGATGCCGGACGTGTGCGAGAGCAGATTGCGGATGGTGACGTCTTTCCACTTCGCCGGCGTGCCGGGAAGATATTTGCTGAGCTTGTCGTCGAGCGCGATTTTGTTTTCTTCCTCGAGCATCATCACGGCCGTCGCGGTGAACTGCTTGCCTACCGAACCAGTTTGGAAAAGCGTTTCTGGTTTTACGGGGACGTTGAATTCGAGGTTGGCGAAGCCGTAGCCGGAGCCTTTGACAATGTGGCCGTCGCGCACGACGGCGAGCGCGAGGCCGGGGATTTTCTCGGCGGCCATCTCGGAGGCGATATACGCGTCCACGGCGCCGCTGAAGTCGGCGTCGGACGGAGGCGTGGCCTGCGTGACTGAATGCGAGGGAGAAGTAAGCAGTAGTCCAACGAGCGCAATCACACGACAGGAAGCGAATTTCATCGCGCGCATCCTAGCATGGAACAGTGTGGGGATTTGGGTGACACAAATGCACAGGCAAGACTGCCTATTCCACTAACGTGCTCACCTGACTTGAAAGTGCCAAGCACTCAATTGGCTTGCCAGGATTTCGACCGCCGCAATCCTGGCAACACACGGCGTGATTGCAACAATCACCTTAGCAACACACGCGAGTGGAATAGGCAGACTTGCC
>JBEKJW010000135.1:0-12420 GCA_050011035.1 Candidatus Acidiferrales bacterium
ACGCGGCACGCTGAGCGTCGAATCGACGAAGCCGGCGGGCACGGGAACCGTGTTGCTGAATTGCGGGTCGGACGCGACCGAATCGATCAGAAACAAATTGTTGCCGCTCAGCTTGCACTGGCGGTCCGGTTTGTCCGGGCAGCGAATCTCCTTCAGCGACGGCACGCGCACCATGTTCGCCAGCGGCGTCCAGTCGCCGTTCACGCCGTCCGCGTCGACCACGCGAAAGCGCAGCGGCCCAAACGCAGAGTTGGCAAAGCCTTTAGCTGGAGTGAAAATCGCGAGCGCCGTCTGGGAATCCTGCAGGATCAAGCTGCCGTCCGCTTCACTCAGCACTACGTGGGACGATTCATCCGCCGTCGCGACTTCGATCTTCTCGGCGTGCGTGAATTTCTCCGGTATCTCCGTCTTCACGAAAAACGACAGCCGGTCGTCCGGCGACAACTCGTCATCCTTGCCGAACCGGATCGTCGTGTCCGCCGGACCGCGCTGCACGCTTTTATTGAGCAGCACGGCTTTCGGACGCGGCGGCGCAACCGTGGTTTGCAGATCGAGCACGCGCCCGTCGGTGAGCGCGACGTGCGCCACCACTTTTTCGTCCGGCTGCAAGACGGCTGACGGAGCGCTGGCCTGCTCCACCAGCTGCAACTCATCTTTTTGTTCCGCGCGCGAAAACTTTGCCGGAATGAAATGAATGCCGTTCAACTCGGCGCCGTCTACTTCATCGAGGCGAGTTCCCTTCAGCACAGCCTGCTTGTCGCCGGCGTTGATCGTGAAGCGTTCGAGGTGCGCCGCCTCTGCGTACGCGTGCAAACTGACTTCGTCCGGCGCGGCCAATCCATATTGCTTCACTTTCAGCTTCATGCGGCCGGCCGCCTGGTCTTTCAGCGGGATCTGCACTTCGAGTTGATCCGGCTTCGCCAGCTTCCACGTGGCTTTCAGATCGTCGCCGTTCGGCGCAGCGACGCTTACTTTCTCCACGCAAGCGGCCGTCGCGGATTGCAGATGAATCGCATCGTCGCGGCCCACAATCAGCGCGCCCTGGTCCGTCGTTGGAATGATCCAGCTCGCGGTATGCGCGGATCGCAGTTGAAACGTTGGGCCGGTAAAACTTTCGAAGCCCCACTGTCCGCGTAGAGTGCCCTTCGCTTCAGGGTCGAGCTGACCGGCGTGCAGCTTTTGCGTGTCGATCAAAAATCCGCCGCGCGCTGCGCTTGGTTCGGCGGGAAGGTCCATGCCCGTGCCGGATTTGCTTTCGACGTGAAGAACAAAATCGTGCGCGATGTCCGTGGCGAACACCAAAGGCGCGCCCTCGGCGGGCAGAACCAGCGGAGCTTTTTGCAGGCAGTGCACTTCCTCCGCATCCACCGCGCGCAGCGGAGGCAGTTGCGCCGCTTCCACCGCGGGTAGGCCCACGACGAGCACGGACTGCGGCTTGCGGAACGACGGCGGATTGTTCAGCCGAAGTTTCAGGACTTGCTTCTCCGGCAACGCCAGCGCCGGAATGTATTGGTATTCCGCCGTGTGGAGGCTTCCCAGAATTCTCGCCAAATCCACAATCGACGCCACGTACGCGCTGTAATATCCGCCGCCCGCAAGCGACGTCGCGCTGGCCGAAGCGATCAGATCCGACGATGGGCCCGACGTGAGCGCGGTCACCATCGATTGCGTGTGGCCATCGTCCAGCACCAGCGAGTCGGTATTCTGCGTGAGGCACGGACCCTGCTGTTCAGTCGGTTTATCGAAGCACTGTTGATCGACCTTCACGTTCAGCGATCGAGCGAGCAGCACCGAGCGGTCGTGCAGCGTTTTCGGGTCGGTGTCGGAGGTTTCCTTCACCTCGTCGAGATATTTCTCGAGCCGCAAACGATCGAGGCTCGCCTGATTCAAATCCTGCGACGCTCTTACGAACGCTCCCGGCCGCGCTCGCACCGTACTGCGCAACGTGCTGAAGTCGCCGCCCGTCTCCGGCGCGAGAAACAGCAGCGTCTGCTGCGCCTCGGCCGGCACGGTCACCACGATTCCTTCCTCGCGCACTTGTCTGTACCAGGTGTCCGCGCGCGTGAACCAGTCTTCAGGCGGAGGATTCGTCGAACCGCGAAGGAATGCAACGACCAGCACGTAATGCACGGACTGGCTCTCGGGAAAGTCCGGGTGAATCCACAGCCGGTCGCCGGGCTGAAGATTCGGCACTTCGGAGATCGGCAGCGTCTTTCCGCCGCGCGTGACGGTCACATCCACACGTGGGCCTGCCAAATCGAACGTCGCCGAATCCGCGCGAACGACTCCCGTTCCGATAATCAGCTGGGTGAGAAGTGCGAAGCTAGCGAGACACCAAAGGCAACAAGACGATAAGCGAAGTCTACCAATCCCCATTTCTACTACGCTCCAGTGGCCGGAATAAATATGGTACTACTTCCAAAACACGCTGCGCCAACCCCAAAATGCCGCACCAGTGGCCAGATTGTGAACACGCGTCGACTGTAAGTCGGTGCCGGCACCGAGGCGCACCTCCACCTACACAGTTAGTCGCACCGTCGCACATTTCGTTTCAACGGGATTTCACTTTCCGATTGTCGCGACGATGAGGAGCTAGAACGCACGCTAATCAGGAGCCGCGCGTTCCGCGAATATTTGTAGGCGAGTCGGTCAGCGCTTCTGGAGCGGATGGAAAATGTAGTCCTTCGATTTCACGGCGACGTGGCACGTGTTTCCGCAGTCGGCGGGGCTGGGATCGGCCGTGAATTTTCCCGATGCGGCGTCGTAGTTGAAAAGCGCGTAGCCCCATCCGCCGGTTTTCGGAAATCTCTTGCTGTCTTTTTCCATCACGAAAGCTTGCGTGAACACATCCGGCACATCCACGACGAACGGAGCGTCCGTGCTCTTCTTCGGCTTCCACTGGAGCTTCACGATTCTGGAGCCATCCGGGAATACCTGGCCGCCGCCAGGAACGCCGGCCTTGTACGCATTGATCATCACCGGGTTGGCGACGATCACCTTGAGCACTTCATCGGTGCGCGCGGAAGAAACGAACGTCCAATCCTCGTATCCCCGGAAATCGGAGAACGCGATGCCGCTCGTCGTGACCAGCGAGTATTTGTCCTGCGCGTAGGCAGCCACCGCGCCGAGGATGGTGAGAGCGGCGAGCACTGCAATCGCAAACGTGGGCTTGCCCGTGCTCTTCATCGCGGATCCTTATTAATGCGAGATTTCCGTGTTGGCTGGTGGATGTCGCGAAGCGTATCACATCCCAAAATTCTGAATGTCACGAAGCGTACACTGCGCTCAATTCGTCTTCGTTCGCGATGGCGCGCTTGGCGCTCTTCACGAAAGTCTCGGCGGCGGCGCTCGCGGTGCGACTGTAGATCGCTTATCTACTCTGCACTACAAAGTACTTGCCACTGCGAACCACTACGGTATCCTCGGATCGTTCTCTCTGGCAATGCGGAGGTAGCGCGTATGAACACCCAACCCCCTCCAACTTTTCCTCTTGGCGGCGAACAACCGCCTCGCTCGTTCCGCTCATCGCTTTGGGAGTCGCTTCAATACTGGGAACCACGCCGCGTAATTTATAATTTCGCGTTGGCAGCAGTCACTGTTGGTTGGGTCATCGCGTCATGGCCGCATTTTCGCCCGGCGCTGACTCTCTCGTCTCTCTTCCCTCTTTTGGGTCTCGTCCTGGTTGCGAATCTCTGCTACTGCGCCGCCTACATCGTCGACGTTCCTCTCCAGCTCTCATCGCTCGCCGCCAATTGGCGAAAATATCGCTGGCTGTTGTGGTCGGCCGGCATGCTTTTCGCGATCGTCCTCGCCAGCTACTGGATCAACGACGAAATCTATCCGGATTTTCACTGATCTCGAACGCGTATCCTAACTTCCCGTTAGCCGCGTTACCGGACATGAAGTCAGCAGCGCCGACAATCGAGCTGACTGGAAGGATCGCGACGGCGTTCTGACACGCGCGAACTTAGCGAAACTCAGCGGCTGCACGGGCTGGGCGTGGAGGCAGTCGTCGGAGTCGGTGAACAACTGTTCCGCGCGACAACTTGCCACTCCCCATTCGACCTGCGCCACGTGTCCGCCATGATCGAATCGTAATTGAAACTCCGGCCGTTATGAACGCCGGCCCAAGTGCAAACCGAGGTCACGACGGCAAAATCGCCATACACTTTTGGACTGACACCACGCACGGTGTATTCCTTGATCTGGGTGGCGTCGAGAAACTCCAGCCAGTCTGGCCGGGGCGCCAGCACTTCACCGTTCCAACGATAGAGCGCGAATTCCGGGGCCATCAACGTTTCCAGCTTGGCGTGGTCTTTTGCGTTAATGGCGTCCGTCCACGAGTTCGTCAACGTCACGAGCTCGGCGGACACCGCATCCGGGTTTGATTGCGGCGGCGATTGGCTTGCGGGGTTTTGGATCGAGAGAAGCGACGTGGAAAAAAGGAGCCCGAGGAGTATTGCGAGAACTTGCTTCATAAACCCTCCAGGCGTTTTCAAATTCCGGCCAATCTATCACAAAGGCAGGCGCATCCTCCTCGCTGACGCGGCCTGCTTCGTCATCACGCGCAGTCAGCGGCCAGCGTCCTATCCCGCACGCTTCACCGTGCAGCCCTCCGCCGTGAATTCCCTACCAGCGCGTCGCGCTCGCTGATCGGCCGCACGGCATCCGTGCCCCACGCGCGCGCCGTCATCAAAATTCCGTCGAGGTGATCCACCTCGTGCTGCACGAGCTCGGACACATCCGGCGGCACGCGCTCCCACACTTGTTCACGCCATTCCAGATCGCGGAACCGCACCGTCACGCTCGTTCGACGCCGCACGCGAACCACAATGTCCGGAATGCTCAAGCAGTCGTCCCACACTTCGATCCACTCGTCGCTCATCCACAAAAATTCCGGGTTCACCACCGTGAATGGTCCCGCGCCGATCCCTGCCGGCGGCGCTGCCGCTAAATTCATCACCACGACGCGCTTCATCACGCCAACTTGCGGCGCCGCGAGCGCCCTCCCATATCCCGCACGCGCGCGAAACGCATAGAGCGTCGCATGCATCCGCGCCGCCTCCTCGCGCAACGGGTCATCAACGCGCGCGACCGCGTCCACGCGCCGCTCCAGCCGCGCATCGCCCGCCAAAAGTATCGGCAACGCTCGCGCGTCACTCATGCCCGCATTCTATCGCGCTCCGCCCAGCCGCTCATGTCCGCCTTGTAGCACGCAGTGATTCGCTTCGTGGATTATGGCCGGCCTTCGGCCGTGCAGCGCTCGGAGCCGTGTCGCCTTCTGGAAAAGCGGCGTCAGGGTCCGCCGCACTCCCATAGGCGTTTGTAACAACGATCGTTCTGCCTCGGCGGGCGGCGCGGTGCAAACGATCAGGCGGGGCGTCACCAGCAAAGCCAACTTCGACTCAAAAACACGCAACGCAGGCTGCGCGATGATGTTGTAGGTCAGTAGAAAGCCAAATGTCCTTCACCCACGACTGACCGCCTCAAGGTTCCGACCATCGCGATGCTTATGGGAGTGCGGCGGACCCTGACGCCGCTTTTCCAAAATTTCAATTCGCTACAGACGCACGCACGGCCGAAGGCCGGTCGCCAAAGTTGCCGGTTCCGCGAGTATTCAAGCTTCCAGAATGGTGGCGCAACGTGTCCGCCAGTCACTTTCTCAGCACTCCCCTCTCGCACCAACCGGAACGTCAGCTATCATTCCCCCCGTGCCATCGCCGAAAAAACGCGCAGCCTCCGCCTTCCATAGCGCGAAGGACGCGAAGGAATTCCTCATCTCCCGAATCCTCGCCGAAGCCGATCGCGAGAGCCTCCCTCTCACCGACGTCGAACGCAAGATGCTCTACTTCTCCGAAGGCCACTCGACTCTCCCCAACATGGCCGAAATCTCCGACGAATTCGACCGCGACTACGACCAGAACAACTACGAAAAAAAGATGGCCGCCGTCGCCCGCCGCGCCTATCGCCACGATTGGCATGACGACAGCGACGACGCCAACCGCTGGCTCGCCGCGATCCGCCGCCTCAAATCCGAAGACCACTACGTCTCCGTCATTCTTCACCTGGCCGTCATCCGTCCGCCCTACGACACGCTAAAACTCTGGCTCGCGGCTATCACCGTCGTCGCACTGGGATTCGTGATCGTTCCGAAGTTGATCCTTATCAAAGACCGGCTCGGCGCATCAACCTGGCTGAACGATCGAGCGGGCAGCTGGGTCGGGTTCACCTTCGCCGCTCTGCTGCTGGTCGCAGCGTTTTTAACCATCCTCCCTCGTAATTTCGTGTCCCGCCGAAGGCCGCCGCGCTCTTCGCCCCCGCCTGTCCCGGCGCTCACGGAAGCGACCTACCTCGAAGAATCCGCGCGCGAGTCGCGTCGGCGCCGGACCGGCTTTATCTCGATCGTCATCTGCTCCGCGATGCTTGTGTTCCTTTGTAGCGCCACATCCTTTCTCAACTGGCCACCCACGCAGCAACTGGCTGTCGCCGCATGGATATTCGTCGTCGCATTGCTAATATCGTCGGCCGTCTCCGACCGCGCCGGCTAACTCACATTCGCCCGCTTCGCCTCCACTTCCCGCAAATACGCCGCCGCGTCGGCGTGTTAGCCGCGGCGGGCTTTTTCGATGGCGGCTATGTCGATCTTCTTCATGGTCATCATGGCTTCGAATACGCGCTTGGATTCGGCGCCGCCGGCGGCCATGCCGTCGGTTAGTGCGCGCGGGGTGATCTGCCAGGAGAGGCCCCAGCGGTCCTTGCACCAACCGCACATGCTTTCCTTGCCGCCGTTGCCGACGATCGCATTCCAGTAGCGGTCGGTTTCTTCCTGCGTGTCCGTGGCGATCTGAAAGGAAAAGGCCTCGCTGTGCTTGAACATCGGACCGCCGTTCAGACCGAGGCATGGAATGCCGACGACGGTGAATTGCACGGTGAGCACATCGCCCTTTTTGCCGCCCGGGAAATCGCCGGGAGCATGGTGGACCGAGCTGACTTTGCTATCGGGAAATGTGGCGGCGTAGAACTTGGCGGCGGCTTCGGCGTCTTTGTCGTACCAGAGGCAGAGAATGTTTTTGGGCGTCATGTGCAATCCTCCTTGGTCTAGTCCGACCATACTTCGAAAATTCCCTCGCAGCAATTCCCTCTCTGACGGCCGATAAGCCGCGGATCAGCCTGCTCGTCTGCTACTGCCGCTGGCCGTAGACCTCGCGTAACACCACGTCGAGGTCGCCGAGCGCTCGCGCGCAGTCGCCCGTAAAGCTGGAGCCGTGCATGATGGCGAGCGTTTTGGGCTTCAGGTCGGCGAGCTTTTTCAAGTTCTGCGCGGTGAGCCGGGTGTAAGGCATGTATTCCGCGAGAATGCCCGCCTGATATTCCTTCAATGCCTCGCGCGTGCGGCCCACCACATCGGCCCTGGTGATCGGCTCGACGTCCCCGCCCTGATGGAACAGGTCCGAACACAGCAGAGTTCCCTGCGTTTCTTCAAACAGGACGCCGGCGTCCCATCCGTGAGGCAGATGCGGAGTCCGGCAGTAACGGAAGCGGTGCTTGCCCGTCGAAAAAGATTCGCCGTCAGCGAGCGCTCGCGACTCGCGGCCAATGAAATCGTTCACGTTCACGCGCCCGCCAAGCTGGCCGCTGATCACATCGGCATTCGGGGCGGCCGCCAGCCATTCATTGAGCGATCCGCACTCGTCCGACTCAAAATGGCTGAAGCCGATGTGGCGCAACTCGGAAAGGTCGATGAGCTTCGAGACCGCTTCGCGAATGTCCGCGTGCATTCCGCGCAGTCCGGTGTGGTAGAGCAGCGGTTCATCGTCTTTCACCAGGAAATGGTTGAATTGCACGTTGCCGCGTGGAGCGAAGATCGAGATGCGATAAAGATTTGGCGCGATTTCCGTGGTGACTGCCATGCGAGCCTCCTCAATCGGATTATCGTAGGAGCCATTTTATTTTAATTGTCCCGCCACATGCGGCGCGAATCGCTATTTAGAGGTTCGAGTCGAACGGACGTTATGCAGCCGCGACCGCTGCATCGAGATGGGCGGATTACTCCGCAACGGAGCGCGGGTCGTCTCCGTTCGTTGAGCGGGTCGAGCCGCAATTATCCGAAAATACCGCCGCGAAAAAGATCAGAACGCGAAACGAACGCCGATTGTGGGAGCAACGTTGGTCGGATAGAGATACGGCACGCCGGGGCCATGCGGAATGGCGATGGCGAGGCCGCCGGTCACGACGGAATACGCAACGCCGACGTAGCCGTCGAAGCGCTTCGTGAAGTGATGGTCCGCGTACAGCGACAGCTCGTCGAGCGTGCCGGAGCACGAACTCCGGAAGCCCGCCGAGCCGCCGCAGGTGGACGGAACGCGGAACGTGTTCTGGCGCTGTTGATACCAGGACAACGTGACGTCGGTTTTTGTGCGATACGTGTATTTCGCGCCGACCCACCAGAGCTTCACGCGCTTCTCGGAATCCAGATTGTTGTCTTCGACGCCGCTCAGTATGTACTCGCCCTGATCGGAGGCGCCGACACCCAACGGTTCGTGCGGGTTGTTCTGCCAGATGAATTCGAGGCCGCCGTAAAACTTGAATGGGTCCCAAACATATTTGATGGCGCCCATGACGGCGTCGTTGTCGGTGACGATGCCATACAAAGTGTTGCTCGGGTCGACCAGATTGACGCCATTGATCGGGTTGGTGTTGATGCTGTTGGTGGTCGATTGATAGGGCGCACTCAGACTTTGCGGCCCGAGCAAGGGGTTCAACACGCTGATGGCCTGGTTGTAATGCTGGCCGACGATGTCGGCGGAGAGTTTGCCGTGCGTGCCGCCGATGTCAAACCCATAGGCGTTGTTGTGCGCGGCTTCGGGAGTGCAGTCGGCGGCGGTCCATGTGGAGGACGCTGAGAAGCAGCCGCCGGAACCGTTCGCGAATTTGTACATCGCGCCGAAGTGAAAGTCTTTGTAGACGAGACGATATTTCATCGCGTCGTCCCAGCGGCTGTCGTCGGTGTCGCCGCCGCCGGACATCGTGCCGTTGTAGCCGATGTACGAAAAGCCGTAGCCGCCGCCCACCGGATCGTATACCAGCATCGCGTCGGTGCCGAGCGAACGCTGGCGTCCAAACGTCAGCGTGCCGAAAACGTCGGACGATATACCTCCATAATATTCGTCGTTGAAAGGCTGGCCCGCGCGCGCGCCGTCGATGGCCATCGAATAGCTGGCTCGGGGGAGGCCGTTGTTCACGGTGTTGGTTTTCGGCGCATCGGCGAGCAAACCGGACTGCGGATTGATGCCTGTGGAACCGTTGAACACCACGTACCAACCGGTCGCGAACTGTACTTTGCCTCTGACGCCCAGGCCCGTCTGTTGCAGGTTGTTCGGCGCGATCAAGAATCGAGATTGATTGCTGTTTCGGTTTACCAGCGACTCGCCTTCATAGTTGTTGCCGTTCACCGGCAAGCCGTGGCTGACCCAGCCAACGCCGACGTCATACGCGCCATACAGCGTGATGCCGTGCCACGTGAGTGTGCAGTCAGTGGCGACGAACTCCAGGCCGCTCGCGCAGACGTCAGGGCCCTTCGACAGCATCGTGATATCGACTGTGGCGTCCTGGCCATCCGTCAGCGTGATTCCAGTGCGCGTTTCATCGCCGAACCCTTTTTTCACCACTCGAATGATGAAATTTCCCGGGGCCAGGCCGGTCGACCGGTAGTGCCCTGTGCCATCGGTCGGGATCGTGCGCAGCTCACCCGTGCTGAGGTTCTTGATGGTCACCGCTGCATCCGGAAGCGCGGCGCCGGCTTGGTTCGTCACCAGTCCGGAAACGCTTGCCCCGCTTTGGGCCAAGGCCGCTTGGGACATGACGAGAAAGAGAAATAAACCTGCAAGAGCGATGAAGAAGGGCCTCACGGGATCTCCTTGCGTTTGCCGCTACTTAGACTCGATGGCCGTACGGGAAATGACAACGAAACGCGAATCTATACGACTCGTTTCGATATGTCAAAACGATTTCATGCGCTTAGAAGGTACAGTGTTCGGTACGGTAGAGAACAGAGCGGCGAGTTGCGTGGTGCACCCAACTGAGGCGAGCGAGTGGCGCAACAGCTCGTTTGCAAACGGACGAAACTCGACAGACAGAACGGTCTGGGGCCGGTCAACGCATTAGCCGGACGACTGGATCACACGGCGCCGCGGGACTCTGAAACAGGATGGCCGACGTGGAGGTGCCCGTCTCGATCAGGGGCGACGCCCAGCCATTCTCGCCTCAACCTTCGCTGCGGCTTCTTCCAGCTTCTTCGCCGCCTCCCGCAAAAATGAAGCCGTACGGCGCTCGGTCTCCGGCGCTACTTCTTGCTCCACGTATTGGCGGATGCGCGCAACCTCTTCATCGATGCGCCGCCCGAACTCCTCGAACTTATCCATCTTCCTCTCCGTCGTGCGATTCGAACCGCTTCACCTCAAGAATATCCGTTTTTCTCCGGGGATTCACCACGCCGATCAGAACGCGGACACTTATGCTGAGTCGTTCTTCCATGGCGTTGAAATAAAACGCGCGCAGCCTTGAGATTTATTGCGATGGGCTGCTCGCGATCTGAACGGACACGAGGTGAAACTCACTGCTGAATGCGCCGGTGGCGTGCGAGTAGCTGACAAACATCGTCTGCCCGCCGTTGAGGTTATATTCCGGATGAGCTAGCGCGTCACTCACCGGACTTCCGCCCGCCGCCGGAGCCAACGCCGTGAACGCCATCACTTCCCGCGACCACGGCCCTTCCGGATTCGGCGCGGTGCGCATCATCACATTTACCGAGAGCGGCGAATTGTAGACGGCAACGTACTGCTGCAAGTAGTCGTTCCACGACACGTTCAAAATCGAGTTGCCCGTAAATACCTCGATCGCGTCGCCGAGCTGGCTCGACCAAACCCCGTTACCGGCGTAAAAAGTCCACGCGCTCGGATCGTCCACGTTTTCAAGCGCGACGCGTCCAAGCTTGCACGGAAGGGAGAACTCCGAAGAGTTGCATCCGTACGCGTAGAGCGTATCGCCCACTGCAAGCGCGCCCGATCCGAAGCTCGGATCGTTCTCCGTGAAAAGCAAATCGGGATATTGCGCGTTCGGATTTATTACGGGCCGCTGTGGCAGGCCTGCGAACGATTGCCAGGTCGCCACCGAATACCCCACGGCGTGAAAGTTGAAATTGCCGGGCTGCGACGAGACGAGTTGATAGAAAACCAGCGCGCGATTTCGCGCGGGATCGGCGACCATTGCGGCGGGCCAAAGAGCCCAGCGCGCCCCGCACGGTTGTTGCTGGCATGTGCTGCCCGCATGAGCCGCGTTGAACGCCTGTTCGGCCGCGGTCAACGTGAGAATCATCGTCGGCGCGCCCGCGGTATCGTCGCGCTCTTGAAAACCGGTAATGCCGCTCGATGCGTCGAGGTCCGTCGTCCAGGCCCAGGAGTCGCTGATTAAACTTTGGCCTTCGGCGTTTGGGTTGGTTAGAAACGTATCGCCGTACAGCCAGACGACGTTTCCGCCAAACACTCCGCTGTAGCCACCGTCTCTTCCTACGATTTTGGGATTCGTGCCGAAGACGCCGAGGTCGGTGGCATTCACCACGGATAGCGCGGGTGCCGGGCCGTAACTCCCCGGCGGATACAGGCTGCAGCCAGCCATGATCAGCGCGGCCACGAACGCAAAACGAATTGAGCGGAAAAAACTCGGCTTCCCCACGGTCGCCCCTGTGTGGCGTAGGATTCGCGGCGGCACCAATTGGTTTTCTGCACGCCGCGGTCTGCGTAGAGCGTTTGTGTGCCTAAGAGTACAGCTTCTTTCGAAAAACTCTGAGAGCCTACAGCTGGCAGTTGGCGCACGAGCCTCGTAATCTGGCGCCCGCGAGCGCTACGACCCGAGCGCATCGCCCGCGAATGTTACGAACTTGGGACAGCGCGATGACAAGCGGCGAAGTTGACTACGATGAAGTGCTTGCAGACTGGATACGGGTGCTGGAATAGAAGTGCGCCGTTGTGTGACCCGACTGTGACCCAAACGTGAGCCGCATCAACTTACCCGAAATCCACGATCAAGCATGGTGCCCGCCATCGATTCGCGACGGCGTGACCGACACGCTGCAATGCATTTTGCGAATCGGCGACGTGTATCGGCCGATCGAGGCTCGCCTCGCGAACGCGCTGCAATCCACCGGAACGGCGCGCCTGGTCGATCTGTGTTCGGGCGCAGGCGGACCGTGGATCTGGCTTCACAGCACGCTCGAGCGCGGGAATTTTGGCCCGTTGAAGATTCAACTGACCGACAAATATCCAAACACCGCAGCTCGCGAACGCGGGCAGCTGAGCCGGCACGGAGAAATAATTTATTGCGCTGAATCTGTGGACGCGACCCGCGTTCCGGATCACCTGAATG
>JBEKJW010000136.1:0-12358 GCA_050011035.1 Candidatus Acidiferrales bacterium
TTGAAGAAGATCGAGACCGTGGTCGAGCAGGGGAAAAAAGTGATGGTGAGCTGCGAGCCGATGCATCAGTTTTTCGCGGGGCGATTTGCGGCGAGCGTTTTGACGCACAACTACACGTTCAGTTCGTGACTTGGCGTGCAGCTTTGGAGTGACGAGGGTTGATGACTGGAAAGCTCTACTACTTGGCGACGCTGGGTGCGTGGCGGCGGCACGCGGCGCGGTTTTTGCATTCGCACTGGATTGCGGTTGAGGCAGAGCACATCGCCGACGACGCTTCGAAGATTTTTGTTGTGGTCGATGCCGATGAGGGAGCTCACGGGGCGCTGGATGACGATCCCGACTTTGTGCCGCTGCCACATCCGCTTTCGCAGCGACCGATCTCAGAAGCGGGGCAGACTGCTCTCTCGAAATTTGGAGTGGCCGCCGGCGCGAACACATTTGAAGTCGCCGAGGTAATGGCGCGGGTGCATCCACTGCTGCGGCATCGCGTTTTCTAGAAGCGCCCGGCGACGGCGGCGCCTACGTGTATTCGATGATTCGGGAGTACGAGGAACGTGATCTGGAGGTACTTCAGCGAATCCACGCGGAGTCCGGCTTTGGCTACGCGTTTCCGAATTTAAGCGATCCACTATTTATCTCGAAGTTGATCTTGGCCGGGGCAGACGGACGACCGGCGATGGCGTCGCTGGCTCGGCTCGCGTCCGAATCGTACTTGTTGATCGATCGCTCGGACGATGGACTTTCCCCTCGCCAACGCTACGAGAATCTTCTGCAGCTGCAGCGGGCGGGCGAGGCCGATTTGCTGCTCAAGGGACTCGAGGACGCGCACGCATGGCTGCCGCCTTCGATCGCGCGACGATTCGGGCGACGGCTTGAAACGCTGGGGTGGGTGCGTGATGACACCTGGACGCCATATTGCAGGCGTCTGCGTGACTAGCGGCGGCACTGACTTGAGACAAGTTCGAACCACAATTTGCGGAGGAAATCATGTCGAGAGGCGCAGAGCGTTCGACGCGGCAGCTTACCGATCAACAGCTAGGCCAACAGAATCAAATGATCTCCCAAGCCAATCAAAGTGCAACGTCAGACCGTTCACTGCTGATGCCAACAATTCAGAGCCTTTTGAACAGCCAGGGGTATACGCCGCAGCAGCAGTCCGATATCACGCAGCAGAGTCTGGGCGCTGCGAATACTGCCTTCGACGCGCTGCGTGAGCGGGCGGCGAACCGGGTGGCGGCAACGAATAATTCGGCCGGCTACGGCGATTTGACGGCGCAACTCGGACGCGAACAAGCCCAGACGGACGCTTCACAAACGGCGCAGAACCAGATCGCGTTTGCGAATCAAAAACTGAACAACCAGCTGGCCGGACTAAGTGCACTTGGCCAGACGTACGGAATCGACACGAATTTGTTGGGAAAGGCGATGGGAGTGCCGGCGGAGTTGCTCGGAGTGCGACAGCGAGCTTCAGTTGGCTCGTCGATGGGAGACGCGGGCGGATTGATTGGTCCGCTCAGCAGCGCGGCATCGCTTTTCGGGTAGAGGAGTCTGGACGGGAGAGATCGTTCGCCATGGATTTTTTGAGAGTGGTTGGCGTCGCGTGCTTGCTTTACGCGGCTGTGCTGGTGAGTTTCATGTCGAAGGTCTTAGAACCCGTCGTGAAAATCTTACAGGACTACAACCACATGCGAGCACTGATCGATCCCTACTGGTTAACCGTTGGCTCAGCTTCGCTTGTGCAGTTCATTCTATTTCTGCGATGGCTCTACCGGCGAATTCGAAACGACGAGATGACGCGCGCTTTCGTGGAAGATATGGCGACGAATCATCTACCGCACATTTACGGCGTGCTCCAACGAATCTGCGAGCAGAAGGGAATTGAGCACGCACCGTTACCACCCATTCGGTGGGTGGATTGGCACAGCAACTAGTTCAGCGGTGCCAGATTGGCGGCGTTCCGGCGTGACGGACGAATCGTATTTCCCACAGTAACCTTCCTTGAATATCGAACCCAATCTGATCGCGCTCGTTCGCGACACCGCGTCACGCAACGGGCTCGATCCGGCGATTGTGTGCGCGATCGTTGAGCAGGAGTCCGCGTGGGACTCTCATGCTATGCGATATGAGAGCGCATTCCGCGCGAAATATGTGTGCCGCTGGGACTTTCGCCGACGGAGGAAATCGCGCGATCGATCTCGTGGGGATTGATGCAGGTCATGGGGCAGGTGGCGCGGGAACACGGATTTGCGGAAACGTTTTTGAGTGCACTCTGCGAACCCGATGCGGGAATCACCGTTGGCTGCGCGGTGTTCGCGGCGAAGCTCGCGCTCGCTGAGAGGGAACTGTCGGCAGTCAGTGCGCCGGGTGGGATGGCGGGATCTCAATGTATCTCAGCCTGTAGGACGGCAACGCTGGGTTGCGTGTCGATTGGTACGCCGCAGTGTCCTGACCACGGCGCGACAGCTAACGAGATGCCTGCGAGTAGCTCGACGCGACCTGAGCTTCATTGCCGTGCCCTGCAGCTTTGGAACGGCGGCGCGAACGCTGGGTATGCAGATCAGGTTCTTCAACGCGTGGCTCGTTACAGATGACTGCCTCTGACTCTGCGTTGACGGGCCCCTACGGGCGAGTCATCGAGCTCGGCAAACTAGCGAAGGGAATTCAGGAACAAATAGAGACCCGGAGGCGACGATGAGTGGGACTTCTAAGGGGCGTTCGAAATCTATTTTGGTGGCACTCGCAGCGGGTGCAGTCGTTTTGCAGCTATGTGTGGCTGGCCCGGCGGCCGCAGCGAGTGTGACTTTGAGTTGGAGCTACAACTACACCGTCGACGTTCCGTGTACGTCGAGCGTTACGAAAAACTGCGTGAGCGGATTTGAATACGGGACAACCCCCGATGGCGGAACGACTCTGAACAAGATCGGCACGGTTTCCAACCCTACGCCAGCCAGCTCGGGCTCAACAGCCGTCACGACGACGTTCACGCAGGGGCCACCGTATGGGTCGGTCATCTACTACGCGCGGACGATTGGACTCGATGGAAACGGCAACACGTTGTACTCGACCGTGGCGCTGGCGACGGCGGTTCAGATCGTGCCGACAGCACCAACGGGTCTCACGGTCGCTATTCACTAACTGAAGGCTTTGAGTTGGAGTTAAACACGTCATGAAATCTCTCAAAGTAATATTCACGCTGGCCGCGGTTGTTGCTTTTGCGCTTGTCATTTACGCCTGGGTCGCCGCCCGCCGAGACGCGCAGGTAATGAAGCAAACGATCGCGGCTCAGAACAAGATCTTGAATGCAGCCAACGCGGACAAGCGCAAGAACGATTCAGACCTGCAAACGACGCTCGCGCAGATTAATTCCTCTAAACGCAAGGTGACGACGCCGTCAGCGGCCCTGCAAGGCCTAAATCAATCTCTGCCCTTGCCACAACCGTTTACGTTCGTCCCGGTAGAGGAAGTGCAGGCGGGCACTGTGGGTGACTCAAGCGATGGAGGTAGTCCTGGTGCATCGCAAGCTTCCTTCGCTTCGCCGTCACAAAGCCCCGACGGGCCTCCCAGAGCCAAAACACCGAAGCCCGCAGGCTCAGCGACAATCCCAGCTATCGATTTGATTCCTCTTTACACATACACGCAGGACTGTCGAGCTTGTTCGGTGGAGTTGGAGTCGGCGCGAGTAGACGCACTCGACGATCAGAAGAAAATTGCCGCGCTTATCGCAGAACGCGATGCCGCAGTCAAAGCATCACGAGGCGAGAGTGTGATTCGGCGAATCAAGCAGTCCGCAATTTGGTTGGCGGTCGGGGCGGGGGCGGGCTACGCGGTATCGACTCAATTTAGTCATGGTCGGTTACCAAAATTGTTGACAACCGAGAATCGATATTATGTTACTTGCATTGCGAATCCGGGAGGCGCGCGCGAGCCTGGGGCGTGGTCGCGGTTTAGGGAGGTTCGGATTACTCGTGCGGCTGGCTGGTGTGAGCGGAGCTGGAGGTGGCCGAAGCGGTGGCGTGGGAGGCAACGGTAGACGTAAAGGAGAGGTATTGATCTAGAGTGGGTCTGTCGCCTCCTACTAGGGGGCGGCCATTTATGAATAGCGTGGGGGTGCTGGTTACGGCTAGGGCGTCGCCTTGGGCGTGGTCGGCGGCAACGTATGCTTTGGCTTCGGGTGAGGCCAGGCAGGTTTGAAAGGCGCCGGCGTCAAGTCCGGACTGGGTGGCGAAGGCAACTAGCTTATCCCAAACGTCTTCCGTGGAGATTACGTCTTGGTTGTCGAAGATCAGGTCGTGGACGGTCCAGAAGGCTTCTGGCTTTTGCACGTAGGCGCAGTGTGCTCCGATGGCGGCGGTTTCTGCCCACGGGTGGATTTGCGATATCGGAAAGTTCTTGTAGACGATGCGGACGTCGGGATGATCGGCCTCGACTTGCTTGAGAGTCTGATACAGCAAGCGGCAATGCGGGCACTGAAAGTCGCTGAATTCGTAGATCGTCACTGCGGCGTTGGCGGGACCTTTTGAGGGGCTGTCGTCGGCGTGAAGCTTTGCGCGATTGTCGGCGAATGGGTCCTTGGTGGTGTCGTACATTTCGCCGCGGAGGAAGGTCTTACCGTCTTTGCTGACGTAGAAGGTTCCGGTGTCGGACTGGCCGTTCAGGGTGACCTTTATAGGGACTAAGTAGAAATCCGGCGAAGCGGATGGCTGGAGTGGGCCGAGGTCGAGTTGGAAGGTTGGGCCCCAGGCGAAAAGCTCGCGGACAAAGGCTTCGGTTTTTTTGAGAAGCGCGGCCTGCTCGGGCGTTGCGGGATTCACGGTCGTGGTTGCCGTACCCGAGGGCTGCGGTACGGACTGCGCGTACGAAGTTCGCGACGGCGCGAATCCCACGCAGGCCACCAAACTTACGACTCCGACGGCAAGCTTCAGACTGCTGCGCATTCAGGAAAACCCTCCGGCAAGTTTCGGGAAGCATTCTACAGCGCAGCACTCAGACATCGAAGAAAGATCATGGCTATACGCGGCAGTTGTCACACGCTGAACTTCTGAGCGAGCGGGAATCGGCGGCCGACGCTGAAGGCTTTGGACGTCAGCTTGAGGCCCGGTGGCGCTTGCTTGCGCTTGTACTCATTCTGGTCGACTTTAAGGGCGACCGATTGGACGAGTTCGAGAGGGTAGCCGAAATGGTCGGCGATCTCCTCAGGGCTGAGCACGTCTTCCACGTAGGCTTTTAGGATGCGGTCGAGTATTTCGTAGTCGGGTAGCGTGTCCTGGTCGCGCTGATTTGGGCGCAACTCGGCGGAGGGTGGCTTCTCGATGGTTTCGCGCGGAATCAATTCCCTTTCGCGATTTACGAATTTTGAGAGCTTGTAGACCACCGTTTTGGGTACGTCAGAGATGACGGCAAGACCGCCGGCCATGTCGCCGTAGAGCGTGCAATACCCCACCGCCATTTCGGACTTGTTTCCGGTACTCAAGACCATCGAGCCGAATTTGTTCGAGAGCGCCATCAGCAGATTGCCCCGAATGCGCGCCTGGAGATTTTCTTCGGTCGCGTCCTGAGGCAAACCGCTGAAAGTCTTTGCGAGGTCCTGCTTGTAGGATTCGAACGTCTCGGTGATCGGAATCATTTCGAACTTGATGCCAAGGTTCTCGGCGAGTTTCTTTGCGTCGCGGATGCTGCCCTCCGACGAGTATGGTCCCGGCATGGCGACTCCCGTGACGGATTCGCGGCCGAGAGCATCCGCCGCGATCGCAGCGACGAGAGCGGAATCCACGCCGCCGCTTAGGCCGACCACGACTTTGCGAAACCCACATTTGCGAACGTAGTCGCGCGTGCCGAGGACTAGCGCGCGATAGGCGGCCTCAGTCTCGTCCTCCACTGCGGGACGGATGTCGCCGAGGCCAGTAACCGTGTCGAAGTAGATCAGATCTTCCTCGAAGGATTTCGCGCGGGCGGCGAGGCGGCCATCGGGCATAAAGGCTACGCTCGAACCATCGAAAAGCAGGCTATCGTTACCACCGACCTGGTTCACGTATACGACGGGAAGCCGATGCTCTCGAGCGATGGTCCGCAGCATGTCGTGGCGGACGGAGCGCTTGTCGAGCGTGTACGGAGAACTGGAGATATTCAGGAGGATCGAACTTCCCTTCTTGGCGATCTCGGAAACCGGATCGCGGTCGTACAGCTGCGTCGGCCAGAACGATTTGTCGTTCCACGCGTCTTCGCAGATGGTGATGCCCAGCTGTTCCTTGTCGAATGCGAAAATGTGCTGGGTGTGCGCGGGCTGGAAATATCGCGACTCGTCAAAGACGTCGTACGTGGGAAGCAGCATCTTGCGCTGCTCGAAGAGGATTTTTCCGTTGGCGATAAGAGCCGCGGAGTTGGCGACGGGCTTTCCCGTGGCATCCATGGCGTCCCCGACGAAGCCGACAACGGCCGGCATGGCGATCGCCTTGGCGAGGCGAAGGAGTTCTTTCTGATTGTGTTCGACGAAGGAGGACCGCTCGACGAGGTCCTGGGGAGGATAGCCGCAAAGGCAAAGTTCAGAAAAGACGGCGAGTTCGGCGCCCTTGTCATGCGCTTCGCGTGCCATCTCCAGGATACGCTTGGAGTTCCCTTCAAAGTCTCCGATTGTGGGATTGAATTGGGCGAGGGCGATCTTCATGAGTGCCTAAATGGCGAAGACAACATCAGAACCCCAACACAAAAAGAAGGCTCTCGGGGACGGAACCCCCGAGAGCCCTAGAAACGCTTCGCGCGAGAAAGGCGCTCCATCGCGGTGATCTTCGACAGCTTAACAGCCGTGCCGCTCGAAAGCTTAAACGCTGAACGAGCTTCCGCAGCCGCAGGTGCTCTTTACGTTCGGGTTGTTGAACTTGAAGCCCGAACCTTCGATGGTCTCGATGTAGTCGACTTGAACGCCGTCGAGGTACATCTCGCTCATCTGGTCGACGAGAACTTTCAAGCCGTCAAATTCGTACACGTTGTCGCTCGCGTCGTTGACCTGATTCTCGAAAGCCATATGGTAGCTGAATCCCGAGCAGCCGCCGCCAACCACGGCCACGCGCAACCCTACTGGAGACGGAGTCTGCTGCGTCAAGATTTCCTTCACTTTGTTCACCGCTACCGGCGTCAACTGAACCATGCTGTAATCCCTCCAGGCGTTCCTTGCGCCAGGCGCAAGCCGCACTCTCAATCGCAGTATATCAGATTCCACAGGGTGGTAAATCGACTCAAAGCGCTTTGATTTTCTTTCGTGGCGTGAACGGTAACCGCAACGGAGCGTTAAATTTAAGGCCACGGGCGTGTACAAGGCAGGGCGAATCCCCTAAAATTGATTGGACCATGAAACATACCATCACGCTTATTCCCGGCGACGGGATCGGGCCGGAAGTTTCCTCCGCTGTAAAAGAAATCATCGCCGCCGCCGACGTGAGCGTCAATTGGGAAGAGATCCCCAACCGCAAGGAATTCGAGTCGACAGGCAGGGACTTCATCAAAGCAGGAGTTATGCCGTCGCTGCTGAAGAATCGAGTGGCGCTGAAAGGCCCGCTTGAGACGGCGGTGGCAGGGGGCGCACCGAGCTTGAACGTGGCGTTGCGGCAGGCGCTGGAGCTCTATGCGAACGTGCGGCCTGTGAAAAACCTCGAGGGCGTGCAGGCGCGCTTTAAGGACGTGGACGTCGTGCTGATCCGCGAGAACACCGAGGACCTGTATGCAGGGCTCGAGCACACGGTGGTGCCGGGCGTGGTGGAGAGCCTGAAAATCATCACGGAAAGGGCTTCGACGCGCATCGCGAAATTCGCGTTTGAGTATGCGCGAGCGAACGGCCGCAAGAAGATTCACGCGATCCACAAAGCGAACATCATGAAGTTGTCGGACGGATTGTTTCTAACGTCAGCGCGCGCGGTGGCCAAGAACTACCCGGACATCGAGTATAAGGAACTGATCATCGACAACGCGTGCATGCAGATGGTATTGAACCCGCACCAGTTCGACATGCTGGTGCTGACAAACCTTTACGGCGACATCATGAGCGACCTGGCTGCGGGACTCGTGGGAGGACTGGGCGTGGTGCCGAGCGGAAACATCGGCGAGACCGTGGCGGTGTTCGAGTCCGTACACGGAACGGCGCCGGACATCGCCGGCAAGGGAATCGCGAACCCCACTGCCCTTTTAATGAGTTCGATTATGATGCTGCGCTATCTGGGCGAGCGGTCAGCGGCGCTGAAGATTGAAGATGCGCTGCACAAGGTCTATCGCGAGGGGAAAACGCTGACGCGAGACGTCGGCGGGACATCCAGCACGTCGGACTTCACCAAGGCCGTCATCCAAGCCTTCTAGCTACTCCCAGAAAACTTGATTGAACGCGAGGCGCGGCTTACGCGTGGGCGCGGGCCGCTTCGGACGACTTCGCTTTCCGGCAATCGGAACAGGTGCCTCCGACTTCGGTGCGCATCACGGTGATTTCGATGCCACAATCCTCGGCGATCTGATTCTTCAGCTGTTCGTAGACTTCACTTTCAAACTCACGCACTTTGCCGCAGCGCATGCAGGCCACGTGGATGTGGTCACGCGGGCCGTGGCTTTCGTAGTAGTGACGATCGCCGCGGAGGTGAAGCAAATCGAGTTCGTCGATGAGCCCCTGGCGCTTGAGCAGGTCGAGCGTACGGTAAACGGTAACCTGGGTGACCTGCGAATCGAGCTTCTGTGCGCGCTCGAGAATCTCGTTGGCGTCGAGGTGGCGGCGCGCGGTCTCCATGACCTGCAGGATCACGACCCGCTGGCGCGTGAGGCGGATGTGGCGGTCGCGGAGTGTCTGCGTCAACGAGCCGGGAGTTTCCGTGTTGATGCGCTCGCCGGACGAAACACGATGTGTCGGATTTTCAGTGTCCATGGTGTCTCTGACCATTATAACAAGGGTGTAAAGCGCAGTGGCTGGGCGCCAACGCGCCTAGTGATGGCTCTGGATGACCTTCAGAATGTCGCTGTACATCACGAATCCTAGAATTCCCAGAAGGAATACGAGGCCGACCTGCACGAATCTTTCTTTCACCGAGATGCTCAGGTCCCGGCGCAGGGAACCTTCGATGGCCAGCAGCAGAATGTGGCCACCGTCGAGGATCGGAATCGGGAGCAGATTGAGAAGGCCAAGGTTCAAGCTGATCGCGGCCATAAACTCGAGGAACGAGAGCGGGCCGTGCTTCGCAGCTTGGCCGGAAACGCGCGCGATTCCAACCACTCCGCTAAGCTGGCGAACGGAAACCTTTCCGGTGAAGAGTCCGGCGAGGACCTGGGCGATCTGTTTCATTACCTGGACCGTGGCAAAGCCGGCGTCCTTCGCTGACGTGAAGAACGGCTGGCGCTCGAACGTCTCTTCGGACTTTGCGGCGACGCCAATTTGATAAACCATCTGGCCTTCCGGATCCATATTGAGGACCGGGGTCACAGGAACAGTCTCGGACTTGCCGTCGCGTTGCACTGTGAGCGTAATTTCCTTGCCGTTGGACTGGTGAACCGTATCGACCAACTGGCTCCACGCAATAACAGGCTTGCCGTCGATCGCCGTGATCAAATCGTCGGAACGCAGGCCAGCTCTTTCGGCGGACGAGCCGATTGCGACTTCATCGAGAATTGGTTTCAGTGGAGGATAGCCGACGATCTGCGAAGACGCGACCTTGTCGGGGATCTTTACGCTAAGAGTGTCATTTGCGCCGTTGCGTAGGACGACGAGCGAAAGGGTTTCATACGGCTTTACAGATTGAAGCTTGGTAAGCACGTCTTCCCAGGTCGGCGTCTTCTTGCCATCGACTTCGAGAATGCGGTCGCCGACTTGAACCGCGCCAGGAATCACGTTATCGGGAACCGCGATGACGTTGGCGGTTTGACGGAGGTTCACGTCGGTGGCCGCGCCCGCGAGCCAGAAAATGCCCCAGAAAATGACGAATGCGAGAAGGATGTTCATGGCCGGGCCGGCGCAGGCGATTAGGACGCGCACCCAGCGAGGCTTGGAGAGGAATTCGTAGTCGGCGCCGGTGCGCTCTTCGACCGGATTATCGCCCGCCATGCGGACGTAGCCGCCAAAAGGGAGAGCGCTGACGCGGTAATCGGTATCCCCGCGCTTCACGCCGAAGAGGCGCGTGCCGAAACCCAGGGAGAAAACTTCCACGCGAACGCCCGAGAGTTTTGCTGCGATGAAATGTCCCCATTCGTGGACGAAGATCATCACGCCGAGAACGATGGAGACCGCTACTACGTCCGTGAAGAAGCTAGAGATGTTCGACATGAAGCCTCATGAGCCAGTTTACCGTGTTTTGCGCGCGACCTCTACCCGGGCGAGACGGCGTGCTTCCGAATCCGCGGCCAGCACATCGTCAATGGAATGCATGCCCGAGCGGGGCATTTTCTCCAGAACGCTTTCGATCACCTGTGCGATGCCGGTGAACTTCAATTTTTCATCCAAGAACGCCGCCACCGCAATTTCATCCGCGGCGTTGAGGGCGCAAGGCAACGGGCCGCCTTCCCGAAGCGCGTGCTTGGCTAGTGTCAGGCAGGGGAACTTCTTCGCGGGGACCGGCTCGAAATCCAAAGAGCGCAACTTCTTCCAATCGAGAGCACATTCCTTGGACGGAACCCGCTCGGGATAGGTTAGCGCATATTGGATGGGCATCCGCATATCGGTTGGGCCCAGCTGTGCCAGGATTGAACCATCCACGTATTCGACCATGGAGTGAATTGTGGACTGCGGGTGGATCACGACTTCGAGGCGGTCAAGGTCCATGCCGAAGAGCCATTTGGCTTCAATCACCTCGAAGCCCTTGTTCATCATGGTGGCGGAGTCGATGGTGATGCGCTGCCCCATTTTCCAATTTGGATGCGCCAGCGCTTGTTTCGGTTTAATTTTCGAAAATTGAGAGAGTGGCGTTTTGCGGAACGGGCCGCCCGATGCGGTGAGGACGAGGCGCTTCACTTCTCTGCTCTCGCCCGCGCGGAGGCATTGGTGGATGGCGTTGTGCTCGCTGTCGATGGGAAGCAGCACGACCTTGTAACGCGCGACGGCGGCCATGACGACTTCGCCCGCGGCGACGAGGACTTCTTTGTTGGCTAGGCCGATTTCCTTCCCGTACTCGATAGCTTTGAAGGTGGCTGGGAGACCGACTACGCCGACGGCCGCGGAGATGACCATCTGAGCGTCGGGATGCGCGGCAACGCGCTCGATGCCTTCAGGGCCGTAGAGGACTTCGGGACGTGACGGACGTGGCTTGCGGAATTTTTGTTCGTGCTGCTTGAGGCGGTCGCAGAGTTCCTTGGCGCCCTCGGCAGTGCTGACCGACACGACCTTTGGGCGATGGCGGATCGCCTGTTCGGCGGCGAGCTGGACGTTTGAGCCGGCAGCGAGAGCGACAACCTCGAATTTGCCGGGATTCGCGTCCACAACAGCCAGCGACTGCCGGCCAATGGAGCCGGTGGAACCTAAAATCGATATTCGTTTCATGCGCGGATTAGTTTAAGGGTTTTCGTGGAATCGCCAATAACGAGGCCCGAATAAAAGAGTATCACAGAGGGCACACGCGCCTCAGGCATCTGACTCGCGTTACCGCGTGTGGCCAAGCCATTGGCAGAGCGCCCACGCGACGGGCACGGCGAGGATTAGGCTGTCGATGCGGTCGAGCATGCCGCCGTGGCCGGGCAAAAGGCCGCCGGAGTCTTTTACGGCTGCGCCGCGTTTGTAGGCCGATTCGATCAGGTCACCCGCCTGCCCGGCCATGTTGGCGACGGCGGCGATGATGACGAGAGTGATTACGTCAATCTGCATCCAGCGGGCGAAAAAGACGGCGGTGATCATTGAGGCAAAGACGTTGCCGAGCGCGCCTTCCCAGGTTTTCTTGGGGCTAAGCGCAGGCGCCATCGGAACGCGGCCGAGCGATTTGCCGACGAAGTAGGCGAGGACGTCGCCGGCCCAGACGAGAACGAGTGTGAAGAGCAGAAGCTGCTTGCCGGTGACTTCGATTTCGTTGAGGCGCACGACGTAGCTGAACGGCATGGCGACGAAGAGAATTCCGCCCGCGCTTACGGAGATCGCCGGGAAGACTTCGTGCAGAGGACGCCGAGTGGCGAGACCGATTGAAACGCAGCCGAAAATGAAAATGAGCAGCGCGGCTTCGAGCGAGAGGAAACCGCCTTGCGCGTCGCGAATAACGGAAACGCCGCCGGCGAACTGGTGCATTTGGAGATGGCCAGCGCAATATTGCGCGTAGAAAATCAACAACGTGCAGACGTAAGTCCACTTCTTGAAAGCCTTCAGTCCCACCCGGTCGCCCAAATCAAAGAATTCAACGAGCGCGAGAATGGCTACGACGGC
>JBEKJW010000137.1:0-12192 GCA_050011035.1 Candidatus Acidiferrales bacterium
TCCTTCAGTACCAGGTCGGCGCGCGCGTCAGGCGAAAGGCTCGTATCAGACCACGGGTGCTTCTCTTCCGCCGGAGCTTGCTGTTGTGCTCGCACCGGCGCGGACAGCGCCAGCAACGCCAGCGCTCCACACACCGCCAACGCGATACCGCGAGCCTTCATGGTTTTCATTGTGTCCTTCCCGGTTGTACTGAAGTCTTATGCAACTTGTCGAATGAACGCCGATAGCTTAACGCAACCATCCCACTGAATCTAGAATCGCCCTGCGTGCCAGCGCTCGCTAATTTTCGTGCAGCCAGGAGTCGATCCGGCCGAGCGCCTCGGTCAATTGTTCCGGATGGCTGCCGAACCCGACGCGAAAGTACGTCGGCATTCCCAATTGCTCGCCGGAAACCATCAGCACGCCTCGCTTCTTCATCTCGTCCATCATTCGCGCTGTGCTTCGCCCGTCGCGCAAGCCCGCCCACGCGATTGCGCCCGCTTTCGGAGATACATGCGAGATTAAGTCGCTGTGCGAATCGAACCACGCCTTCAGCGGAGGATAGTTCTTGCGCAGAATCCCGCGCGTACGCTCCAGAATCCACGCGCGCCTCGACGGCTCGAGTGCGATCGACGCGAGCCGGTCCGTTAGCATCGTCGGCCCGATGCTCGTGTAGTCGTGATAGCCCCACAACTGGTCGATCGTCTTTGCCGGCCCCACCACCCAGCCCGTCCGCAATCCCGGCAGCGCGTACGCTTTCGAAAGTCCGCCCGTGCACAGCACTTTGTCGTAGCTGCCCCAGAAGGTCGGCGTCAATTCGCCGTCCAGTTCTGCGCCGCGATACACCTCGTCCGACAAAATCCACGCGCCCACTTTCGCCGCTGCCGTAACGATCGCCGCGCGCATGTCGTCCCGCAGCGTCGCTCCCGTCGGATTATTCGGGTTGCAGATTGCGATCACTTTCGTTTTCGCGCCCACCGTCCGCGTCAAGTCGTCGACGTTGATTCCCCACTCGAGCGGCTCCCGTAGCCACAGCGGCTTCACCGTCCCGCCAAATGCCCGCGCCACGCCCGCCATCTGCATATAGTTCGGCAGCATGAAAACCATCTCGTCGCCCGGCTCGACCAGCGACCACGTGGAAACGAAATTCGCTTCCGATCCGCCGCAGGTGACCAGGACATTTTCCGCGGTCGCGCCCGGATACATTGCCGCTACGCGCGAACGCAGCTCCTCGCTCCCGTTCGTCTGCGGATACAGGAGCGGAACGTCCAGCACGCTCTTCAACTGCTCCGGATCCGGCACCAGTTCTGCCGTCGTCATCGGGTGCACGCCGCTCTCGGAAATGTTCAGCTCAACTTTGTTTTCCCAGATCGACTGCCACCGCTCCATCTCAAACGGTTCAATTCGCATCATTCACTCCGGTCGCCACTAGCCGCATCTCGAGTTTGTGCCCCGCAATGTAAGCGACCCGCGCCGCTTTCCCAAGAAAATTTCGCACCGTTTCAAATATCATTCAGGGCGGCGCGTAAGCCGTCTGTCACTTCGCAGCGGTTCCACGTCTTTCGCCGCACCTTTCGCACCATGCGCGAATCCGATATAGAGAGGTCCATTGAATGACTACTGCCAGCCAGCAACCCGAACAACGGCCGACTCCAGAACGCGTGATGGAAGCTTTCCGCGGCTACCAGCGCACCGCGGCGATGAGAGCAGCGATCGAGCTTGATCTGTTCACGTTGATTGGAGAGGGAAAATCCTCCGTGCCGGAGATCGCCGCCGCTGCTCGCGCTTCGGAGCGCGGCATTCGGATACTTTGCGACAACCTCGCAGTGCAGGGCTTCCTTAATAAGACCAACGCCGCTTATGCACTCGCCCCTGATGCGCAGGTATTTCTGGACCGCAAATCGCCTTCCTGCATCAACGACGCAGCTGCCGGCTTCTTCGCTTCCCAGGAAGTGATCCGCTCGTTCGATTCGCTCGCCGACGCGGTGCGGAAGGGCGGCACGGCCGCGCAGGGCCACGGGATGATGGACCCAAACGATCCTCTGTGGGTTGACTTCGCCGTCTCCATGGTAAATGTGCAGCGCCCCATGGCATTCGCCATCGCGAAAATCTTGAACGCGGAAACCGGTGCGCCATGGAAGCTGCTCGACGTCGCTTCGGGTCACGGACTATTCGGCGTCACCATCGCTGCGAAAAATCCCAACGCCGAGATTTATTCGCAGGATTGGGCGCCGGTCCTTGAAGTTGCTCAGAAAAATGCGGACGCCGGCGGCGTAACCGCGCGTTTCCATAAGATTCCGGGAGACGCTTTCAAGGTCGACCTCGGCTCGGACTACGATCTGGTCCTGCTCACGAACTTTCTACAGTTGCTCGATGAAGCGGCGATCGGAGGGTTTCTGAAGAAGGTGCATGCGGCGCTCAAGCCCGGCGGACGCGTCGTGACGCTCGGCTTTATTCCCAACGAAGATCGCATCTCGCCACCCGCGCCCGCTGTATTTTCGCTGATGATGCTGGCGACCACGCCCGGCGGCGACGCCTACACGTTCTCTGACTACGACCGCATGTTCCGTGCCGCCGGATTCAAGCACAGCGAGCCCGAGCCGCTGCCAGACGCTCCCCAACAATTGATTATTTCAACGAAGTAATTCAGGCAGGCGTAGCCGCGGGTTTCCGGTTTCAGGAGACCCGGCAGCTTTTCGCTTTGAATTGTTTGTTGGATAG
Organism: Candidatus Acidiferrales bacterium; assembly: GCA_050011035.1. Lineage (GTDB taxonomy): Bacteria > Acidobacteriota > Terriglobia > Acidiferrales > UBA7541 > Palsa-295. The sequence continues at coordinate 2,701 of JBEKJW010000137.1, forward strand.
ATCCGCGTTACGACTTGTCCGGCCCGCCGAACGCCACGGTCAGCAGCGTGTGCTGCTCCATCTCGTGCGCTCCGTGCGATCCCGTCGCAGGGCTCGCGCTCGCCGAACGCTTCACCGTGCGCACCGGTTTGCCGTGCGTCAGGTGCTCAATCCGCGGCTGCACGAACGCTAGCGCGCCCATGTTTGCCGGCTCTTCCTGCACCCAAACGATGTCTCGCGCGTTCGCGTGACGGTCGAGTTCCGCCTGCAGCTCCGTTTCAGGGAACGGGTACATCTGTTCGAGAAACACGATCGCCGTTGACGTATCTTTCCGCTTCGCCCGCTCCGCCACCAGCTCGTGCCCGATCTTGCCTGTGCACAGCAGCACTCGCGTCGCCGAGCCGTCGCCCTTGTCCGGAATGATGTTCTGGAATTTCGGCGCCGCCAGATCCGCGAGCGAAGAACCCGCCGCGGGATTCCGCAGCATGCTCTTCGGCGTGAAAACGATCAGCGGCTTCCGCCAACGCTGCAACGCCTGCCGCCGCAAAAGGTGAAAGTACTGCGCCGCCGTCGTCGGCTGGCACACTTGAATGTTGTCTCGCGCCGCTAGTTGCAGGAATCGCTCGATGCGCGCGCTCGAATGTTCCGGCCCCTGGCCTTCGTAGCCGTGCGGCAAAAGCATAGTCACGCCCGAGAGCAACGCCCACTTGTCCTCGCCCGCCGTCACGAACTGGTCGATTACGATCTGCGCGCCGTTCGCGAAGTCGCCGAACTGCGCTTCCCACAGCACCAGCGCCTCGGGATAGTCGCGCGCGAATCCGTACTCGAATCCCAGCACGGACATTTCAGACAGCGTCGAGTTGTACGCTTCGAACCACGCCTGATCCGCCGTCAAGTGCTCGAGCGGCACGTACTCTTCTTCCGTCTCGATGTCGATCAGCGCGGCGTGCCGCTGGTTAAACGTGCCGCGCCGGCTGTCCTGTCCGCTCAGCCGCACCGGCGTGCCCTGTTCGAGCAGCGACCCGAACGCCAGCGCCTCAGCCATTCCGTAATCGAGCTGCCGCTTGCCCTGCGCCATTTCCAGGCGCTGCTCCAGCAGCTTCTTCACCTTCGGGTGAATGTGAAATCCTTCAGGATACGCAACCAGCCGCGCGCCGATTTCGTTCAGCGTCTCCACCGGAACGCCGGTCTCGATTCCGTACTCCGCCTTCCACTTCCCGCCCTTGTACGCGTCCCAGTAGCGCGGCATCTGCCGCATCGGCGGATTCTTCTCAAGCTCCAACGCATGCTTCTGCGCCGCGTCCAGTTCCTCGCGCACCTGCTCGACAATCGGAGTCGCGTCGATGCCGGTCTTTTCCGCGTACTGCTCCCAGATCGGCGCGCGATCCTGAATCTTCCGGTAGCGCAACGGCTGAGTAATCGTCGGATCGTCCACTTCGCTGTGCCCGTGCTTGCGATAGCCGATCAGATCGACGATCACGTTCGTGCCGAATTCGTAGCGGTAATCGAGTGCCATCTTACCCACGCGCACCACCGCATCCGGATCTTCAGCGTTCACATGAAAAATCGGAATCGGCAGCCGCCTCGCCAGGTCCGACGAAAATCGCGAAGACTGCGAATCGCGCGGCGTCGTCGTGAAACCGATCAGGTTGTTCACGATCACGTGTAGCGCACCGCCCACCGTGAAGCCTTCGACGCCCGACATGTTCAGCGTCTCGGCCACAATCCCTTGCCCCGCAAACGCCGCATCGCCGTGCATGATCACCGGCACGATCTGCGTGTGCCCGTTCGCTTGTCCGATGCGGGTCTGTTTCGCGCGCGCGCGTCCGATCGCCACCGGATCCACCGCATCCAGGTGGCTCGGGTTCGAAACCAGGTGAATCTCGATGTCCTTCCCATCGGCCGCGGTAAACTCGCCCGTCGCGCCCATGTGGTACTTCACGTCGCCGCCGCCCAGCACGCTGCGCGGATCCACATCCTCAAATCGCGCGAACACTTCCGCCGCGCCCCGCCCCGCGATGTGCACCATCACGTTCAACCGCCCGCGATGGCTCATCGCCAGCACTGCCTGTTCGGCGCCGTGCTCGCACGCTTCGCTCAAAATGGAGTCGAGAAGAGGCAGCAGCGCCACTTCGCCTTCCAGCGAATAGCGCTTCGTGCCGAGGTAACGCGTCTGAAGAACCTGCTCGAAAATTTCGCCGCGGATCAGCCATCCGAGGATGCGCTGCTGATCGGTCGGCGCCGCTTCCGCTTCCATGCGTTCCTGAATCCACTGCCGCTTTTCGCGGTCCGGGATGTGCATGAATTCGACGCCGATGCTTCCGCAGTAATAGCGCCGCGCGGCTTCCGCATCGGGACCCTGCACGTCTAGCTCGGGCATCGAGACCGGCTTCAGATCGCCCAGCGGATCGATGTTCGCCTGCAGGTATCCCCAGCGGCGAAAAGCGTCCCAGATTTTCTCGTTTCCGTCTTTGGAGACGGCGGTATCTACGATGGCTTGTCCACGGCTCATGAAAGTCCTCAGTCCCGACTACCTGATTATATCAGCCTAGCCGAGCCTGTTACGAGCGAGCGCCGCGTCAGTTTCCCTTCCAGTCATCCAGTGCGCGCCGTACCAGCACGAACTGTCCCAGATGGTAGGCGTTGTGGTCCGCCAGCAGCAGGATTTGCCGTAGCGGCGTTTGCCCGGTTCCGTGCGGGATCTTTTGGTCGAGCTGTACCTTGGGGTCGAGCGTGATCTTCTGCAGCTCTTTGATTCCCTTAAACAGCTCCTTCACGCTCTTGTCCCACGCAGCCGCATCCGGCGGTTCGGGCGATTTCGGCCAATATCCCGATGGCCAGTCGGGCGACTTGTGCTTCGCATCCTTTGTGAATTCGATGATGTCCCACTGCGCGATCCGAACGTGCTCGAGCAGGTCCCACAACGAGTGTGGTATCCCCTCTGGTCGGATCCCGCGTTTCCCCTCTTCGATCCCGCTCAGCGCCGACTTCCAATCCGCATGCGCCTCGCCCCAGTTAAGAAATTCGCTCAACTTCTCCCGCACCGCCTTCTCGCTCAACGGCTTCTTCGGCATGGCCATCCTCCCGGCGCTCCACGGCGCCCAGTGGCTTCTATCCGCAGCATCGCTTTGATGCGGTCCGATCCCTTCACGCTTCTGCGATTTTCTTGAGCCTGGCAGTCGCCCCGCGTATCATCGCCGGACATTCTCACCGGAGCCCCCATATGACAATGCTGTCGCGCCGCTCCTTTTCTCGCTCGATTACCGGTTCGCTCGCCGCCGCCTTCGCGTATCCCGCGTTCGCACGTGAATTCGCCGAGCCGCCGTCGCCCGCCGCGGCTGGCGATCCCTCTAGCCCCGTGCTCCTGAATTACAACGAGAACCCCTACGGCCCCACGCCGCGCGCTCGCGCCGCCCTCGCGAAATGTTCCAGCGTCGCCAATCGCTATCCCGACGATGCGGCCAAGCAGCTCAAAGCCCTGCTCGCGAAGAAGCACCACGTCACGCCCGAAAATATCGCGCTCGGTTGCGGTTCCACCGAAATCCTGAAATGCGCCGACGCCGCATTCCTCCCGCCGCAAGCCAATCTTGTCGCCCCTGTTCCCACCTTCGAAGCCGTCCTCGAATACGCCGAGATCGGCGGCACCAACACCATCAAAGTTCCGCCCACTTCCGAACACGGCCAGGACCTCCAGAAAATGGCCGCGTCCTGCACCTCGAAAACTGGCGTCGTCTACGTCTGCAATCCCAACAATCCCACCGGCACCTACATCCCCCGGGACGACATGGCCGCGTTCGTCGCCGCCGTTCCGCCTTCGACATTGATCCTCGTCGATGAAGCCTATTTCGAATTTGCCGACGCGCCTGCTTACGGCACCGCCATTCCGCTCATCGCCGCGCACCCCAACGTCCTCGTCGCTCGCACCTTCTCCAAGATTTACGGCATGGCGGGAATGCGCCTCGGCTACGGCGTTGGAAGCAAACCGACCATCGAACTCATCTCGCGCTATCTGGTTCAGGACAATATCAACGCCGCGGTGATCGGCGCTGCGATGGCCAGCCTTGAGGACTTCGAAGGCCTCGCCTCTGCACACGACAAGCTCATGCGTACGCGCGACTGGCTCTACGCGCAGCTCAAAAAAGACGGCCGCGCTGCCATTCCTTCCCAGGGTAACTTTGTGATGCTCGACGTTGGTACCGATGCCAAGCCCGTGATCGCGCAGTTTGCCGAACGCCAGATTCTCGTCGGCCGCTATTTTCCTTCGATGCCAACCTTCATCCGCGTCACCGTCGGCACACAGCCCGAGATCGAAGCCTTTGTCTCCGCGCTGCGACAGATCGTTCCGGCTCCAGCCGCCCAAGCTGCGCACGCGGCGTAAGAGCCAACCGATCCCAAAAAACAAAAAGGCTCTCCATCGCCCAGGCGACGGAGAGCCTTAATTTTTAGAAATCGTTATTATGCACGCTCGGCTTTAGGAATCGCCCGCCTACTCCCGGGCACCCTGGACTCTTTGGGCCTTCGCGCGGCCTTTCACGACCGCCGCATTTGCGTTGGAATCGGCTACATCGCCACCGCTCGGGGCTCGCTTACCGTCCGTCTGTGCTGGAAGCACTCGCGGCAGTAGACCGGACGCCCTTGCGTCGGTTTGAAAGGTACCGTCGTTTCCTTCCCGCACTGCGAACAAACGGTCTTGGTCTCGACACGCTGCACAACGTTGCCGTTACTGTTCCCGTTTCCCGCAGCCCGGTTTGCCTTGCACGATTTGCACCGCTTGGGCTCGTTCTTAAAACCCTTATCGGCGAAGAACATTTGCTCGCCGGCGGTGAAAATGAACTCGGCATTACATTCGGCGCATCTCAAAACCCTGTCTTGAAACTCCATACGCTGCTCCTGGGCAGTTCTAAAACAAAGGAGTAGCAGCGGAACAGTCATGCCAGATGATCAGTTGGTCTTGCTTATCGCTCGGCCTCCGAACCGGCTGGCACTTCCCGTTTGAATGGGCCCAAAATAATGGGACCTAGTCTTGTTCACGCCGTTGCTTTTTGCGGAGCCGTTTACGCGAGAGGGCTTCCTTCGCACGACGCTTCTCACCTGGTTTCATGTAGTAGCTGTGCTTCTTAATCTCTTTGATAATGTCTTCCGACTGGACCTTTCTCTTGAACCGTCGAAGGGCATTCTCCAGAGACTCACCCTCTTGAATGACAACTTCTGCCACGCGTATTCACCCCCGTTCCCCGTTGGATGTTAATTTTCACTGATTGAGGTGCTTTCAGTGTAGCTGGTCCACACCTGTACCAGCAATTACGAATTGTCATATCGCCCTTGCTGACCGCAAGTCAAGCTGGAAATTTCAACACTTCGTAATTCTGGCCAAAGTTACTCCCTGGTTATTAAAGTGCTTGACGGGATTTTGCGCGCTGCCCGAGGTCGCCGGCTTCAGCGCACTGTCTCTCCACTTCGTTCCTAAAGGTTTTCACCGAAGTGCGCCCGCTTGCCATTGCTGCTAGAATGCGTTGTTTTCACTCGCGATGTCCGGGGAGGCGCGCTCATGGCTGTTGGCATTGCCACCATGCGGAAGGCGATCGGTGTTTTGCTTGCCGGGGGCCAGGGCGAGCGCTTGTGGCCTCTCACTCGCGATCGCGCCAAGCCCGCGGTTCCCTTCGGCGGCATCTACCGCATCATCGACATTACACTTTCCAATTGTTTGAATAGCGAGCTGCGCCGCGTCTTCGTCGTCACCCAGTACAAATCGCTCAGCTTGAATCGCCACGTCCGCCGCGGCTGGACTTCCATCGTTGGCATGGGCGAATTTTTCGAAGTCCTCGCCCCGCAGATGCGCGTTTCGCATAACTGGTACCTCGGCACCGCCGACGCCGTCTACCAGAACATCTATTCCATCGGCTCCGAGCAATCTAGTTACGTCTTCATCCTTTCCGGCGATCACATCTACAAGATGGATTACCAGAAGATGCTCGCGCAGCACATCGACTCCGCTGCCGACGTTACCGTCGCCACTTTTGAAGTCGATGCGGCTCGCGCCGCTAAGCAATTCGGTGTGATTGAAACCGATAAGGATTGGCGCATCGTCGGCTTCGAAGAAAAACCCGCCGAGCCCAAGCGCTCCACTCGCAACGTGGAAAAGTGCAACGCCTCGATGGGCGTCTACATTTTCAACACGCAGCTCCTGCTTCCACTGCTCATCGCCGATGCAGAGGACGCCACTTCGCAACACGACTTTGGCAAGAACATCATTCCCAGGATCATCGATAAGCATCGCGTCTTCGCCTACAACTTCCAGGACGAAAACAAAAACGAGCAGGCCTACTGGCGCGACGTTGGCACCGTCGACGCCTATCACGAAGCCAACATGGACCTTGTCGCCGTCACTCCGGTTTTCAATCTCTACGATAAGTCCTGGCCGCTTCACACCTGGCAGCAGCAATATCCGCCCGCGAAATTCGTCTTCGCCGATCCCGAGCGCCGCGGTCTCGCGCTCGATTCCATCGTCGGCGGCGGCTCGATCGTTTCAGGCGGCCGCGTGGAGCGTTCCGTGCTCGGCCTCGACGTGCGGATCAATAGCTATGCCGAAGTCAGCGAGTGCATCATTTTCAATCACGTCAACGTTGGCCGCCGCTGCCGCATCAAGCGAGCCATCATCGACCGCCACGTCGATCTGCCCGAAGGCACTGTGATCGGCTACGACCATGAGGCCGACAAAGCCCGCTACGCCGTCAGCGACAGCGGCGTCGTTGTCGTCGTTCGCCCGGAATCAATGGTCGAGGAACCCGAATAGCTTGCCGCGCGTCCAACGGTTCTGCCGGCTCGCAGTTCTGTCTGCATGTACCGTCCGGTCTCGTCCGGAGGACGGGACCGGGCATCGATCCGCCCAGTATAGATTGTGCCGCAGCTTCGTAAGTAGACATGCCGATCCGCACCCAATTCGGCCACGCCGCAAAAGCCTACGACGCCTACCGTCCCGGCTACCCTCGCGCGATCTACGGCAAGATCTTCTCCGTCCTCGCGCCGCCGCGACGCACCGCCGTCGATCTCGGCTCTGGCACCGGCAAATTCGCGCACGGCCTGCTCGGCGAATTCGATCAAGTCATCGCGATCGAGCCTGACGAGCAAATGGCCGCACGCCTTCGCGAGAACGAACCTCGGGTCGTTGTCCGGAGCGAAATCGCGGAGACCGCGCATTTCGACGCATCGAGCATCGACCTCGTCACCACAGCACACGCCCTTCACTGGATGGAGCCGGCCATCGTCCTCGCCCGCGTCACCGAATGGCTGCGCCCCGCCGGCATATTCGCCGTATGCGGCGGCGATTTCCCGAAAACCGTCGGCGCCATTCACGCTGTGATCCGCGGCGAATTCGAAGCCCGCTGGAATCACTTCCGCGATGAGCGTGTGCTCAAACAGTTTCCCGAAGACGTCTTGCGTAGCGAACCGCGCATGTCCGTTCTCGAACTCGCCGACGTCCCTGACATCCAATTTCTCAACGTCGCCGACTTCACCGGCTATTGCCGCTCCACCTCCTACGGCATCGCATTCGCGCGTTCGCTCGCTGATCCCGAACTCTACTGGCGCGATCTCGAGTCTCGCTTCCGCGCCGCGCAGCCTGACGACCGAGTCCAGGTCGACTTCACTCGGTGGCTCATGCTCCTGAAGAAAATCGGCTGACGCGATGCCCAAACGACCGCGTGCCGCGAAACCAAACCCCTTCCACGCTAAACTCGGTGGCGGCACGCGCACCTCGCTCGGCCGCACAAACGCCGTCGTTGCCGAAGTCCTCGCCGCGCCCCCAAAATTCCCCGCGCTGCTCGCATGCCTTGCCCAGATCGACGACGAAGACAGCGACAAATCCGCCGGCAACGCCATCCTCCTGATGCGCGCGTCTGACGCCATCGAAAAAATCTCGCGCCAACGTCCCGAGTGGCTCGCGCCTCACAAGCTCGACTTCCTCGGCCTCGCCGGCGGCACCGATCAGATCGAAGTCCGCTGGCACATGGCGCAGATCCTCCCGCGCCTGCCGCTCACGCCGCGCGAACGAATCGTCGCCATCGACATCCTCTTCGACTACTTGAAAGACCGCAGCAGCATCGTGAAAACGCACGCTATGCAGGGCCTCGCCGAATTCGCCGCGCGCGACCCTAAACTCAAATCGACAATCCTGCCGCTGCTCGAAGAACTCACGCAAATCGGTACCGCGGCGATGCGTGCTCGCGGCCGCAAGCTTTTGGCGCACTTGAATCGTCCCGCACCCAGCGTTTAGGATGTTTGTCGCTCTTAATTGCCGAATCGTCCGTCAGGGGGAAGAATGTCCGCAAAGATTATCCGCATCCATGGCCGCGAAATCCTCGATTCCCGCGGCAATCCCACCGTCGAAGCCGACGTGTACCTCGAAGGCGGCGCGATGGGGCGCGGCGCGGTTCCTTCCGGCGCTTCCACCGGCGAACATGAAGCCATCGAGCTTCGCGACGGCGACAAGTCCCGCTATCTCGGCAAGGGCGTGCAGAAAGCCGTCGGCCACATCAACAATGAAATCTCCAAGGCCGTCATCGGCCTCGATGCCGCCGACCAGCACGCCGTCGACCGCAAAATGATCGACGCGGACGGCACTCCCAACAAATCCAACTTCGGCGCCAACGCCATTCTCGCCGTCTCCATGGCCACCGCCCGCGCCGCCGCCGCGCAAGTTGGACTACCTCTATATAAATACATCGCCCGCTACTCGAGCGACGGCTCCGCCGATACGCTCCCTGTCCCGATGATGAACATCATCAACGGCGGCGCACACGCCGATAACTCCGTCGACTTTCAGGAATTTATGGTCATGCCCGTCGGCGCGCCGAACTTCCACGAAGCGCTGCGCTGGGGCGTCGAAGTCTTCCACAATTTGAAGAACGTGCTGAAGAAGAATGGCTACTCCACCGCCGTCGGCGATGAAGGCGGCTTCGCGCCGAATTTGAAATCGAACGTCGAAGCCATCGAACGCATTCTCGAAGCCATCACCGCTGCCGGATACAAAGCCGGCGAACAAATCGCCATCGCGCTCGATCCCGCTTCGAGCGAGTTCTATGACGCCGCCTCAAAAAAATACGTCTTCAAGAAATCCGACAAGTCCGAGCACTCGTCCGAACAAATGGTCGAATTCTGGGACAGCTGGGTCCGCCAATACCCGATCGTCTCCATCGAAGACGGCCTCGCTGAAAACGATTGGGACGGATGGAAGCTCGCCACGCAAAAGCTCGGCAAGAAAATTCAACTCGTCGGCGACGACATCTTCGTCACCAACCCGAAAATTTTTGCGCGCGGCATCGCCGAAGGGGTTGGCAACGCCATCCTCATTAAGCTGAATCAGATCGGCAGCCTCACCGAAACCATCGAAGCCGTCGAAATGGCGCGCAAATCCAAGTACGCCTCGATCATTTCGCACCGCTCCGGCGAAACCGAAGACTCGTTCCTCGCCGATCTCGTCGTCGCCACCGGCTCCGGCCAGATCAAAACCGGCTC
>JBEKJW010000138.1:0-12890 GCA_050011035.1 Candidatus Acidiferrales bacterium
CTCGAAACCGAAATGGACGCCGCTCGGTCGCAGTGGAACGAGCTCCTTCAGTCCTCGCTCGATTCCAACGTGAAAAAAATCGTCGAGCAGCTTTCCGAGCGTTCCGCTGAAGTCGTCCGCGGCACCGAGCAGCGCATGACGGAAAAGCTCGACGACTGGCGCGGCCCTTTCGCGCAAGCCACCGCCGAAGCGCGAGCGAATCTCACCGACATACAGTCGAAGATCGCTCAGGAAGTCGCGCAAGCGCGTGGCTCGCTCGCGGATGTCGAACTGGCCGCCGGCCGCACCAAGGAATTCTCCTCGCAGATCGAAGCGGCCACGCACGACACGCTCAACGAACTCCACCGCCGGCTCGAAACGATCCTGAACTCGCAAACTTCCGAAATGAATCGCCGTGCTGAGGGCATCGCGAACGCTCTCACGCAGCGCCTCGCGCCCGCGCTTGATGCGATGGGCCAACAGTTCATCGAGCGCAACTCCGCCGATATGGAATCGCGCCTCGCGCCGCACATGGATCGCTTGCCCGGCCTGATTCGTGATCTCAATTCCCGCGAAGCTCAGGCCGAAGAAAGCCTTCGCCTTTATCGCGAACGCCTCCGCCAGGCCGCCGAGAACAATCAGCGCGAAGCCGCCACGCAAATGGCCGCGGCCATCGCGAATCTCCAGAATGATTTTGAGAACGCGCGCAAGCAGGCCCTTGCGCAATGGACTGAGGAACTGGACGCTACCGGCGTCCGCGCCGCCCACGCCACCGCCGAATCCATGGGCCGCTCTTCCGAGTGGTTCCAGCAAGAAGCTCGCGCGCGCCTGCAAGTTCTCGTTGAACAAGAACTCGTCAACGCCGGCTCGACCTTTTCCGCCAAGACCGACGAAGCCGCGCAAAAATTCGAAGCCTCGCTCGGCGAACAGTCCGGCGCGCATCTCGATCGCGCCCGCGCTCACGTTGAAACGATCGCCGCCGAGGCGTCCGAACGCGCGCGCACTCAGGTCGAACTTGCCGCGCAAGCCGCCGCATCCACCTTCGGCACAGTGCTGCACGGCGTTTCGTCTGAAGAACTCGAGCGCTTCAAGTCCGCCAGCCGCGAACTTACCAATCAACACACGCGCGAATTCGAATCCACCTCGCGCGGTCTACTCGATGGTCTGAATTCGAACGCCACGCAATCGCTCGACAATTTCCGCACTCAGCTTTCGGCGCATCTCGAATCCACCCTTAACAATGGCCGCAACGCCCTGGCCGGCGAATTTACTTCCGCAATGGATCGTTACCGCTCCGAGCGGGAATCGCAACACCACGAATGGGCAAGCCATCTCGATCATTTGCGCAACGACGCGTCGCAGAAATTTCAGGAGCACCTGCAGACAACATCGGACACGTGGGTCGCGTCCTCGCTCCGCCGCCTCAACGAACACGGCCAGAACGGCATCGAGTCGCTTCTTCGGAACGCCGATCAGGCACTGCGCGATGCTTTTTCAAAAGTGTTTGAGGGCCTTGCGGAGTCGTTGCGCGATCGCAGCAGTGCCGCTGCCGCAAGCGCCGGGAACGTAGCAGGATTCGCTCCGATTCCCAGCCGCGATACCGAAAGCTCCGGCCCGCGCAACTAAGCGCTCTGACCAGAGCGGCGCAATGGCTAAATTGAAGTCTTATTCCGTGCCGACGATCTCAGTCACGGCCTGAATCACGTACTCCGCCTGCTCGTCGGTCATCTGAGGAAAGTTCGGAAGGCTCATCACGGTTTCGCACGCGCGTTCCGCGTGCGGAAACGTTCCCGCCGGATCGCCGAGCGACGAATATGCGGGCTGTAGATTCACCGGCCGCGGGTAGTGCACCGCCGTCTCGATTCCCTTCTCGGCCAGCTTCGCGATCACGGCGTTTCGGTTCCCCACGTAAATTGCGAACTGGTGATACACGCAATAGTCGCGCGCATCGTCCTTCGGCATCATCAGCCGCAAACCCTTGAATCGCTCAATGTAGCGCTGCGAAATTTCGCGCCGCCGCGCATTCCAGGAATGCAGCCGTCGCAGCTTGATGCGCAGGATCGCGCCTTGAATTCCCTGCATCCGGTAGTTATATCCCACGAATTCGTGATCGTACCGCGCCGATTGCCCGTGCGAACGCGCCGCTCGCGCATACTTTGCAATCGCGTCGTCGTTCGTCGTCAACGCCCCGCCTTCGCCGTACGCGCCGAGATTTTTCGACGGGTAAAAACTGAACGCCGCGCAGTTGCCGATCGAACCGACGCGCTGGCTGCGATATCGCGCTTCGTGCGCCTGTGCCGCGTCTTCTAGAATCTTCAGCTTGTGCTTCGCGGCGATTTCGCGGATGGCATCCATGTCCGCCGGCCGGCCATACAGGTGGACCGGAATAATCGCCGTTGTGCGCGGAGTAATCGCGCGCTCAATCAGCTTCGGATCGATATTCGCCGTTGTTGGATCGATATCTACCAGCACGGGCGTCGCACCGATGTACGTGATCGCTTCCACCGTCGCCAGAAACGTGTTCGGCGTGGTGATCACTTCACAGCCGGACTGCACGCCCAGCGCCAGCAGCCCCAGATGCAGTGCAGCAGTGCCAGTTGAAAGCGCAACGCAATGCCGCGTGCCGCAGAAATCGGCGAATTCGCGCTCGAACGCCGCGACTTCCGGCCCTTCAACGAACGCCGAGGACTGGCATACCTTGTCGACCGCCTGTAGAATTTCGTCGCGGAGCTCGGCGTACTCCGCTTTCAGATCCAACACGGGGATTTTCATTCAGCGCGCCTTTCTCGCTGACAAAACTGTACTGTACGTCACACGGCTCCACAAGCACGCGCCCCTCACTCGATCTCGCGTGTGTGTTAAAAATGCGTTACAGCATTCGAGGAGACACGGAATGATTTTTTCGTCAGCCGGAAAGTCCGTTCGCGCAGTTGCGCTGTTCTTTTGTGTCGCCGTACTGTGGCTCGCGGCGTACGGCGCGGGTAAATCGCTCCAGATTTATTTCATCGATACCGAAGGCGGCCAGTCCACACTCGTCGTCAGTCCCTCGGGCCAATCGATCTTGATTGATACCGGCTGGCCCGGTTTTGACTCGCGCGACGCGAACCGCATCGTCGCCGCGGCGAAAGACGCCGGGGTTTCCGAGCTCAACTTCGTGATCATCACGCACTTTCACCGCGACCACGTCGGTGGTGTTCCTCAACTTCTCGGCAAAATGAAAGTCGGCACCTTTATCGATCACGGCCAGAATCGCGAAGACTCCGATGTGACGCGCGAGGATTACGCCGCCTACGAAAAAGCCATCGCGGCTTCTGGCTCCAAGCGCGAATCGTTGAAACCCGGCGACATCATTCCTATCACCGGTATCCGCGCGCAGGTTCTCACCGCCGACGGCGAACACATCGCCGCCGCTCTTTCCGGTGGCGGTGATGAAAATCCATTCTGTGTCGGACAGCCCGAAGCGCCCGTCGACACGTCAGAAAACGCTCGCTCGCTCGGCACACTCTTCACCTTCGGAAAGTTTCGTTTCATCGATCTCGGCGATCTCACCAAGCAGAAAGAAATGCAGCTCGTCTGTCCGAAAAATCTCGTCGGCACCGTCGATCTGTACCTCACCACACATCACGGGCTCAACCAGTCCAACTCGCCCGCAATTGTCGACGCTCTTCACCCTCGCGTCGCGATCATGAACAATGGCGCCAACAAAGGCGGCAGCCCCGAAGCCTGGCAGACCGTTCACGATTCGCCCGGACTCCTCGATCTCTGGCAGCTCCACTATTCGATCGAAGGTGAAAAGCAGCACAACGAGCCGGACAGCTTCATCGCCAATCCTGAAGGCACGCCCGACGCGGGGCACTACATCAAAGTCACCGCCGAAGCGGACGGAACTTTCAGCGTGCTGAATTCCCGCACGGGCCAAACCAAAACCTATAAGAAGTAGCTGGGTGCTCGCGTGGTGGTGATGATCATGGGCGTCACGGGATCGGGAAAAACCACCGTTGCACAGCTGCTCGCGCGGTGTCACGGCTGGGAGTTTGCCGACGCCGACGATTTCCACTCGCCCGAAAATAAGCGCAAGATTCACGATGGCATGCCGCTCACCGACGCCGATCGCGAGCCCTGGCTCGAAGCGCTTCACGCAAAAGTCGCGGACTGGGTCGCGCGCAAACAAAACGCAACGGTCGCCTGTTCCGCGCTCAAGGAATCTTACCGTCGCGAAATTGCAGTCGGCTCTGAGCCGCTCATCGTGTATTTAAAGGGCTCATACGAACTCATCGCTTCGCGCCTTACCGGCCGCCACGGCCATTTCGCGGGAGTGAGCATTTTGAAGAGCCAGTTCGAAACTCTCGAAGAGCCGCACGACGCCGTCGTGGTCAACGTCTCGCACACGCCGGAAATGATCGTCGCGGAAATCGACCGGCGGCTGGGTCTCGCGTGAGTTCCGCGCCGACCGGCGATACAGCCGACGCCTTTGCCGATCGCGCTCTGGCCGGCCGCGTTTTCTGGCGCCTCGTACCCTTTCTCTTCCTGCTCTACGTCGTCGCCTATCTCGACCGTATCAACGTCGGTTTCGCCGCTCTGCAAATGAAGCAACGGCTGAATTTCAGTGACGCAGTGTACGGTCTCGCAGCCGGCATGTTCTTCGCGGGCTATTTCACGTTCCAAGTGCCCAGCAACCTCTTGCTCGAACGTTTCGGCGCGCGCCGCTGGATCGCCACTCTGATGGTTGCGTGGGGAATCGTTTCCTGCTCGATGGCGCTCGTGAAAACTCCGCATCAGTTTTACGCGCTGCGCTTCGCCCTCGGCCTCACCGAAGCAGGCTTCTTCCCTGGAATCATTCTCTATATGAAGCGCTGGTTCCCGGAAGCCACCCGCGCGCGAACCGTCGCAGCCTTCATGACTGCGGGCCCCATTTCCGGTGTGATCGGCGGCCCGATCTCCGGCGCGATTCTGCAGATGGGCAGCTCTGGGATGCTGCAAGGCTGGCAGTGGCTGTTCTTGATGGAGGGTCTGCCCGCGATTCTTCTCGGCATCGTCGTTTACTTCTATCTTTCCGATCATCCCATCGACGCAGCGTGGCTGAACCCCGAAGAACGCGCTCGCCTGATTTCCACACTCGACGCGGAGTCGAAGCTTTACGTCTCGAACGTAGTTGCGCCAAGCGCGTTCGCCGCGTTCACGAGTCCCACTGTCTGGATTCTTTCCTTCATTTATCTCGGACTGAATTTCTGTTCATACGGAATGAGCTTCTGGGTCCCGAGCCTGATCCGCAGTCTTTCGGGCATCAACGATTTTCTGGTCGGAGCGCTCACCGCCGTTCCTTACTTCGCCGCCGCCGTCGCAATGGTCATCAGCGGGCTGCACTCCGACCGAACCGGTGAACGCCGCTGGCACGTAGCCGCTCCCGCCTTCGCAGGAGCCGCCGCATTCACCGTCGCTTCGAGTACCACGTCGCTTGTCCCGATGATTCTCGCTGTAGGTCTCGCTGTCGTCTGCGTGAACGCAATGATCGGCCCCTACTGGGCCATGCCAACCGCGATTCTCTCCGGCGCCGCTGCAGCGCCCGGAATCGCATTCGTCAATTCGATCGGAAATCTCGGTGGGTTCTTCGGCCCCTACCTGATCGGCAAAATGAAAAACGAAACGGGGGGATTTCGCGGTGGGCTGCTCCTGGCTGCCGTCGCCCTGATCATGAGCGGAGCGCTCGCGCTAAGCGTGAAAATGAAAAAGCGCAGTCCCGTCGTCGTCTAGCGATCAATTCACACTTTAGATGTGCGTCAGCGTCCCGGTAATTTTCGTTCGCCGCAACGCCCATGCAAACACACCGAATGAAACTGGAATCAGAGTCACGGCGAAAATTAGCAACGCCCCGATCGACGGCCACAGTTGAGCCCAGCCTGCTCCGGAAAGCAGCGCCGCGCGCATGCCTTCCAGCGAATACGTAACCGGAATCAGCCGCGCCACAACTCTCAATGGTGCCGGCAGCACCGACACCGGATACATCATCCCGCCAACCAATCCCGAAACTCCGAGCACCAGCCACTTGGCAGGATTTCCGCGCTTGAAAAGCACCGTGTAACTCGCCGAAAGTATTCCCAGTCCCGCGAACGCAAGCATCGACGCCACCAAAATCGCCGCGGCGCCGAGCCAGTTCGCTCCCTGTGGCGCAAACCCGAAAAGCAGATAGCCCCACGCGAAGTAGACGCACGTGCGCAACGCAAGCGCCACAAACGGGTATACCGCGGAGCCGGACAGAATCACAGTTAGCGGAGTCTGGGTCACCAGCAACGCTTCGAGGGTCCGATTCTGCCGCGCCTCCTCGATACTCGTTTCGAATGCCGTTAGTGCGATGCCCAAATAATCGAAAAACGCGAAGCCCACCAGCGCAAACGCGAAGTAATTATTTCCTCCAGGAATCGCTCGCGAAAGCTCGGCACTGGAAACGAATCGCGACAAATAGTAGAACGTCGCCACGCCGAAGAACGCTTCGAGCGTCTCAACAATCAGCGCCCCGCGATACCCGCTTGCGATCCGAAAATCGCGCAGAAAAAACGCCACGATCTTGCGCAACGTCCTTCCGATGCCCGGCTTCGCGCTCATGCCCCAACCTCGCGTTCGCGAAACAGGCGCATGAGCTTCGGCGCGGCGTCTTCGAGCGTCGGCGCGCCCGCCAACGCGCAGATTCGCGACGGCGTATCGAACGCCGCAACGCGACCCTTTTCCAGCAGCACCACGCGGTCGGCGATCTCTTCCACTTCCGCCGCCGAATGCGAAGAAAAAAGCAGCGTCGTCCCGTGCTGCTTCACCAAGTCTTCCTTCAACAACCTGCGGAAATCCGATGCCGCCAGCGGATCGAGGCTTCGCGTCGGCTCATCGAGCAACAGCACTGGCGGCTCATGCAGAATCGCGCGCGCCAACCCCAACCGGTGCGTCATCCCGGTCGAATACGTCCGCACCTGCGAGTCGAGTGCGTCCGTGATACCAAGCCGCTCGCCTACGACTGCGATGCGCTCGGCAATTTCGGCCCGGTCGAGATTGTTCATCGCCGCGAAAAACGCCAGGTTCGCGCGCCCCGTGAGTCGCGTGTAAAAACCTTCGTCTCCGCCCGTGTGATATCCGAACTGGCGCCGCGTGTCCTGTGCCCGCGAAAGAACATCAAAGCCGTGGATGGCAGCTCGTCCGTCGGTAGGCAGAATGAGCGTGGCTAGAATACGGAAAAGCGTCGACTTCCCCGCCCCGTTCGGCCCCATGATTGCTACGCATTCTCCGGGTTTGACGCTGAACGTAACGCCGGCCAGCGCGCACTTCGTGGGGCGAACAAACGGCTGCAGGAACGCGCGCCAGCCCGACGATGCCGGTGGGAAAAATTTTTTCAAGTTTTGCACGTCGATTGCGCGCTCGGGCATCCCAGCGTTTATAACCTCCAGATGTCTATAAACGAAGCTCTTTGGGCCGCTCCAGTTCCGATGTTGCCGCAGCCGCTCCCCTCCCGGTAGAATTGAAGGAGTTTCCGGCAGCCCTGCATGCCGGGTCGGCCCAGTCAGGCGGCGCCGGTTCGAGCCGCGGTTTTCTTTCATACCTTTCATATTGGAGCGGTCCTGTGGGCGCGCCTCTCTCATTCAACTCAATCGTCGTAGCCACTTCCGAGCAAGTCTCCTGCCCGCTCGGCGATGAGTCCGCCATTCTCAATCTGAAAAACAGCGTCTACTACGGCATAAATCCGGTTGGTACGCGCGTGTGGAACCTCTTGAAGCAGCCTTGCAAAATCTCTGATCTGTGCGACGCAATCGTCGACGAGTACGAGGTCGACTCCGACCGCTGCGGTCGCGACGTGCTCGAACTACTCGAAAAGATGCGCGGCGAGGGCCTGATCGAAGTGCGCGAAGCGCTCGCGCGCTAGGACGAAGCGGCGAATCTCGCTCGGAACTTTCGCGAGGTCTGTGGGTTGATATCCAGCGTTGCCATGTGGCGCCGGTACAAAGCGCTTCCAGCGCACGAGCGGAGGATTGCCCGCGAAGCCGCACGCCGACTTACGCTCACATGGATGGGTCTGTGCGCGCTCGGTTTCAAGCGCGTGCGTGAAAGCGCGGAACGCTTTCCTCGCTCAACGCGCCCCGTAACTGACACTTCCGATTCGAATCCGCAGTTGATCGCCTCGCGCATGATCGCGCGACTCGTCGGCTCCGCCTCGCGGCACCTCTTCTTCACACCCAATTGCCTTGTCCAATCGCTCGCGCTTCTGGAGATGCTGCGCCGTCGCGGCATCGCGGGTGAACTTTGTGTTGGCGCGCGCCACGAGTCCGGCGCATTCGAAGCGCACGCTTGGGTCGAATTCGCCGGAATCGTCCTCAACGACGTCTCCGGCGAGCACCACCACTTCACGCCGTTCGAGAGCGTCGCCGCCGCAACCGAAACTCACACGCCGGCCGGGACGCGTTCTCGATGAGCGGCATCGTCGGCATCTATCGTCGCGACGGCGCGCCCACCGACCGCGGGCTCATCGAAGCTCTCACGCGGTTCCTCTCTTACGTCGGCCCTGACGCGCGCAACAGTTGGATCAACGGAGGAGTCGCTCTTGGCCACTCGCTCCTAATCACCACGCGCGACGCCGAGCGCGGAACGCAACCTCTCTCCCTCGGCAACTTTACACTCGTCGCCGACGCACGCATCGACGCGCGCGCCGAACTCGCGCAAAAACTTGCCGACGCTGGCCACCCTCTCCAGCAAA
This sequence comes from Candidatus Acidiferrales bacterium, assembly GCA_050011035.1. Classification (GTDB taxonomy): domain Bacteria; phylum Acidobacteriota; class Terriglobia; order Acidiferrales; family UBA7541; genus Palsa-295. Next base: position 8,708 of record JBEKJW010000138.1, read on the forward strand.
ACGCTACAGACGCCGACTATATCCTTCACGCGTACGCCGTCTGGGGACGCGATTGCGTCCATCATCTCCAGGGCGATTTCGCCTTCGCGGTCTGGGACGGCGCGCGCAAAACGCTCTTCTGTGCGCGCGATCACTTCGGCGTGAAACCGTTTTACTACTCCGAAATCGGTCCTCAAGTCGTCTTCAGCAATGTGCTCGATTGCCTCCGCCTTCATCCCGACGTTTCATCAGACCTCAACGACGCAGCCCTCGCCGACTTTCTTCTCTTCGGTTTGAACTGCGACGTGCGCGCCACATCGTTTCGCAAGATCAGCCGCCTCCCGCCCGCGCACACCCTCACCGTGTCTCCCGCCAGCGTAACGGTCGAACGCTACTGGTCCGCCCCAACCAACGGCCACATCCGCTACAAAGACCCGCGCGAGTACGCGCAACATTTCCAGGAAGTCTTCCGCCCCGCTGTCGCAGACCGCATGCGCTCCGACCGCGTCGGTTTGCTCATGAGCGGCGGCCTCGATTCCGCAACCGTCGCCGCAACCACGTGCGACATCGCTCACGCGGCAACTCCCGGCGCGGGCAGCGACCTCCACGCCTTTACCATGGTCTACGAATCGCTCTTCGCCGACGACGAAGGCCGCTATGCTCGCGAACTCGCCCAATTCCTCAAGCTTCCTATCGAGTGCGTCCCGCTCGATTCGCTGAAGCCCTTCGAGGGTTGGCCCGGCGCCCCCGCCAAAGCATCAAACGACCGCGAAGGTTCGGACGCTTCGCTGCGCTGGCCCGAACCCGTGGACGATCCGTTCATGGCTGGGCTTTTCGTCCAGTTCAACGCCATCGCCAATACATGTCGAGTCGCCCTTACTGGCGACGGTGGCGACAACTTGATGCACTTTGAAATGTGGCCCTACGCCAAATCGATGATGCGCTCCAATCAATGGACGAGGCTCGCGCGTCAGATGCCTTCGTATCTACGGCGCCGAAATTCGCCCGTCCACGGCGTAGTACGACGTGTCCGCAAAGTGTTGGGCGGGCAAAACGCAGCGACTCAATTCCCGAAATGGGTCTCGGCCGCTCTTGTTGAAAAACTCAAGCTGAAACAACGGGCCACGGAATGGCAAGACTTGACGCCCAACCGTCCGCATCCGGTATTACCTCGCGGCCACGCCTCTCTTTCGCTTCCGCAGTGGCCGAACCTGTTTGAAATGCAGAACGCCAGCGTCACCAAATCTCCCGTCGAGCTACGTCACCCGTTCCTCGATCTTCGCGTTGTTAACTTTCTTCTCTCCCTGCCACCGTTTCCTCTCTATATGGAAAAGAAACTGCTCCGTGACGTCCTCGTGGCGCGTGTCCCGGAAAGTGTCAGAACCCGAAAGAAAACCCCGCTCGCCGGTGACGCTCTCCAACAGCACCTTCGGCAACCTGACACCACCTGGCTCAACAATGTGGCGTGGGTCAATGAAATTGATGCGTACGTCGATACAGCGGAGTTGGAGCGCGTGATCCACCAGGAAACGAAAATTTACAATTCGGAGCCGAAATTCAGTCGAATCAATGCGGCAGTGCGTCCGATTTGTCTCAACTTTTGGTTGCAGTCTATGCGCAGAGTCCGGTATAACTTGCATGCGGAGGCCCGCAATGGTTAAGCCCGTAGAACGGGACCCTAAGAAGCCTTATCAGTCTCCCGTACTTACCGTTCACGGAACGGTGCAGCAGCTTACCCAGCACACTGGCATCACGAAAAATAACGACGGTGGTCGGTTTCCCCGGAATAAGACCCATCTCTAAGTTCGTTTTAATCGGGCACCAAAGGATCGAGCGAGGCTGAGTTCAGTTTTTTGAGCATTCGATAAACAAATCAGGAGGCTGCAGGGTGAAACCTTCAGCCTCCTTTTTGTTTGTCCACATTTCACCGCGCTGGGCCAACGTGACACTCCACTACTCCCTCTTCGGACTCGATGTCGCCTCGAATCTTCCCATTCCGGAACTCGTCACGGAGCCAGCGCCTTCCCGGCCTCCAGACCTGACCGTTCACTGGAATGTAATCCCCGAAGCGCTTGCCGATGCCGCAGGCGAACTTGCCTATATAAGCGCGTACACCGACCGCACCGGTGAACCGGCGTTAAAGATTTGGTCAATTCCACTTGCGAAGCTGCTTCGCCTCGACTACTCGGACGGCGCTCAGTTTTGGGTTGCGCGCGATGGGAAGTCCGTTTGGGCAGCGTGGCCCGAGTCTCTCTCGATCGACGATACGGCAACGTACCTTCTCGGTCCGGTACTCGGGCTCATCCTCCGGCTCCGCGGCGTCACCTGCCTTCATGCCAGCGCTATCGCTTTCGGTCAACGAGCGCTTGCTTTCGTCGGCGCCGCAGGCGCGGGTAAATCCACCACCGCCGCCGCCCTGGCTCGCGAAGGCCTCACCGTCCTCTCCGACGATATCGTCGCCTTGCAAGAAGCGAGCGGCCTTTTCCTCGTAAAGCCTGCCTATCCATATCTGTGCCTTTGGCCCGAATCGGTCGTTTCTCTCTATGGCACGGCCGACGCTCTTCCTGCCTTCACGGAAAACTACGACAAACGTTGCCTCTCCCTCGCCCGCGAGTCTCTGAATTTTGCAGACGCTCCCGTACCGCTTGCGTGCGTGTATATCTTGGGCGAGCGAGCCATAAGCCCCGCGCCGATCATCGAATCGCTGCCGGTACAAGAAGCCCTGCTCACTCTGGTTGCAAACACGTATGCGACCAACATGTTGGACAGCCATATGCGCAAGCGCGAGTTTGAAACGCTTGGCCGCCTCATGCAGCGTGTCCCGGTACGGCGCATCCGCGCACACTCCGATCCCTCCCGTATCGCCTCCCTCTGCGCCGCAATTCGCAAAGACGTCGCGGCGCTCCCCTAACTTCCGCTTGCGCCGGTTCATTTCGTCGTTATTCCATAATCCGATGTCTACGCCCTCCTGCCGATTGGCTTTTGAACACTCCCCGGAGAATTTCCCATGGGGTGGTACTTTTAGTATTTGCGGCTGTGCTACTATGCGTCTCCGAACGGTGAGCCCGCAGCTCAGCCGGTCCGCGTGTCTCCGCGCGACGCGACTCGTTGCCCAAAACCCAGATGCAAGGCTCGATGTCCGCGAGGCGCAACACACTTACCCTTTAGCCCCATAGGTGAATTCGGGAAGACGCACACTGAGGAGAATCACCATGCAGACGAAGTCCAGCATCGCAAGAATCGCAGCGGCACTGGCGATTGCGGTAGTTCTGCCCTTGGCAATCTTAATAACGATGGTTCATAGCGGCAAAAAGCCGCTCGCGCATTCGGCTTTGAGCACCGCCGTCTCCGCTTCGAACGATTCGGCTAACGTGACGCCGGAAGAAGCGCGGAAGATTACGGAGCAGTATGGCCGGCTCCCGATGAGCTTCGAGCCGAACCAGAAGGCCCCGGAAGTGAAATTTTATTCGCACGGTCCTGGATATGAACTCTTCCTCGCCAACCAGGAAGCGGTAATGGCGGTGCACCACCTCACGGCGGCGCCAAAGGTCGCATCGTTGCGCACCTTGCGACCGGACCGGCGCGATGCAGCGCGTCGCTCTGAAAAAATCTCAGTCGTCCGCATGAAGCTTGAAGGTTCGAATCCTGGTGCGCAGATTGCCGGTGAGGCTCAGATGCCCGGCAAGGTAAGCTACTTCATCGGTAATGATCCGAAGAAATGGCACACCGACATTCCGACCTTCGCCAGCGTGAAGTACTCGGCCGTCTATCCCGGCGTCGATCTCGTCTACTACGGCAACCAGCAGCAGCTCGAATACGATTTCGTCGTCGCTCCCGGGGCCGATCCCAAGCAAATCGCCTTCAACATCGATGGCGCCAATACATTGCGCGTCAATAAGCAAGGTGATCTGGTGCTGAAGACTCCGGCCGGCGACGTCAAGTTTCAGAAGCCTTTCGTTTATCAGGAAAACGCTGGCCAGCGCCGCGAAGTGGCGGGCAATTACGTCGTCGGCGCTAACCACGATGTTCGCTTCGCCCTGGGCGCCTACGATCCCTCGAAGTCCGTTACCATCGATCCTTCGGTTCTGATTTATTCGACTTACGTCGGCGGCACAGGCGCGGGCGGTGATTATGGTTACGCACTGGCGCTCGATAACCAAGGCAACGCATGGATCGCCGGCGAAACCAGTTCTAGCGACTTCCC
>JBEKJW010000139.1:0-12093 GCA_050011035.1 Candidatus Acidiferrales bacterium
TCCTCCCGAACCGTTCGACGCGATGCCGCTCCCGTGTAGCACGCTCAGCAGATTGTCTGAGTCCGTGGTCGAGTCCGCGATCGACGCCCACACGACCGAATTTGCCGGCGACGTGCCGGTTGAAATCGCGAGCGAAATGCGTCCGTAGGAAGCCGCATTTGTCGCGCTGTCGAGCGCGGTGACGCGGTGCCACGTCACGCCCGCGTCCGGCGAGACGTAGAGGCCGTTGCACGGCCGCGTGGTGCACGAAGTATTAGGATCGGAGTCGCCGCGTGGATCGCCGAGCGCTGCGTAAGCGGTTTTCCCGTTCGCGTCACTCGGATCGAACAAAACGTCCGTCGCCGGATTGAACGGTGCGGCGTTCGCGGACGCAGCCCCCGGCTGCGTGCGAGCCCACGTCGCGCCACCGTCGGTCGACCGCCATACGCCCGAATGTAGCGAGCCGCCCCCGGCATAATCCGTTCCGTGCACTGCCGCGAGCAGCACGGGATGCGCCGCATTCGGCTGCACCGCGATTGCCGCGATGTACGGTCCGCTCGCGTCGGGACTTTGCGATGCTGCTGCCGTGAAAGTCTGATCCTGCGCCCAGGTCTGTCCGCCGTTCGCAGATCGCAGCACGCCCGCGCCGTACAAATTATCCTGCGCGAAATTCGACTCTCCCGTGCCAACCACGATCTCGCTGCTTTGCGCGTGGCCCCCGAAACTCGCGCAGGGCGTCGATACGAGCGTAATCGCTCCCACCGCGAGCGACGGCTGCTCGTCTGTAAGCGGCATCCATGTGACGGGATTCCCGGAGAGCGCGTTGAAACTGACCCAAACGCCTCCATCCGCCGCGCCCGCGTACACCGTATTGCCTGTCTGATCGCACGGATCGGCTTCGACCGCCGTGACGCGACCGGAAACGTTGCCGTAGAAAATATTGTTCGCGGTCGGTTGTGGACCGAGCGGCGTCCACGAATTCAACTGCGGCGCGATTTGCTGAGTCTTCGCGCCGAGTTCATCGAAGTAGGTTTTATGCTCCTCAATTGCCGTTTGATTTTGCTCGAGCGCGCGCAGGAGCAGCGCATTGGGAATGTGCCCGTTTGCCGACGCGCGTTGAAGGAAGAACCATTCCGCTCGCGCGTGAACGATCGCCGCCGTCGCCGCTTGACTCTTCGCGTTGCGATAGCCGCTCACCGCGCGCGAAATCCACGGAGCGATCGACGCCGCGATCAACGCGAACGCCGCGCACACCACCAACACGCGAGACAGACTTCTCCCTCGTGCTGACTTCTTTTCGTGGATTGATTCGAGACGCGAACCAGCCTGGCAGCCACCACCTGGCAAAAAGGGCGCCCTCCCAAGGGCTGAGGCATTATAGCGAAACGGCTCGCCGCAGCCACGGCGGGAATCCTGTATTACGGCTCCGCAGGAACCTGATTCGCCATGGCGCCGGCCATCTCCTGCCAGTCAGAGTATTGCGCCGCGATGCCGAGGCGCGCGAGATAGTCCGGATCAATGGACTGCGTGGGAAACTCCGGGTTTTGGCCCGTCCGCTGAGCGGCTTCGTGCGCCAGAATGTTTGCGATGTGAACGATGCCAACGGCGTCCAGCGAGTCGTCGGAGATCGCCGATTCAGGCGTGTGGTGGTGGGCTACAGCTTCGACCACCGGCGACGGCAGGCCCCAGATCCCAAGCAAGTACGCGCCTACTTCGGCGTGAGTCACGCCCATCAGCTGTCGCTCGGCGGCGAAAAGCGGCACCTGCTCGCGTGCCGCTTCCGCGAGGGCGCGGGCAAAATGCCGCGGTGAACGCGTGGCGAGCACCAGTTTGCCGACGTCATGCACCAGCGCGGCCATTACCGCCATATCGCGCGTATGCGGCGCGGCGGGAAGCCGGATCGCGATTTTCGCTGCGAGCTGCGAATGCGCTTGCAGTTCCTCGAACGAAAAGCCGGGCAGCGCTGCGGTGTCGTTGATCATGCTGAAAACTTCCGCCGCCAGCACCAGGTTCTGCAACATCTGGATGCCCAGAAAACTCACGGCCGACTTGATCGACGACACCTCCAGCGGCAATCCAAAAAACGCCGAGTTGACGAGTTGAAAGATCTTCGCGGAGATCGCTACGTCCTGCTCCACCACTTCAACGAGCTCCGCCATCGGTACCTCCGGGTCCTGGAGTTTCTTACGCAGGGCAAAGTACGTCTTTGGCAACACCGGCAGGTCCTTCACGGTCCCGACCAGGCTGGCCAACATTCGATTGTTCAAAATTCTAGAGAGGTTCGTCGCGCGCTCCACGGCGATGCGAGCCATCGTCGGGTCGCACGGCTTTAGGAGAAATTGGTGCGCCACAGGCACCGCGCGGAGCGCCCGCTCCATCTCCTGTTGGCTCGCAAGCAAGATGCGCACTATCGCAGGGTGTTTCTCGCAAACGGTTTGAAGCAAAGTCGCGCCGTCCATTCCCACCGTGCGCGTCGACGCGATGATCGCGTCGAAATTTTCCAACGCGAGTCGTTCGAGCGCCTCTTCTCCGCTGGCCACGTAGTGCATTTCAAAATTGCCGCGCTCTTTTGAAATACCCCGCGTCAGGAAATTGAACTCTTCCTGATCGTCGTCCACGAAAAGCACTGTTCGCATCGTCTCCGCCTCTTCACGAGAATCGCTGTACCGGTGCCCCCATCCGGGCACACGAGCGCCGCAACAATTTGTCTGGAAGGGTGAATCGTGCCGGTCGAACGAGAGGATCTGCGACCCGCGCCCGCGGGTATGCGCTATCTGCGCCAAACGGGGCGCGAGAATGCGCGACTCCAGTATAGCGTTCGCAGCCGCCGGCCTAGGCCGGGCGTGCCCGAAGAGTCAGTCCCGCGGCGCTCCTACGCAGGAGCGCCACGCAATCGTAGATTCGCGCCGCCTGCGGGTGATACTCTGACCAGACCGCATCCTCACCTCGCGGCTCTGCGACGACGATGAACCTGGCCGCCGCCATCCCGATGATTCCCACCGGCAATGAACTGACCGCGCTGCTCGTGGTCGTCTGCTTTTCCGCCGGACTGAACGTTTACGCCACGGTAGCGATGCTCGGCATTCTCGGCCGGTTCAACGTGCTAGCCGTGCCGCCCGGGCTTCACGTGGTGCAGGATTGGAAAATCATCACGGCGTGCTGCGTTCTTTTCGCGCTGGAATTCGTCGGCGACAAGATTCCCATCTTCGATTTGATTTGGAACGCAGCGCACACGTTTGTCCGAGTTCCGGTCGCCGCGCTGATCGCTTACGGCGCCACGGCGCAATTGCCGCAGTGGGAGCAGATCGCCGCCACGTTCGCCGGCGGACTGATTGCTCTCGCAGCCCACGGAGGCAAAACAGCGGCGCGAGCGGCCGTCACATCTTCACCAGAGCCATTCTCGAATTTTGCGCTCAGCGCCGGTGAGGACGCGCTTGTCGTCTTCCTGATGTGGTTCGCTACTCAACATCCGTACGTTTCCGCGGGGATCGTCGCCGTTGGTCTGCTGATCATTCTTCTCCTTCTGCGTTTCGTGGTTCGCTCCGTCCGCAATCTTCTTCGCGACGCGGAGAACGCCCTCACGCACAATCCGCCCGGCACGTACGTTCACTAGCCGTCCAAACTACCGCTCAAAAAGAAACCGGCTCCCCGCTAGTGCTGAAATCTCGCTAAACGAAAAGCCGGTTGAAGACAGTTTTCTTTCTGCGCGAAGCCGCGTTTAGGGTTTCTTCTTCCCACCCAGCAGGCCACCCAGTGCACCCGCTGCCGCACCGGCTGCACCTGCGCTTCCCTTGGCTGCGCCCACTCCCATCCCTGCACCGCCCTTCGCGATATTGCCGGCCAAGCCCGCGACGTCTGGCACCACCTGTGGGTTCGAAGTTGTTCCGGTAATACTGAATGGAATTCCGTTGCTGCCGCCCTTACCACCGCCAGCCGCGCCGCCGGTGAGTGCACCAAGCGCACCACCCAGCGCGCCGCCGCCACTGGCCGACCCTCCAGCCATTCCCGCAACGCTCGTCAACGCGCCCGCGGCGCCTGCGAGATTCGCAACCATGTGCATGTTGAGCTGCCCGCTGGCGCTAACAGTACCTTGACCCGCCACAGTTCCAATCGACGGGATCACCAGATTCAGCGAGCTGAATTGCGTGCCGCTGGGATCGTTTTTGATTTGCGCCGAAAGCTGCTGAATCTGCGTTCCCGACGAACTGCCACCTTTGCCAACGCCCGTGAATGCCGAAAGCGCGCCGAGCTTCTGGCTCAAGCTGAATCCCGCGAGTTCCGTGTTTGCAATGTTCACCGGTCCCGCGATAGTCGGCTTATCTACCGGGCCGCTTATGCTCAACTTCGTCGTCAGAGTTCCGCCCTGTAGTTTCGATCCCGATGGCAACACCACGCCCACTGCGGGCAGGAAGCCTTCGAGATCGTTCAGCGGCATATTCGACGCGTTCACGTTCATGTTGATCGATGCCGGATCGCTCGCCAGATTGTAAGTACCGGTAAGTTGCTGGAACGCGTTGCCGATGTGGATGTCGCCCTGGCTCAGCACGCCCGCCTGCGTTTTCAATGTGTAGTCGGTCGTGTAATCCACCTTCACCGGAACGCTGGACGGCGATCCGGCTGCGGACATCTTGAACTTGTTGATCGTCACCGAGCCCTTCGACTTCATATCTTTCCCGTCGGAGGCCAGGTCGCCCTTGAAGTCCAGCACGCCGCCGATGCCCGAAGACGGATCGATGAATCCGGTCGTCGCCAGATCCAAATGCTGCACGTCGACGTTCGCCGAGAGAGGCGTGAGCGAAGTGTCCGTCTGATCGATCGGACCCGCCTTGCCTTCCACCTTGATCGCTGCGCTGCCCGGACCCGTGGCGCTCAACTTGAACGGGAAGGAAGTCGTGGTCGAAAGATCGGAAGCCTCGAGGTTGACATCCGAGTACACGCTCGGTTTCGACTTCCCACCTACGGAGCTGACAACGATTTTCCCGCCCGTGATACTCAACTTCTGCACGGTGAGATTCGCGGCCTCCGAGCTCTCATTCGAACTTGCCGGCTTGGGCGCCGCCCCGCCGCCTGAAGAGTTGCCCATCGTCGAATAGTTCCATGTGCCGTTCGACGAGTGAATCAGCGCGACCTGAGGATCGCGAATCTCGATCGACCGCACTTCGAGCTTCTTCGAGAAAATCAGCGGCATCAGTTCCACACCAACCGTCAGGTCCTTCGCGGTCAAAAACGGCGACGAGCTGAACTTCGGATCGTCCGCGACGGCCACGTCGCTCACCGTCACGCCGCCCGAGAAAATCGCCAGGCTGATGTCGCCGATCGTGACTTTCCGCCCGAGCGCGCTTGTAAGCTGCGTCTCCAGCGTGGGTTTGAATTTGTTGGCGTTCACAAACAGCGGAAGCGCCAGAATAATCAACAAAATGACGGCTACGATGACGCCGATGATTACCAACGGTTTTTTCTTCATGGAAGTCCTCCGAGCGAAACCGGTCTATACCGTGGCCTGAACCCTAACGCGGAGCGCCATCATACCCCGCGCTCAGTCCCCCGCCAATCCTTTGTTCTCTGCATCTCCGGAACGCGGCGGCGGGCGGTATTCCACACGCGCCACGCGAGGCAGATGCGATTCGATCCGTCGAAAATCGTATCCCGCCATCGGATGCGCGAGGCTCGGCGGTGGCTTCGCAGACATTCACTGAAAAATAATTACGGTGGACACTCCGCGGATTTGCGTGTTATTTTTTCCGTGCGTTTGTTGCTCTTGTAACACCTTTGGTATCGAGAAGGGGCTGCAAGTCCAAAAGGCTCGCGGCCTTTTTTGTTTTACGGCTGGAGGCGGTCGAGAAGCACAAATAGCTCATACGCGAGGAAGTACTTACGTGAGAGAACAAGGAACTGTGAAGTGGTTCAATGCCAGCAAGGGATTCGGATTCATCCAGCGCCAGTCCGGTGAGGACGTCTTCGTTCACTTTTCGGCGATTCAGGCCGATGGTTACAAAACGTTGAACGAAGGACAGGCGGTTGAATTCGAAGTGACCCGCGGCCCCAAGGGCCTGCAGGCAGCGAACGTCGTCAGCCTCTAGCCGTAACCGGGGCGAGCTGGTTTTTGCCGGTTCGCCCCTCTTTTTTGCCCCGGTTTTCCGGCCCCGCGTCACCGAGGAGCTTCTTTGAAACCTCTCCCCGAAGGTCAGTACGTCAAGCACTTCCAATACGGGCTAGGCGTCGTCATCGAATCGGATGAAGAGCGTACTTCCATCGACTTCAACGATCACGGGCCGAAGCTGTTCGTCACCGGCATCATGGTCGTCGAAATTGCCGAAGGCGAGCCGCCTAAGCGGAAACGTGCAAAACGCGCAAAAAAGCCCGTGAAGTAGTTGGTGGCTTTACGAAAGTTGCGCCACGCGCCCCGTGCGCGAGCTAAGTCTTCAACTTCAGCGTCTGCCTTGCCGCCAGCGAAATCATCAAGCGTGATACCCCGCTGAAGAAAATGCTGATTCCCACCAACGTGCCCAGCGCCCATTCCGTATTCGCGGGCCACGTCGCGAAAATCATTCCTCCCAGCACGAGCGTGATAATTCCGTTCAGCAAAAACCAGCTCGCGCCTCCCGCGTGACGATGCTGCCAATACAGCACCAGCTCCGCAGCGCCTTCAAATAACAGATAGCACGCGAGCGCGAGCGTCAGCGTCTTCAGCCCTCGCTCGGGATGAGACAGCAAATAAATCGCTACCGCCAGATACAACAAGCCGAGCAAAATCTTCAGCGCCAGATTTCCCGTCCGGCGTGTGTACCAGGCGAAAACGAAATGCCCGATGCCTGCGATCACCAGCATCCAGCCCACGAAAATGTTCATTGCGAGGCCGGCGTGATAGGGATAAGCAATCGCCCACAGCCCCGCCACGATCATCAGAACGCTGAATACAATCGACAGGCCCACCGCCTTTTTTGCGACATCCGCTACTGTAGGATCGCTCATCGAGTTCCTCGCTGGGAGATGGCACGCGCCGCCGATCTTCGTCGGGCGAAAAGTTGCATCCTCCACGAGCGGCGGACGCGCCATTGCCATCCTTATATCACCGCTTGCGTCGGCCTCCGCGTGAATTCATCGAGAAGCGCTCGCCCTTTCGGGCACGCCTTGCACTCGTGATATTGTTTTCTCAATGAATCTGTTGGCGAGCTTAGGTCTCAGGCACAAGCGTTGAACGCACGTTCCGTCTCGGCTGTACTCCGCAACGACTTCGAGGGCCATCGCGCGGCAAGCGCCAGCGCATCAGCCATGACGCGCTCGAGCGCCGCACGGCAGACCATGGCTTTCGCGCGTGAATGCCCCCTTCGCGTTTTCCTGATTTCGATCGCGCTGCTCGTTCCGTGCTTCTGGCATCGCCGCATCGTCGCTTCCGATCTCGGCAGCCACCTCTACAACGCGTGGCTTGCCCAGCTCATTCGCGGCGGCCACGCGCCCGGCCTGTACGTCGCGAACCAGCACACGAACGTCCTGTTCGACTATCTGCTCGATCTCTTCGGCCGTCTCTTCTCTCTCGCGACCACGGAAAAACTCGTCGTCGCGCTATCCGTCCTGATTTTCTTCTGGGGAATGTTCGCCCTCGCGACCGCCAGCGCGAAGCGCCCGCCCTGGCTGCTCATACCTGCGATGGCCACGTTTACCTACGGCTACACCTTCCACATGGGCTTCTTCAATTACTACCTTGCGATCAGCTTTTCGTTTTGGGCGATCGCGATTGCGTGGCACGCGAGCGGATTTTCCGATCTATGGGCGCTCCTGCCTCTTGCGGTTCTAGCGGAACTCGCGCATCCGCTGGGGCTCGCGTGGCTCGTTGCCGGCTGCGTCTACGTCTACGCCGCCACTCGCATGCCCGGCCGATATCACGGGCTGCTCGTGCTCCTTTCGTTTGCACTGATCGCTGTCGCCCACTATTACATTTGGCGCCACTACGTGATCGAAGCGCAGTCGCTGCCCTTCTACTATTTCAATGGTGCGGACCAGCTTCTCCTGTTCGGCGACCGCTACAAATACGTCGAGTACTCCTTCCTCGTCTTTTCCCTCGTTGCGCTTGCTCGCGATTTCTGGCCGTCGAAGTCGGGCTCAGCTCCAAAATGCAACTACGCAATCCCCGGCGAGATCTACGTAATCCTCGTCGTCGCCGTGATTTTTCTTCCTGAAGGCATCCGCTTCGCGAACAAAGTCCCTGCCCTCGCCCTGCTCTCCGGCCGCCTCACGTCGGTCACAGTCGCCGTGATGTGCTGCATTCTCGCGGCAATGCGCCCGCGCCGCTGGCATCTCGCGGGCTACGTCGCAATTGCCGCTATATTTTTCGCGATGGTCTACCAAGACACCGCCGTCGCGAACACCATGGAAGATCAAGTCGAGCAACTCGAACGCACTCTGCCGCCAAACCAGCGCGTCATCGGCACCATTCCTCCGCTACCCGGCTCGCGCATTCTGATCCAACACATGCTCGACCGCGCTTGCATCGGCTACTGCTTCAGCTACGGCAACTATGAGCCGTCGACCGGCCTGTTCCGCGTTCGCGCCACTCCCGGCAATCCCTACGTAATGACCGATTTCGACGACGCCGCGGACATGGAAGAAGGAATCTACGAAATTCAGGCAGAAGATTTACCCGCGTATGGAATTTTCCCGTGCGATCCCGGTGCCACCGCGCTCTGCATCCGTCCATTGAAAGAAGGCGAAACGGTTGATCCGCGCGTCAGCCCAGACGATCGCTAGCGTTCGCTCGCACAACACGCCAGAAAGCGCCATCGTTCGCCTACGCTCCGATTTGTCACAAAATTGTCACGTCATTGCGGCCCGCCGCCGCGCTACGCTATCCTTGCGGTGCAACCAATCAACGCGATCCGAAAACGAGGCAACATGAACACTTCGTGGTTCCGCAATTCGCGCATCTATCTCGCCGCACTGGTGGTTCTGCTGATGAGCGCTTCCCTTTTTGCCGCTTCGAGCGTTTACGACTTCACGCTGCCGTCGATCGACGGCACGCCCGCGCCTCTGGCCAACTACAAAGGAAAAGTAATCTTGCTCGTCAACGTCGCGAGCCGCTGCGGCTTCACTCCGCAGTACACCGCGCTCGAATCTATTTACGAGAAATATAAGGACCAGGGCTTCGTGATTCTCGGCTTCCCCGCCAACAATTTCGGCGGCCAGGAGCCCGGCACGAACGCGGAGATCAAAACGTTCTGCCAGACCAAATACAGCGTCACCTTCCCGATCTATGCGAAGGTTTCCGTGAAGGGCGACGACCAAACGCCGCTCTATCAATACCTGACGACCACGGCCAATCCCTCGCTCGCCGGCGACATAAAATGGAATTTCACGAAGTTCCTGGTGAGCCGCGACGGGAAGGTTGTGCAGCGTTTCGAATCGCCCGTGAAGCCGGATTCGCCCGAAGTAACGTCCGCGATCGAGGAACAACTGAAGCAGAAGTAGCTGCTCGGCATCCGCCACGAAGAAGTCAGCCGGACCATCGCATCGCGTCTTTCCAAACGCGAAACGTGGGTCCGGCTTTTTTTGTTACTGCAGCAGCCCGAAGACCGTCACGCCCGTGGGCGTCGCCACGTAAACCTTCCCATTTGCGATCATCGGCGTGACGTATTTATTGTCCGCGAAATTATCGCGACCGTTTGCCGCCTGGTTGCTGTTGTATAGCTCGTTCGAAAGGTTCGTCGCATCGTAGGCGTAGAGCACTCCGCCGTTGCCATTCTGAATCGTCCACACGATGCCGTCCGACGCGCCGTTCGCCGAAATACTCGGCGTCGCGCCAGGATATCCGTACCCTTCGGCACTCTGCGACGATGACGGCGTCACGATCTTCGCGTTGGTGATTGCAAAGGCGCGAACCGTATCGTTCACCGCCCCGTAGTAGAGCGTGTTGTTGAAGTACGCCGGAGTCGCGAATACGCCCCCAGCCAGCCCGTTCGTATCGATCTCCTGATAGATTGCGTTGTCGTTGCTCGTGTTGAATTTGCCCATCAGGTCGCGGTTCACTAGGTAGATGTGCCCGTCCTTACCCGCGCCCACCGCGAGACGCCACGTGTTCCCCTGCGAGTCCTGCAAATCCGGAAACACCACCTCGCCGCCCGAGCCCAGATCCTCGTCCGCGTTCGATTCAGAATCGGTGTTGTACATCGTGAAGTAGTCCGCCACGCTCATGCTGTTCGACGACGTCGCGACCTTGATGAATCCATTGCCGAAGTCGCCGTCCTCCGGGAACCCGTTCGAATTGAGCGTGTCGTCAAATGTTCCGTTGCCGGCAAGGAAATAAATGTTGCCGGAAGAATCAGCCGCCGGCCCGTCGCCGGACATCCAGATCGCGCTATCGAAGCCATTCGGCGTAATGTCGAGGACGCTGGTTTGCTGGAGTGTCGATTCGCTGTACGCGATCACCCATCCCTGATACGGCCCGGCGTCGCAATGTGACGCCCATGTGGTGTAGATATTTCCGTTCAGTAGGAGTAGCGCAGCGCGCTCCTTGTATTGCATCGGGCTGAACGTCGTAGTTGTCGAGCCCAGCGTGAACGTCGCCTGGATGGTTGTCGGGCTGTCGCTCTGTTCGGCCCCCGTCGTCAGATCCAGTGCGTGCAGCCGCTGGTAGTAATTCCCCTGCGAATCTTTCGACATCGCGACAACGAAAATCGTCCCATTCGCGCCGGCCTTCGGATCAATCACCGGCGTCGACGTGATGCCGATCTGCGGCTGCACCTGGTAGCAACCACGCGGATCGCTGGTCGTTTCATTCGCGCCGAGTACACTCACCTTCCACAGCTGTGTGAAGGTATCCGCATCGAACGCGTACACCGAGTCGTTCTCGGTCGCAACGTACACGACGTTGTGTGTCGCTCCATTGACCGTCAGGCCGGAAACGTACAGAGGCTCGGCGTCGACCAGCCCATCGGCGTTCATGGCGCCGATTTTGCCGAAGTTCGTTGAGTTTACGTTCGACGTCGTGAGGATCGTTTCGTTCAGGTTCTGACCGGTTCTTGCAACGTCGTTGTGATACGTCAGCACATTCACGTTGCCGTTCTGTTGGGCCGCGTTCACGGTCAGCGTCACTGTGTTGCTCGTCGCCGATCCAGCCGAATTCGAAACCTTGACGTAAACCTGCGCGCCGGATTGCGACGTGGTGGTCTGCATCAGCGAAAGCGTATTCGAGTTCGTCCCGGACGCGCTGCTATTCACAAACCACGCGTAGGTTAACGGCGCCGTCCCAGAGGCAGCCACTGTAAAAGTCGCGGTCTGCCCCGCCGTCACGGTTTGGTTCGTGGGCTGCGTGGTGATCGCCGGCGGCGTAGTCGCTCCATTCACGGTGAGCGCCACCGTGTTGCTGGTGGCGCTTCCGGCGCTGTTGCTCACCTTTACGTAGACGGACGCGCCATTTTGCGCGGTCGTAGTGTTCGTGATGGTATAGGTCGCGGAATTCGTTCCCGCCGCAGTTCCGTTCAAGTACCACTGATAAGTGAGGGGTGCTGTTCCATTAGCCGCCACCGTGAATGTCGCACTCTGTCCCGCCGTCACTGTCTGCGCCGTCGGCTGCGTGGCAATGGTCGGCGCTGTCGCCGCCGCATTCACCGTAAGCTTCACCGTGTTGCTTGTCACGCTGCCCGCGCTGTTGCTCACGGTAACGTAGACCGAGTAGCCGTTCTGCGACGTAGTTGTGTTTGTGATCGTGTATGTCGCGGAATTCGTTCCCACTGTGGAGCCGTTCAAATACCACTGATACGTAAGTGGCGCCGTTCCGTTCGCTGCCACCGTAAATGTCGCTGTCTGTCCCGCGGTCACGGTTTGCGCCGCCGGCTGTGTCGTAATCGTCGGCGCCGTCCCCGCCGCACTCACGGACAACTTCGCCATCGTGCTCGTCGCCACGCCCTTCGAATTGCTCACCGTCACGTACACCGTGGCCTGATCCTGGCTAGCAGTTGGCGACGCGATCGTGAACGTGCTCGCATTCGTACCCGCCGCGGCGCCGTTCATGTACCACTGATACGTGAGCGGCGCTTTCCCGCTCGCCGTCACCGCGAACGTAGCCGGTTGGCCGACCGTCACCGACTGGTTCGCCGGCTGCTGCGTGATCAACGGAGCTGA
>JBEKJW010000140.1:0-12045 GCA_050011035.1 Candidatus Acidiferrales bacterium
TCTCCCAACTCAGCCCCGCCTGCGCGCCCTCCAAAATCAAGAACTCAAACAGCACTCGATCGTCGTGAACGGGCCTGCCCCATTCCTTGTCGTGATACTCGAGCATCGCGGGCTTCGTTTTAAGTGACGACGCCCAGGGGCACCGCTTCAACCCATCACCACCACCAACGCTAGCTTCAGCGCTCATCGCTCGCCCGCCTCCCGCTTATCCCGTGCCACTTCCGCCGCCAAACAATTCGCGCACAAACAATCGTTGAACTCCACGCGCAGTCTCTGCGACGTCTCGAGCGGCACTTCCACGCCCTCGCACCAGCAACTCCCCGCCGCCGCGCCGCACTGAAATTCCCCGCCACAACGCGCACACAAACGAAGCGCCGGTGACTCCTGACCCGACATCGGCCCTGAATCACCGGCGCTCATAGCGTCCCGTTCCTACAAAAATCCGCGCTTACGAAATGTGGCGCTGCAATACCTTTACAATCGTTTCCTTCGGCTGCGCGCCCACCAGCTGATCGGCCACCTGCCCGCCCTTGAATACAAGCAGCGTCGGAATTCCGCGGATGTTGAACTTGCCGGCCGCGTTGATGTTCTCATCAACGTTCAGCTTCACTACTTTCAACTTCCCCGCGTTCTCCCGCGCAATCTCCTCCACCGTCGGAGTAAGCATGTGGCAAGGACGGCACCAGTCCGCCCAGAAGTCCACCAGGACCGGCTGGGTCTTGCTGGCCTCGATCACGTCCTTCTCGAAATTCGCATCCGTAACTGCTGACAGTGTCTCTGACATGGCCTTCCTTTTTCTGCCCGCCGCGCCGTCGTTACAAATAACGGCTTATTTCGGCATTAGGCTTTAGATGTTGGAACCACTCTGGGGATTCGGGACCTCTTAGCTGCTTCATACAGCATGACATAAGACGCAGCCGAGGCCTTCCAGGAAAAATCCTTGGCCATGCCGTTCTTCTGAAGCGTCTGCCAAACCTTCGGTTCGCGAAACACGTGCAGCGCCTCGCGAATCGAATTTAAGAGCGCCGAACCCTCGTAGGGGTAGAACTTAAATCCCGTCCCCTGGTTCGTCTTGTGATCGAAGCTCTGGATCGTGTCGTCCAGCCCGCCCGTGGCTCGCACCACGGGAACCGTCCCATATCGCAGGCTGTAAATCTGGTTCAGCCCGCACGGTTCGTAGCGCGAAGGCATCAGGAAAATGTCCGCGCCCGCTTCGATCTTGTGCGCCAGCTGGTTGTCGTATCCGAGCTTTACGCCAACGCGCCCCGGATAACGCTCCGCCAGGTCGCGAAACAGTCTCTCATATTCTGGCTGCCCTGTCCCAAGCGCTACCAGCGAAAGATTTTCGTGCATCATCTCGCCGGCGATTTGCGCGATCAGGTCGAATCCTTTTTGATCCACAAACCGCGAAACGATTCCAACCAGCGGCCGCTCCAGATGCTCCGGCTTGTCCGCCGGCAGCTTGAACTGCTGCAGCAGATCCCGCTTGCACACTTTCTTGCCGTCAAAATTGTGCGCCGAATATGTCCGCGCGATGAACGTATCGATTTCCGGGCTCCAGACCGTGTAATCCACGCCGTTGATGATTCCGCTTACGCGATCGCCCCGCTGATGAATCACTCCTTCGAGCCCGCTTCCAAATTCTGGCGTCTGAATCTCTTCGGCGTACTTGCGGCTCACCGTGGTTACGTAATCGGCAAAAAGAATCCCACCCTTCAGATAATTGATCTGTCCCCAGAATTCCAGCCGGTCGAACGCGAACAGCGACTCCGGCAAACTCAGCTCGCGCAGCGCCGCCTTCGGGAACACTCCCTGATACGCCAGGTTGTGAACCGTCAGCACCGTCGGCAGTGACCGCATCACCGGATCGTCCTGATGCTGCGCGCGAATCAGCACCGGCACCAGCGCCGCCTGCCAGTCGTGGCAGTGCACCACGTCCGGCAGCCACACCCGCTTCATGAACTCGATCGCTACGCGCGAAAATTCGCAGAATCGCGCCGCGTTGTCCGGATAATCGACGCCCTTCTCTCCATAGAGCTGCTCACGGTCGAAGTAGCCCGGATCGTCCACCAGGAAATACCGCACGCCGCCCACTGACGGCGCTTCCGCAATGGCCGGGAATCGCAGCTTCTCGCCCAGCGTCACCGTCACGCTCGAAATCATCGTCGACGTGATCCGGTTCCCACGGTAGCGCGGCAGCAGCACCGCTACCTCGTTCCCCATCGACGCAAGCGCCTTCGGCAAAGCCTCAATGACGTCCGCGAGCCCGCCCGTCTTTGAATAAGGGAGCCCTTCCGAAGCTACGAATAGAATCTTCATTTGAGTCTCAAATGTGAGAAAACGCTACCGGACCCCGCCTCCTGCGTCAAGCGAAGCTCCGGTCCCGGCCACGCCCGTGTTTTTGCCTTTCCGGCAGCCGCCCTCGCTTCCATGGCCCTATAACCTAGGCTCCAATTCGCGCTTCCGAATTTCCGGGTCCAGCATCCTTTTGTCCCCAACTGGGTGCTCGCCGCCACTTCCGGCTCACCAAACGAATTCAGTCGTCAAACATCACCCAACCGACGTCGCCACCACATTCGCCGCAATTAACGCGTTCACATCTCTCTTCGGCGGCGCCCCAAACAACCGGCTGTACTCCCGATTGAACTGGCTCGCGCTCTCGTATCCCACTTCAAAAGCTGCGCTCGCCGCGTCCAGCCCATCCATCAACATTCGCTGTCGCGCAATCTGGAGCCGTAGTCGCTTCTGATACTGCACCGGACTCATCGCCGTCAGCGCTCGAAAATGATGGTGCAGCGTCGAAACACCCATGCTCGCCACTTCTGCCAGTTCCTCCACACGCAGCGGCTTCGCGTAGTTCGCTCTCAGCCAAGCAATCGCCTTCGCCGTTCGCTGACTTTGATCGCCCGTCGTCGCAATTGCACGCAGCCTGTGACCCTGCGGTCCCCGCAGTAGCCGGTACAGAATCTCGCGCTGAATCAAGCTGCTCAAAAACGGGATATCCTCCGGGGTATCCAGCAGATCCAAAAGTCGCGAACACGGCTCTAGCAGTTCCACCGTCGTTCTTCCAATCACAATTCCATGATCGCGCCCCGAGTAGTCCGGCGCGCGAAATTCCTCCCGGCTCAAAATTTCGCGGACCAGCGCCAGATCGAGCCGCAGCAAAAACGACAGCAATGGCACCTCTTCCGACGCCTCCAAAATCTGGCTCGTCACCGGCATATCGATCGAGCTGAGCACAAAACTCGACTCGTCGCAGACATACGCCTTCCCGCCAATATTGATCCGCTTCCGTCCCTGCACGAATACTCCGAGGCTCGGCTCGTAGGTGGCTGGCTGGCACGCCGTCGCAGTCGTTCGCCGGAACACTCTCAACCCTGCAACCGAGGTTGCATGTTCCCCTGCCGTTGGAGCGTGAGAAGCAATCTTCCTCGCTACGGACCTTCGCAGCTCGGTCCGTTCAATTTCGTCACCGCTGGCCTCCGTTCTCCGTCCTATTGCTCGTTTCGCCATAAGTTCCTCGCTGTCTCGAGAGTACCGCCCTGCCTGCTCCTTCGCGAACAAAAACCTACGGCTCAAGAGGATTAGGCAATCAATCGGAAGGATCGGGATACCGCTCCGCCGGCGCCCCGCGTTACAGTCTGCTCGTGGCGTTCGCGCAGGATTGATTCCAGCCCTGCACTTACAAATCCCGGACCGCCACGATCTGCGCGCTTGCGGTCCGAATAACGCGCTCGATTCGCTCGACTCAAGAAATTCTAGAACAGAGGAAAAACGAACATGCAAAAACGAAAACTCGGAAAGAGCAATTTGGAAGTTTCAGCGCTTGGCCTCGGCTGCATGGGCATGAGCTTTTCTTACGGCCCGCCCCCCGATAAAAAGGAAATGATCTCGGTCCTGCACGCCGCAGTCGATCGCGGCGTCACCTTCTTTGACACCGCCGAAGTCTACGGCCCCTACACTAACGAAGAACTCGTCGGTGAAGCGCTCGCTCCGTACCGGAACCGCGTTGCGATCGCCACCAAATTCGCCTACGAGCTTAAACCGGACGGGAGCCCCGGCTGGGTCAAGCTGAATAGCCAGCCCGACCACATTCGCGAAGCCGTGGAAGGCTCTCTCAGGCGCCTCCGTGTCGAAACGATTGATCTTCTCTACCAGCACCGTGTCGATCCCGAAGTTCCCATCGAAGACGTCGCGGGCACCGTGAAGGAGCTGATTCAACAAGGCAAAGTGAAACACTTCGGCATGTCCGAAGCCGCGGCAAAAACCATCCGCCGCGCGCACGCCGTTCAGCCCGTCACCGCCCTGCAAAGTGAATATTCGCTTTGGTATCGCAAGCCTGAGGAGGAAATCATTCCCGCGCTCGAGGAACTTGGCATCGGTTTCGTTCCCTACAGTCCGCTGGGAAAGGGTTTCCTTACCGGCAAGATCGACGACAGCACCGCCTTCGCCGGCACCGATTTCCGCAACACCCTTCCGCGCTTCACGCCGGAAAATCGCAAGGCCAACCTGGCGCTCGTTGACCAGCTTCAAAAAATTGCGACGCGCAAGAAAGCCACCCCCGCTCAGATCGCTCTTGCATGGCTACTCGCGCAGAAACCGTGGATCGTGCCCATCCCTGGCACCACCAAACTGCACCGCCTCGAAGAAAACATCGGCGCGGCCGCTCTCGATCTTTCCGCCAACGACCTCCGCGACATCGAATCCGTTGCTGCGTCCGTGCAAATCCAGGGTAATCGCTATCCTGATCACATCGAACAGATGAGCAACCGTTAGGCTCAAGGAGATTCAGCCATGAGCGCGTGGCCCAAAAACGAACTGGAAAAAATCGCCGCGACGGATGATTTGCACATCTCTCCGTTTCGCGACGACGGAAAAACCTACGGCACGCCGACGTGGATCTGGTCCGTCGTCGTGAACGGTGGACTCTACGTCCGTCCTTACAACGGCCAGAAGTCTCGTTGGTATCAAGCCGCTTTGAAGCAGAAAGCGGGGCGAATCACAGCCGCTGGAATCACGAAGGAAGTTAGCTTTGTACCGGCCGATGCTTCGCTGAATGAGCGCATCGATGAAGCCTACAAAGCGAAATACAAAGGCAGCTCCTATCTCGCGCCAATGATCGCCACGCGCCTCCATCCGACCACGACTAAAATCGACCCGCACTGAACGAAGCGCTGCGTCCGAAGGGCGGTTCATCGCGCGTATAGCCAGCTTCCTTCTCAATCGCGAGCAACGCGAGCGATGTAACATAGACTGTCAGTCTGTGCGCCACCCAATTTCAAGAGACCGCCAGTTGAGGCGACTCCTCCAGCTCTCTTACATGACAAACAGTCTTGAGTATCGATGTCCGCGGTCATAACGAGATGTCGCACCACCGGACACACGTGATTGTGAATCGCGCGATATAGCATCGCGACTCGGAGGAATTCGATCGACGGAAAGCGCGAGTGTCACCTTCTTCGACGCGCTGAGCCCTTCGACCGCACCGCCGGTGCCTATTGCACCTTCCCATTCTTTTCAAACGTAAGCACCACGACGGCCCTCTTCACCAACTCACCGTTTACGGTAAGTGGCGTGTACTTCCATTGCCTCACAGCACCGATCGCTGCTTCATCTAGTAAAGGATTGCCCTCAATCACCTTCACTTCTTTCACCGTACCGTCGTCATTGAGAGTCACGTCCATCGCCACTTCGCCATGTACTTTCTGGCTCGCGGCCTCCGTGGGATAGTCCGGAAGAACCTTCGTCACCAGCTTTGGCACCCGCTCGTGCGACCGCGGAATCGTGAGCGAAAGCCCATTCGGGAGCGCATTCGGGTCTGTAATCACGTCGCGATTCGCCTCGTAAATCAGCACCCACTTCTTCTGGTCGTCATACACCAGCTTTGCGAGTCCCTTCAGTGTGCCGCCGTCCTTTCCTTCACCAACGTAATAGGTGAAGGGTTTTGTTCTCACATCGTAAGCGTCGAGCGTTTTCATTGGAGCCGCGGCGTATTCGCAGCATCCGCCCCAATCTCCAATTTCCAGTTTGATGTTCAGCTGCGCCGGCTTCCCCACGCTTACGTCCACACCTTTCACAACCGTCGTCTTAAACCCGTTAGCCATCGCACTCACGTCAAATTTGCCGCTTTGCAGATTGTCCGCCTTGAACTGACCCGCGTTGTCGGTCGTTAAGTTGATGGCGACAGCCGTAGCCACGTTCGTAATCGTGATGGTCGCCTTCGCCACCGCAGCCCCGGCCGAATCAGTCACCGTCCCACTCAAGGTGCCAGACTTTTCCTGATCGCCTTCTGCTTGCTGCATCGCGGCTGGCACCGGCTCAGCAATCGCCCGCCCCGCCGGCAACGCTGCCTGCACTCCGATCGCAATCACGGCCGCAGCAGCAACCTGGCGCCCCAGTCGAAACCGTGGCGAGCTCGATTGAGAATTCGTCCGGCTCGGCAAACGGAATTCGTCGAGCTCGTTTTTCAACCGGAGCCCCTTCAACAGGAACTCAGTCCGCGTGCGCGCCTCGCGCTCTCGCAGCGCACTCACCTTTCGCAAGCCGGAGGCGTCCATCTTCCCCAACCCCGATGCGCTCAGTTCGATCACTTCTTCCAGAAGCTCGAGCGTGTCGAGATTCACCTCCCGCACCCAGGCGTGCGCCCGCTCGCACAGATCGTCCCGGCCGTTGAACCGTTTCCGCACCGCGATCATGTGGTCGAGCCCAATCGTCTTCTGCATCAGGCTGCCGTCGCCCCAACAGCGTTCGAAGAAAAGGTCCAGCGAAATGGTGCAAGCCAGGTCCGCCACCGGGTCGTACATGCTGTATTCCCGCGCCCGATAATCGCCTCGTGCTCGCCCCAGCGCGATCATCCGCTTCTCGAGCGGCGTGCCCGCGTATATTTCCGCACGGCAGAAATTCAGTGGATTCCCCGCAAACCTCCGCATGAACGCAAGGTCGGCTCGCAACGTGTTCAGATTCGCGTCGGGATTGAAGGTCATGATGGTGAACTGCGCCGAAATATCCAGTTCGCCGCAAATATCGAGAGCCTTTATCGATTGGCCTACCGTCTGGTGCCGGTCCAGTGTCAGCAGTCCCATCTCCGTGGCCGATTCGATGCCCATGAAGATGCGCACCAGTCCCATTTCTTTCAACCGATTCAGCACTTCCCGATTCGCATCCGCCGGACGGCACTTGACCAACAGCGCGATGTCCTCCATGCCGCGGCTCTTGAATGCCTTGTCGAATCCCTCGATCCTGGCTTGATTGTGCGCGACCGAAGGCACCAGAAAATTGTCGTCGTGAAATACGAATTGCCGCGTTCCCCGCTCGCGATAAAGCTCGGCCATCTCGTCCGCGATCAATTCCACGCTGCGCTGCCGGAACTTTTTGCCCGGCGCCAGATTGTGAAGGGTTGTGATGCAGCAGTAGGCGCAGTTCTCGTAACACCCGCGGCTTCCCATCAGGAAGCTGGTCGGAACTCCCGCGATGGTGTGGATCCGTCCGTGTCGCACGGGGAACGGAAGAGTGTCTAGATCATCCAGCGTGCGGCGCTTTGCCGTTACTCGAACCTGGTCTTCGTCCCGGTACGCGATTCCGGTAATTGCCGGCAGGCATTCCTTCAAGTTCGCCGCGGCGCGCACGATGTCCACCAGCGTCTGCTCCGCTTCATGAATCGCGATCACATCGAGTTCCGGATGATGCTCCAGGAGCGGCTCTGCCGCGCAAGAGGCGTAGTGGCCGCCGGCCACAATGAGTTTTTCGGGGTACCGGTCTCTGATCCGCCGCGCCAACGTGAGGAACTCTTGCGCTCGCGACTGAAAACAAATCGACAGCCCAACGATATCCGCCTCTCCTGCTTGGTCGGCGACCTGCTCCACATCGTTCGCCGAATTAAAGACCGCCAGTAACGGCTCGTGCCCCGCGGAATTCAGAGCCGACGCCAGGTATCGGATCGAAAGATTCTCCTCAAAGTCCGGACCTGCCAGAAGAACGCGCATGTGTCCTCCTCCCGTCAGAGTTAGAACGGCGCGATTGTACATCCTTGCATTTCAGCTTAGACACCAGTGCGAGGCGACGGTAGCGTAGACTTCAGTCTGCGCGCCTCTGCTTTTGACTTTCCGGGTGCCTCACCCTTTCGCTTTTAAAAAGGGTGCGCGCCACAGTCGTCCCGCGACCCGGACGGCAACTCGACCGAATCTCGTCACAACACTCGCAACCGTGTATAACCATCGCAATTCAAACAGGAGCGTACCGATGGAAATCAAACGAGCAGGTTCGCAGCCGAGCGGCAAAGGGCCATCGGACTGGTTCACCGGAGCAGTGCGGATCGATCCCCTGTTTCAAGCGCCCGATCCGGCGTTCGTCCAAGGCGCCAGCGTCACCTTTGAGCCCGGCGCGCGCACTGCGTGGCACACGCACCCGCTCGGCCAGACGCTCATCGTCACCGCCGGCCTCGGCTGGGCCCAACGTGACGATGGACCCATCGAAGAAATCCGCCCCGGCGACGTCGTTTGGTTCAGCCCCGGCGAGAAGCACTGGCACGGCGCCACCCCCACCAATGGCATGACCCACATCGCCATCCAGGAAAAGAAAGACGGCAAAGTAGTTGACTGGCTAGAACACGTCTCCGACACCCAATACCACCGCTAATCACCTTCGAGGGTTGGAGCGATCCTCATAATGTAGCGAGCAGTGCCTCTTAGTCGCCGCTCCAGCGGGCGATGTAATATTGACTCTCGAGTCTGTGCGAGACCCACTCTCAGTGGGTCTCGGGTTGAGCCATCCCACTCTAGGCAATCACACAGTGCTTGCCTCACTTAAGTTACGGACGCACGGCGTGGCAAAGGGGACCCCGCCTGCGTCTCAGGGCGCCGCGAAGCGTGCGCCTGTAGCATAGACTGTCAGTCTGTGCGCAGGACAGCCCCACAGGCCGTCCCTCCGCACTTACTTCCACTCAAAAACCTGTGCTATTTTGTTCACAACTAGTTACCGTTGTGGTAACGTGAGTCGGGGCCAAGTAGAGACCCCACGACGAACCCGCATGCCACGCGGCGCTCCACCTCAAGCCGCCGGACGCACCACTCCCGGCACCTCGCCGCTCCTCGTCCCAACCACCCAGCCCCCCACGCCTGATGTAAAGGCCGTTCAGCGAAGCGCCTTGACCGGGCAGCCTTTTTGTAGCCCCTGCCCCATTCCTAATCGCAACTTTCGCGGCACAGGATTTCACCACGTCCACGAACAATCGCTCCGCAAGGCCGACATTTCTAATCGATACTGGATACGATTAGAAATCGCCGTAAGTTACACAAAACACTCACCCGAGCTCCGTTCTAATCGATACAAAATCACCCGCGAACTCGCGCCGGATTCGAGCCTATCTCTGCCTAATTGTTGTGTGTGGAATTTCAGGAAACTCGAGACCGTCGACCGGCTCGTCTTACATCGCCATGCCCATCCAGAACGCGGCCGTCAGAACGCCGGTAAGGACGAGCATGAGTTTTACGCGCTTGGTGCGGATGCCGTAGATGATCACGCACATCGCGAAGGCCGCAAACGCCAGTTCAGGCCAGAACACGCCGGTGTTCAGCGGGTCGTTCATTTCGCTCGCGGAATCGCCAATCCAGTAGGACGCGAACGAAGCAGCGCCTGTGAGCGAGGCCGCCACCGCCCCTGCCAGCGCCATGCCCTTCGCCCAATCGGGGACCACCCATTTTCGATTGGTGTCGCGCCAATCCATCCACGTTTGCGCGACCACCAAAGCTACAATCGCCAGAACGAACAGCGCCACGCTCGCCTCCCCAGGCGGTTGCCGTCCCCTGCTTGGCCTTTGCTGGGCTTGGCGCCTGCGTGCGCCGCTCTAAACCCTTGGCCTGGCCCGGAACAGCTGTGAAGCCGCTGCCGTCGAATCACACCCTCAAGACGCCGCTCGTTTCACCAGCGTCGTCACTGTGCCGACAGTCCCTGCCATTTTCTCCAACCCGTTCTTGCGCTCGTCTTCTGCGAGACGCTTCAGCATCGTTTGAACCACGATGCTGCCCTTCGGTGCCGCCATCGCCACGAACTCCTTGTCGCACATCCGCGGCGATTGAGCTGAACGAAATCAGCGGGACCAGGCTCAACGCGTCCGAGAGGGACGCAGTGACCTTCGCAATCGCCGCGCCAAAAGCGCGCTTCGGCGCCCCGTTCGACCAATCCTGTAAGTGTCCTTTTTCCATTCGTTTGCAAAGCTCGCCGAAGCCGCAAAGTCACGCGGCGCTGACCCCCACCACGAATTGTGGCAATCGAGCCACTAGAAATCGCGCAATTAGGAAAGCATTTGCACTTCGAGATTTGGCCGAGGTTCGGGCCAGTACTGCGCGACATCGCCTCGTATTTTTCTCCGCCGGTCGTTCGCATCTAAGGGTTAGTACTTCGAGCCATCGCATCACCTTGACGCAAAGCCGCCTTGCCATTTCCTGCTACCATCGCCCCATATGCGAAAGCCCTGGGTGATCGCCCATCGCGGAGCGTCCGGCCACGCGCCGGAAAACACCATGGCGGCGTTTCAGCGCGCTGTGGAGTTGGGCTGCGGCTTTATCGAGACCGACCTCCAACTGACGCGTGATGCGCGCTTTGTGGCCATGCACGACGCGACGCTGGATCGCACCACCAACGGTCGCGGTCCTGTCCACGATTTCACGCTCGCCGAACTCAAGCAGCTTGATGCCGGTAAGTGGTTCGACCGCGAATTCATGGGCCAGCAAATCCCCACGCTCGAAGAGATTCTGGAGTTCAGCCGCAAGCATGACGTGATCTTCTATCTCGAAGTGAAGTACGACTCGGCCCTCGGCATGCACCACTCGCTCGTCGGCGCGCTGAACAAGATGGGCGACGCGGCGCGCAGCATCGTGGTTTCCTTCGATCAATCGACGCTTGCGGCGCTGCGGCAAGTCGATACGTCACTGATGATGGGCTTGCTGGTGGAAGAGGCCGGAACCGATCTGCCCAAGACCGCGATCGAGCTTGGCGTACGGCAGCTGTGTCCGAAAGTCGATCTCGTCACCGCGGAGCTTGTGGACGCGGCGCACCGCCTCGATCTGCAAGTCGCCACGTGGACCGTTGACGATCCTCAACAGATTCGCAGCGTGGTCGCAGCCGGCGTCGACGGCATCATCTCGAATTTCCCCGACCGTGTGCAGGCCACCCTCGAAGACATGCGTTAGCCGCCTTTCCCGCGGCACTCAGCCGGAAATCGATTTAAAAATCGTGGCGAATTGCGAGAGCGAAAGCTGCTCGGCGCGTGCGTCGTTGCGCGCCCCGGCTTTTTCGAGCGCATCGTGAATGCGGTTGTCGCTCGACGCTCCCAGCAGGTTGTTGCGGAGGGTTTTGCGCTTCTGCGCGAAACACATCTGGAGAAAGCCGAAAAATTTGTCTGGCGCGGCGATGCCGAGCGTGGTTGATTCGCCGGGCAGCGCCATTTTTACCAGAGCCGACTGCACCTTCGGCGGCGGTCGAAACGCCCCTGGCGGAATCCTGAACGCGATTTTCGTGTGCGCATAGAACTGGCAGATAGTCGAAAGGTAGCCGTAGTCCCGGCTTCCCGGCTCGGCGGCGATACGCTCCGCCACTTCGAGCTGAATCACGATATCGATCGAGGCGATGCGGCCGGCCCACCGAAACAGGTGATGCAGGATCGGCGAGGTGATGTAGTAAGGCAGGCTGCCGTACACGCGGAACGACTCAGCGCGAGCGCCCACAATGGTGCCGATATCCGCTTTCAACACGTCGCTCGTCACGATCTCGACGCCCGGCCACTCCTCGGAATGCGTCGCGATGGCGGAGTTCAGTCCGGCAGCAAGGACGGGATCGGCTTCGATGGCGATCACGCGTCGGCCGTCGCGAGCAAGGTGCCGCGTCATTTCCCCGTGGCCTGGGCCAATCTCGATCCAGGTTTCATTGGGCTTAGGATTCAGTGCGCCGAGAATGCGTTTGCGCCAACCGGTATCACCGAGGAAGTGTTGGCCGAGCTTTTGGCGGGACATCGGTCGGAGTGTAACAGAGGTGGCAGGCTCCCGCTCAGAG
>JBEKJW010000141.1:0-19848 GCA_050011035.1 Candidatus Acidiferrales bacterium
GCCATGCCTGTGTTACAATTTTCGAGTTGTATTCGATTCGGGAAGGTACGCAGCTCGTCGCTGCCGATGCTTGCCCCGCATCACCCCAGCGGGGGACGTAGTTCAGTTGGTTAGAACGCTGCCCTGTCACGGCAGAGGTCGCGGGTTCGAGTCCCGTCGTCCCCGCCATTATTTCCATACACGTAGTTCGGTTCAACGCTAGCTCCTTCCGTACACCTGTTCCACAACTTCTGAAGCAATGCCATGTGGTTCGGCGCGCTTGAGCCACAAAGTGGAGTCTCGTGTGCTCGCACGGGCACTCTGTTCGGGTTCTCCGACAAAGTGCCCTTACGGCGCAGCCAAGACCGTGGGCGCAGCATCTTCCGGACCGCACATTTCAAGATGTGACGGCGAAACGTGGTGCGGAGGTGGCGGATTCGGTAAACGTGGAGGAACTAGGCGACCGCCAGTTCGGCGGGCTCGTTACACTACAAGAAACTGCTGTAGCGATATTTTCCAGATCTACGAACAACACTTGGGAGCGGCAGATCGACGATGCTGATTCGCCGTGGCTAATCGTTGGTGGATGTACCAGCGCGAACGCTTTCCAGTATTCGCGCACGCTCCGCTGATTGCGGCATTCAGCCTGTCGGCGGTCAGCTATTCCGGGCTGATTCGCGGGGCGCGCGGGCTTCCGGACTGGAAGTCATGCGTCGTGGCGTTTCTCAGCGCTTTCCTGTTTTTCCTTCAACTGCGTTTGGCGGATGAATTCAAGGATTTCGAAGAGGACTCGCGATTCCGCCCGTACCGTCCCGTTCCCCGCGGACTGGTAGGCCTTCGCGATCTGGCGTGGGTTTGGGCGGGATGCATCGCGTTGCAGCTCGCTCTGGCGCTGTGGCTTGCGCCGCGGCTGATCGTGTTTCTCGCTATCACGTGGCTTTATCTCGTGCTGATGAGTAAGGAATTTTTCGTGAAGCGCTGGCTGAAGGCGCGGCCTATCACTTACATGGTGACGCACATGGCCATCATGCCGCTGGTGGACCTTTACACTACGGCGTGCGATTGGATTCCGCATGGATATGTTCGTCCTCCGCACGGGCTGCTGTGGTTTTTGCTGGTGAGCTTTTTCAACGGCATGGTGATTGAGATCGGACGCAAGATTCGCGTGCCGGAAGATGAGGAAACGGGAGTCGAAACATACAGCGTGCTCTGGGGACGCGGCAAAGCTGTGACGGTGTGGCTCGCTATCCTGCTCGTCACCGCTGTGTTTGCGTTTCTTGCCGCGAGGGGGATTTCATTCGTTACGCCCGTGGTGACGGCGCTTTCAACCGCGTTCGTCGCAGCGGCCGGGATCGCGATGTATTTTCTGCGCGGCGAAACGGCGGGACGCGGAAAAGCGATTGAGACGATGTCCGGGGTGTGGAGTCTGGTCCTTTATCTAAGCCTCGGATTCGTGCCGGCGTTGCTGCGGCAATGGGGTTCGCGTTGAAATTCGTGGTGCGAGAGGGTGGGCTGGCCGAACTCGGCGGGAAGGCGCTTGCGCTTTCGCGGCTGGACCAGGCTGGGCTGCCGATTCCGGAATGGTTTGCAGTTTCGCCGGCGGCATTCGCAGCGAGCCTCACGGTGGAACAGGCTGCCGCGATAGCGTCGGGCGACGCTGTGAAATTGCGGGCGGCGTTGCAGTCGTTGCGGCCGTGCGAAGAAGTGCTGGCGGAAATTTGTGCTGCGCTCGGCGAGCTGGATGGGGCGAGCGGCCGCTATGCAGTGCGTTCGTCCGCGGCGGATGAAGACAGCGCGCAGCATTCGTTTGCCGGGCAGCTTGAAACTTTTCTGTTTGTGTCGCCGGACGCGGTCGGTGCGAAGCTCGCCGAAGTGTGGCGCTCTGGATTCACCGATCGCATCGTAGAGTACCGGCGGCAGCATGGCCTGGCGGTGGTTCCATCGAGCGCTCCTGCAGTGTTGGTGCAAAGGATGGTGGACGCCGACGTCTCCGGAGTAGCGTTCAGCGCCGATCCAGTGAGCGGGCGACGTTCGGTGGCGGTCGTATCCGCGGTTCCGGGCCTCGGAACGGCGCTCGTTGGCGGCGAGGCGGCTGCGGACGTTTTTAAGATCGATCGCGCGGAACGGATCGCGGAGCGAGCGATCGTCGCAAAGAAAATTGCACACAAGTTCGATCCGCGCGCTGCGGAGGGTGTTTCCGCTGTCGCGCTGAACGATGCCGAGGCGATGCGGCCCGCATTGACCGACCAGCAAGCGGTGGACGTTGCGCGCTTGGCTCGTCGAACGGCGCATGCGTTCGGGCAGCCGCAAGACATCGAGTGGGCGATCGAAGGCGGACAGCTGTATCTGCTGCAATCGCGCGCGATCACCACGCTCCGCGACCTCGCCGATCCCGAAGGCGCGCTGAATCTCTGGGACAACAGCAACATCACTGAAAGCTACAACGGCGTCACCACGCCGCTCACGTTTACATTTGCGCGTTACGTGTACGAGGGGGTGTACCGCCAGTTCTGCCGCATCCTGCGCGTGTCGGCGGCGAAGATTGCAGCGAACGATCGCACGTTCAGCTGCATGCTCGGGCTCATTCGCGGCCGCATCTACTACAACCTATTGAACTGGTATCGCGTGCTCGCGCTGCTGCCGGGCTTCACGATCAACCGGCGATTCATGGAACAGATGATGGGCGTGCGCGAGAGTTTGCCGGACGAAGTGGTGCGGGAACTGGGAGACGCCGGCACTGGCGCGCGGATCGCGGACGGCGTGCGAACTGTTCGCATGGCGATCGGGCTGGTAGTAAGTTACGCGCGGTTGGATCGGCAAATCGACGGATTCTACGCGCGACTCAACGATGCATTGAAGACGCCTGTGCCGCCGCTCGATGAGATGCGGTTGGACGAGCTCGTTGCCCATTACCGGAAGCTCGAGCGCCGGTTGCTCTCGCGGTGGGACGCGCCGTTGGTGAACGACTTTTTCGCGATGATTTTTCACGGTGCGTTTCGGAAACTGTGTGCGCGCTGGTGCGGCGATGAAACGGGAGGCCTTGCGAACGACGCGATTCGCGGCGAGGCCGACATCGTCAGCCTCGAACCAGCGACGCGCATCCAGGAAATGGCCAGAGTCGCGGCGACGCATCCGGAGTTGGCGGAGGCGCTGCGCGAAGCGCCGCTGACGCAAGCTTTGCGCGCGGTGCGGCAACGGCCCGATTTCGCGCCGCTCTTCGACGCATATCTTTCCAAGTTTGGCGATCGCTGCATGGAGGAATTGAAGCTCGAAAGCGAAACGCTGCACGACAACCCGTTGGTGCTGCTGCGCAATGTCGGCGAGCTGGCGCGCGCGGCTTCGTTGGCCCGCGTGGCGGTGGGGGCCAACGACACTCGAACTGCCGCGCAAGCCGAGCAGAAGATGCGCGCGGCACTATCCGGTTCTCCTATACGGCGGATGTTTTTGTTGTGGGCGATGCGCGAGGCGCGAAAACGAGTGCGGAATCGTGAGAATTTGCGATTCGAACGCACCCGCCTGTTCGGAACAGTACGCCGAATATTTCTCGAGATTGGGAGGCGGCTCCAGTCGATCGGCCGGTTGGACGAAGCGCGCGACGTTTTCTATCTTGAGCTTGGCGAACTTCTTGCGTTCAACGATGGGACTGCCACGACTACTGCGTTTCGTTCATTGGCGGCCGCGCGCAAAAAGGAATTCACCGAATACAAGAACAACCCCGCGCCGCCGGATCGCTTTGAAACGCGCGGCTCTCCCTATCACGCGCAAGCGTATCGATCGACGAAGCCACTCGAGCCACTAGGGGTTAACGCCGAAGAACGGCGCGGATTGGGTTGTTGCCCCGGCATCGTGCGTGGAATGGTGCGAGTGGTGCGCGATCCAAAAAGTGCGCAGCTGACGGCGGGCTGCATTCTCGTGGCCGACCACACCGATCCCGGTTGGATCATGCTGTTCCCTTCCGCGAGCGGCCTGCTTGTCGAACGCGGAAGCTTGCTGTCGCACTCGGCGATTGTGTCGCGCGAGCTTGGAATTCCAGCGGTGATCTCGATTCCGGGCCTGCTCGATTGGCTGCACGACGGTGACGAGGTCGAACTCGACGGCGCAACGGGATCGGTGCGGCGACTCGCATCGAAGGAACTCCATGCGTAGCGAAGCTGCGGAACACGCCGACTTTTCCGGAGTGCGTTACGCGCAGTGCTGGGAAGATGCGGACGTGCTGCTCGACGCGCTGCAGCCCGGGCCCGGTAAGCGCTGCTTCTCTATCGCGTCGGCCGGGGATAACACGATGGCGCTACTCGCGCGCGACCCAGAAAGCGTGCTGGCGATCGATTTGAGTGCGGCGCAACTGGCGTGCCTCGAGTTGCGCGCAGCAGCATATCGGTGTTTGCAACACGACGAACTGCTCGAGCTGATGGGCTCGCGCGAGAGTGAGATTCGGATGCGCTTGTACGCAGCTTGCCGGAAACACCTGTCGCAGCGAGCCGCCGCGTTCTGGGACGAGCGACCGGCGCTGATCGAGGCCGGAATCGGCTCCGCTGGGAAATTTGAACGATACTTCGCCATGTTTCGCGAGCGAATCTTGCCGGTGGTGCATTCGCAAGCACGCGTCATCGAGTTGCTGTGGCCAAAGTCGCGAGACGAGCGCCGCACATTCTATGTAGAGAAATGGAACAATCTGCGGTGGCGATGGATGTTCCGGGCCTTCTTTTCGCGCACCGTGATGGGCCGGCTCGGGCGCGATCCAGAATTTTTTCGCTACGTCGAAGGCAGCGTCAGCGATCGCATCCTGAAACGCACCAAGTACGCGCTCACCGAACTCGATCCCGCTGAGAACCCTTACATCCACTGGATTCTCACCGGTCGGCATGGCGTGGCTCTGCCGCCGGCGCTGCGCGAGGAGAATTTCGAGTCGATTCGGCGGAATTTGGACCGGCTGACGTGGCGTCAGTCCTCGCTGGAGGAAGCGCTTGAGCAGTCCGGCGAGTTTGACTGCTTCAATCTCAGCGACGTTTTCGAATACATGTCACCTGACTCTTACGCCGCGGTATTGAAACTGATTTTGAATCGCGCGCGGCACGGAGCGCGCTTGGCGTATTGGAATATGCTCGCGCCGCGTAACCGGCCGGAATCCCTCGCCGGCGAGTTGCATCCGCTTCCCGAACTGAGCGCGCAACTCTTCGCGCGCGATCGGGCTTTCTTCTACAGCGCGCTGGTGATTGAGGAAGCCGCATGACGCCGCACGACGCAGTCGCGGTGCTGGTTGTGTTGGCTTGCGCGCTGGCGCTGCTCATTTTCCTGCGCATTTATCGCCGAAGGATGGGCGCCGAAGCGGAATGGGTGCGAAAACTCGCGCACATCGGAACCGGCGGCCTATCCATCGCGCTGCCGTGGATTTTCGCGACCAGCACACCGGTTTTCGTTCTTTGCGGAGCGTCCGTCGCTCTGCTGCTGGCGATCCGCTATGTGCCTTTCGTTCACAGGCGGCTCACCGGCGTGCTCGATGGCGTGGAGCGCGAATCGTGGGGCGAAATTTGCTTTCCAATTTCGGTCGCGCTGCTTTACCAGCTCTCGAACGGCAGCAAGCTGTTCTACGCCGTCCCGCTGCTTGTGCTGACGCTTGCCGACACAGTCGCGGCGCTAACCGGCGCGGAGTACGGAAAACATTCCTTTGCCGTGGGCAGCGAGCGCAAAAGCATCGAAGGGTCCATCGGATTTTTCTGCGCGGCGTTTTTCAGCGTTCACGTGATTCTGCTCGTGCTCACCGATACGGGCCGCATTGAAAGCCTGCTGGTCTCGCTGAACATCGGGATCCTGGTGATGCTGCTCGAAGCGATCGCATGGCGCGGCCTGGACAATCTGATCATCCCGTTGAGCGTGTTCGTCCTGCTGCGGCTGTACCTTAATATGTCGGTTACGCAGTTGTGGGACCGCTTCCGCGTTGCGGCGGCGCTGGTGATTCTCGTCACTGCGTACGGCCGGCGAACCACATTGCAGGGCAGCGCGCTGCTGGCATCGGTACTCGTGCTTTACGTTTCGTGGTCGGTTGGAGGCTGGCAGTGGTTGCTGCCGCCCGCGCTGTTGCTGCTCACGTACGCTCTTTTCTTCCCGGGCAAGATTACGGCGGCTGAACGGACCCACACGGTTTATGCGGTCGTCAGCGTCGCGTCGACGGGACTGGTGTGGCTGTTCCTCTCAATCGTCCGGCATGAGCCGAAGCTGTTCTTCCCCTACACAGTCGCGTACGCGGCTCATCTCGCGATCGTCGCCTGGAACGTGCTGCATCCGCGATTTGTGTCCAGCCGCGGATTGATGTTCCTGGTTTCGCCGCTCGCTTGGTTGGTGATGTTTCTTCCGTATGTGACGTTTGAGAAGGTATCGCGGGATTCGCTGGAGCAAGCAGGGCTGGGATTGTTGCTGGTGGCAATCGCATTCGGATTTTTCTTTTACGTTGAGCCGAAGCAGGACGGAATTTATCCCGCAAGTACGGACCGATGGCTGCGTCAGGCGTTGATTGTGATGCTGGCGACAATCGCCGCGTGGTTGGTGTAGCGATGCGTGTGATCGTTTCGGAATCCGCGAAGGAAATCGCGAAAGTCGCGCCGGGCACGGGGATTCCTACATTCGAACCGTCAGATTTCGAGACCCAACACGCGCAGCTGCATGTGAGCGTGCTTGGCGACGTTCCTGGCAAAGATGAGGAGGCGCTCGCACGCTGCTCGTTGTGGTGGGACGACACGCCGCAGTACGAGCAGCATCGAGTCGGCCTGGTCGGTCACTACGCGGCAGCAAACGCTCCTGCGGCAGAAAGGCTACTCGCGGAGGCGGAGCGTAGGCTGCGCGACGCGGGCTGCACGATCGCGATCGGTCCGATGAATGGGAACACGTGGCGCAGCTATCGTTTTGTCACCGAAGCTGGCGGCGAGCCGCCCTTCTTTCTTGAACCTGCCAATCCGGCGGACTGGCCGGTGCAGTTTGCGATGGCGGGTTTCGGCCCTCTCGCGTCGTATTTTTCGGCGCTCTCAACCACCTTCTCGGAAATGGATCCACGCGTTGCCGCTACGGAAGAAAGACTCGCGCGGTTCGGAGTAACGATTCGCGCGGCGAGCCCCGATCTAAAAACCGAACTCGCGGGCATCTACGCGGTTTCCGGTGTGTCCTTCGCGCGCAATTTCCTTTACACCGAAATCTCCGAAGCGGATTTCACCGCGATGTACCAGCCGATTCTGCCTGTGACAAAGCCCGAACTCGTATTCGTCGCAGAGCGCGCCGGACAATGCGTCGGGTATTTGTTTGCGATTCCAGATCTAGCGCAGGTTCGTCGCGGCGTTCCGGTCGATACTTTCATCGTGAAGACCGTCGCGATTCTGCCCGAGGAGGAGCTGCGCGGACTGGGCGGCTTGCTCGTCGCGCGCGCGCAACAGCAGGGCCACCATCTCGGATTTCGCCGCTGCATTCACGCACTAATGCACGAGAACAACGTCTCGATGAACATCAGCCGCCACTACGCTTCGGTGATGCGGAAGTACACGCTTTACTCCAAGAGGCTGCAGTGAACATCGCGGAGATTCTGCTGCGGCGCTCGACGGAAATGGGTGACGCGCCCGCGATTCTCGACGTTCATCACGGAAAAGATCGCTGCTTCAGTTTCCGCGAGCTTGCCCGAGCAACCGCATCGATCGCCGAGCAGTTTCGCTCAGCAGGCTTGAAACAAGGCGACGGCGTTCTCCTGCTGCATCCCGTCGCGGCGGAACTTTATCTCGCCCTGATTGCGTTGTTCCGGTTGGGATGCGTCGGGATTTTCTTGGATCCCTCTGTGGGCCGGGAGCACATCGAGCGTTGTTGCACGATTTTTCCGCCTGTGGGATTTTTCGGAAGCACGAAGGCGCAATTGCTGCGGTGGATATCTCCGGCGCTGCGGCGAATTCCGAAATCGTTCGCGTTCACTGCGTTTCCCGGCGCGCAGAGGATCGATTCGGACGCGCGCGCTAGCGGCGCAGCTGAGATGTTTCCAGTCGATGCCGGTGCGCCGGCGCTCGTAACCTTTACCAGCGGCAGCACAGGCCAGCCCAAAGCGGCGGTGCGAACGCACGATTTTCTTTTGGCGCAGCATCGTGCGCTCGAAGAAAGTCTCGCAATGAAGCCGGGCACGCGCGACCTGACCACGCTACCCATTTTTGTGCTCGCGAATCTCGGGTCGGGCGTCACGAGCGTTCTGCCCGACGCGGATTTGCGCTTTCCAGGGAAAGTCGA
This sequence comes from Candidatus Acidiferrales bacterium, assembly GCA_050011035.1. Taxonomy (GTDB): domain Bacteria; phylum Acidobacteriota; class Terriglobia; order Acidiferrales; family UBA7541; genus Palsa-295. The sequence goes on from JBEKJW010000141.1 coordinate 8,227, forward strand.
GGCGCGTCCGATACTCGCGCAAATTAAGCGCCACGCCATCACCACTACCGCGATGTCTCCTGCCTTTGCACAACGGATCGTGAAGGAGTGCGACCGGACAAACACTATGATCGGCGAATTTCGCAAAGTGTTTCTGGGAGGCGCGCCCGTCTTCCCCGGACTGCTGCGCCAGACGAAGCGGTGTTTCCCCAACGCAAGCGTAACCGCCGTCTATGGATCGACGGAAGCCGAGCCGATGGCCGAAGTCCGGCTCGAGCAGATCGCCGGCACCGATTTCCAGTCGATGGCCGATGGAAAAGGACTACTCGCAGGCGAACCGGTATGCGCGATTCAACTGCGCGTGATTCGCGATCAGTGGGGTACCGAGCTACCGGCGATGAACGGCACGCAATTCGATTCGCTCCTCGAACAGCCCGGACACGCCGGAGAAATTGTGGTGTCCGGCGCGCACGTCCTACCTGGATACCTTCACGGCGAGGGCGATGGAGAGACAAAATTCACCGTCGATGGAGCGCGTTGGCATCGCACCGGCGATCTCGGCTACTGCGACCCTCAGGGCCGCCTTTGGCTTTTGGGCCGATGCACCGCAAAGCTTTCTGACGCGCGAGGCGTTCAGTATCCTTTCGCCGTCGAATGCGCAGTGCGCGAGCGATTTGAAATAGAAAACGCCGCGCTCATCTCGGTCCGTGGGTTGCGTGTTCTCGCCATCGAGTCGAAGACAAAATTAGCGGCAAACGAGATTCTGGATGCGCTTTCTTGGGCGCAACTCGATCGTGTGGTCTTCGTCGATCACCTGCCCGTCGATAAACGCCACAACGCCAAGATTGACTACGTGGAATTGGCGCGTTACGTTTCGACGCTCGACCTCGACCGCTGAGTGTCGCCGGAAACGGTTCCAAATTTCACATGGAGCCGCATATGGCACCGGCTACGTAAGCGCCTTCAACGCCTTCAAACGATTGTTTTGCACTGGTGTTTTTGTTTTGATTGGCTTTCGAAATCACGAAGTCGCGAGGTCCCGACGTGGAACGCTACATCCCCGATCTTTGGACCGATGAGTTCTATTTCCTCAATCAGCCAGGCCAAGCCGAAATTCAAAGTGATCTTTTTGACGACTGTCACACCGTGGCGCGGAGTGACAAAGCGAAATCGTAATCAGGCCTAGTGATCGAGCCACCGCTGTTGATCCTATTGGAATCTTCTGATCTCCCACGAAATGCATCAAGGCGCGGCTGCATAACGCGCGAACACATAATCACGATCTTTCACAGGAATGTGGCAAGGAAAGCAAGTTTCGTGCAACGCCTTGTCGCCCGCCTTTCCGCCCGTAAAGTCAGCGAATCCCCAGCCTCCCGTCGCGGCGTACTTCTTTGAATCCTTCACCATGAACTGCACGTTTACCGGGCCCCCGATCACGAATGATTCAGTGCCGGGGAATGGACCATCTAGGACAGTGTTGTTACTTTCCGACGAGACGCGAGTCCAATGAAGCGCTGCAATGATGGAGCCATCCGGGTATGGAAGCGTGCCGGCCTTGAAGGCCTTGATCGCGATGTCGTTGCCGAGTTGCGCGCGCAATTGCTCGCCCTTGCCGGCGAAGTGAAGCTGATTCACGGCGATCAATTGCCAATCGCGGTAGCCGGCGGGAATCTTAACGCCATAGATCGGGGAGGAGTCTCCATCAGACTGTCCCGTCGCGTGCGCTTTGTGGGCGACAATTCCGGCAACGACTACTGCTCCAAACAACAAGAGACCGATCCTCTTCATCGCGTTCCCCCTCTCTGGGTTGTGTCCTATGGATGGGGTTACCTTGGCGGGTATACCGTGAAAATGTAATCCTTCGACGCTGCCAGCTCGTGGCACGTGGCGCCGCATTTGGCGTCGTGGCCCACCGGAGGGTGGCTGGCCATCGTGGCTGGGGCGAATGTTCCGGATGCGGTGTTGTACTCGAACATCGCGTATCCCCATCCGTGCGTGTCGGAGAATCGCTTGCTGTCCTTCACGATGAACTCGACCTGCGTGAAGTCGCCGGGCACGGTGTCCGGCGCGCTCGCCGAAAAAGGCGGATCGGTTATTTTTTTCGGTTTCCACTCCAGCTTCACAATCTTGGAGCCGTCGGGGAAGGGCTTGCCGTTGCCAGGGACGCCGTCCTGGTAGGCCTTGATCATCAGCGGATTAGCGACGATCACACGAATGACGTTTGCGGCTTCCGTGAGGCTGGGGCCGACGACCTGCCATTGTTCGTATCCTTTGATCTCAGAGAACGAGAGCCCGCCCGGTATTTGGAGCGTGTACTTATCCTGTTTATCCTGCGCGGAACTGGACCTGCCGCTCACTACGGCGATCGCCAGCGCGAGGATCACCGCCACCCCGTATAGAGTCGTCTTCATGGCTTGTTCCTTCGCAGACTTGTTGGGAGGATTGGGATTCGCTCCCCGATTCGGCTGAATCTTAGGTCGCTGCAATCTTGTTGGTCAAGATTGTTGGCGGCTGAACATAGCGAGCTCGCTCAGCGCGTCGCTTCTTTTCCGCTTCAATCACTTCGCTTTTTCGAGTTCGACCACCATCACTTCGATCGGCTCTGTGCCCGCGTTAACGTCGGTGTGCTGCATGTTCGGAGGATTGGCGGGCAGCCAGTAGGCGTGGCCGGTCTCCCAAGGATGATCCTCTGATTTCCCGGAGTCCTCGACGATCTTCATATCGCCGCCCTTCAGCGCGACGATCACGCGGGGATGATCGTGGCGGTGCATCGTCAAAGGCGCGCCCGGATAAACGACGGACCTCCAAACTTTCACGTCCTCGTTTTCAAACTGCGGATAGCGCTGCGTCGTCGTGCTCTGCTGCGAACGCGTGACTGCGACCGTCGCCAAAATTGCGACCACTGCGACCAACATGTGCGATGCGTATCTGCGCATGATTCCTCCGGTGCGGGGAGTGTAGCATCCGCCGCGCGCGGTTCATTCGACGCTGAACGTCACCAAGCACTCGGCCATCAACGGTCAGACTGTGAGTAAACCGCCCACGCCGTAGCCAAATCCTGCACCACGTGTCCGATCGACTTGTATACAGTGATCTCATCCACCGATCGTCGTCCGGCGATTTCGCCCGCAAGCACTTGCCCGATTTCTCCCGCGATGTGATCGTCGCCGACAAGCCCCGCTTCCTTAGCGCGCAAAAATTCCGCGCCTTGCCGCAGAATCCCCTCCCGGCTATCTACGATGAACCGTGAACGCTTTACGAGTTCGTTGTCCACTTCCGCCGGTCCCGCGAAACTCGATCCCACCACGTTCACGTGCGTGCCCGGCCGCAGCCATGCGCCTTTCAAGATCGGCTCCGCAGCCGCAGTCAATGTGCACACGATATCCGCGTTCGCGACGGCCTCTTCCACGCTTGCCGCGACCGCAATCGGTGCGCTCGTTTTCGCGTGATTCCGCTCTGCGAAACTCGCAGCGTGCTCCCGTGAGCGGCCCCACACCGACACACTCCCGATCTTTCTGACTTTCGCGATCGCCTGCAAATGCGTTGCGGCCTGCTCACCGCAGCCGAGCAGCGCTAGACGCGTCGCATCGGTTCGCGCCAGTGCGTCCGTCGCCACCGCGCTCGCCGCCGCCGTGCGGATCGCCGTAATCTCCCCCGCGTCCACCACGCAAACCGGCGCGCCCGACTCCGGATCGAACAACACGACCACTCCCTGGTGCGACTGTCCTCCCTTCGCCGCATTGTCAGCGAAAACCGAAATCAATTTCGCCCCGAACTCTCCACGCGCACCCATCGCGCCCGGCATTACTCCAAAAAGCCGCTCCACGCGCACCCATCGCGCCCGGCATTACTCCAAAAAGCCGTCCATCCGACAAAGGCAGTATCGACCGCAGCAGCTGCTTCGTTTCCCGACGCGAAAACGCGATCATCGCCTCCCGCACCACCGGAATCGCAACGTCGTACGTCAGTCGCCGCGCCACTTCCTCCCTCCCGATGAATCGGAGCACCGTTTTATCGTTCGTCAAGTTTTGCTCCACAAAAAACGCACATTGCGTTCATTCCGATCAGCGACTACCCCGCCACAAACTGCTGCCCGCCATCGATATCGTACGTCGCGCCGGTAATCGCCGTGTTCGCCATGATGTGCACCGCGAGTGCCGCCACGTCCGCCGGCCCCACGACGCGGCGGTTAGATTCGCGCGCACCGGTGCGAGCTCGAGCGCGAGATTCGCCGTAAGCGCCGGCAACGCAATCGTCACCGTCGACGCAATCCCGATCCCGATTGCTGGTCTCTTCGCACCGGTGCCGCCGATGAAAATCAGCGTCCCTCCCGGCTTTACCTTCCCCACTGCATTCCTCGCCGCCTCGATAAATAGCATCACATGCGCAACGAGTGCTTCGCGCGCCCGCTCATGACTCATTTCAAGGATTCGGCCATAGGACGGCCGCCCCGCCGTCACCATCACGTGATCGACTGCGCCCGGCAGCTCTCGAAAAAATCGCGCCATCGCCGCGGGATCTTCCGCGTCGAACGCCGCAAAACTCAGCGCGTCCACTTCACTCGCCGCTCGCTTCAGCTTCTCGGCATCGCGACCCGTCAGAACCACGCGTGCACCTTCCGTTCGCGCGCGCCGCGCCGTCTCCAGGCCCATGCCCGCGCTGCCGCCGATCACCACCACAGTTTGTCCCGCGAGTTCCGGTTCGCGGCCCATCGCGCTACCGCCGCCTGCCGAGCTATTCATGTTTCCTCCGCGTTCGTTTTCGTTGACATCCGCCTCGTCCCCCAACAAAGTACAATGGTCGCTCCAAAATCTCCCTGGATTTATCGAGTGTCCGGAAACTACGTCGCTCCAAGCATCGACGATTACCTTCGCAAGCGCCTCATGCCCGTTGAAGGCGCGATTCCGCACGTCCAGGGAATCGAAATGTACGGCAATTCGGTTCCTGCCGGCGTCGTCGGCGGGGACCTCTTCGAGTACATCAATTTTCAGCAGCGTTACGATATCGACGCTCGCATCGAGCGCGCCCTAAAGCTCTCGAAGGATTATCTCGACTCGCTCCCGGCCAACGTTCCGCCGCGCAATTCCGTCGACGATCACGTGAATTGGCTGAAATCGCGCCGGGACTTCGAGCCGCTTCTCGAAGCCGCGTATCGCGAAGCGCGCAGCTCGGAACAAATCCGCGTCGCTGAGGATTTGCGCGCTCTATACAACACCGCAGGGGTTCTGCTCGTCGACGCGGAGGGTCACGGCATCATCGCCGCTAAAATCGCGTCAACCGTTCACGACACGTTCCACGCGCTGATGCTCGCCGAACTCGATCAGCACGGCAAAACCACGCCCGAATTTTTCGAGCGCATCAATCTCCGCCTCGCGCAATCCGTCACGGCGCGCAACGCGCTCGGCTGCCTCGATCAAGAGGGCGCTCAGGAAATCGCCACCATGCTCTACGGCGAAGTACGCCCCTACGGCACGTTTCGATTCGTCAACTTCGGCCATCCCGCGCCGCTGGTGTTCTCCGCCGAATTCCGAAAGTTCATGGACATCGATCGAAATCGCATGGTGCAGTTCCTTCCGCTCGGCGTCCAGATCCCGGACGATCATCCCGATCGCAACCGCTATCTCTCTCTTGATTCTCAAGCGCGCCACGTTATCACCGGCGATCTCTCCGAAATTACTCTCATGAGTTCCGGCGACATCCTCTTCCTCTATACCGACGGCGTCTACGACGGCACCGACAAGGACGATCGCGCCAAACTCGAAGAAGTCATGCGCACCTGCTACCGCGAGTCAGCAAAAGGCATCTGCGGCGCCTTGATGGATTTCGCCCTCAAGCAGGATGACCTGCACCGCAAGTCCGGCGAAGCCGACCGCATCGACGACAAAACCGTCTTCATCATCAAGCGCGCCTAAGTCCTGCGCGCGATCTTCTTAAGATCGTGTAGGAGCACCGCCACTATGCAGCCACGCGACGCGAAATTCCTTCTCGACTTTTTTCTGCCGCAACTCGTGTTCGAACAAACGCGCACCAAAGCTGTGCTGCTCGCCATTCCTCCGAACCAAGGCGACTATCGTCCCGCTCCGCAATCTCGCAGCGCCTTCGAACTGGCCCGGCATCTAGCCGGCACCGAAATGTGGTTCCTCGATGGCGTTCTGAATCACGAATTCGCGGAGGACGACGATCTTGAAGCGGACTTGCCGATGACCGTCGCCGGATTCGCGGACTGGTATGACCGGCATTTCTTCGCGCGCCTTCCGCGCCTCGAAGCGCTCAGCGGCGAGCACCTTGCGATGCCCGTCAACTACATTGGTGTCCGCAACGATCCGGCGGTCACCTACCTGAGCCTCACGCTGCGCCACACCGCCCACCATCGCGGCCAACTTTCCGCCTACCTCCGTCCCATGGGCGCCAAAGTCCCAGCCATTTATATAGAAAGCGCCGACGCCTCCCTTCGCTCGATCGCCTGATCATCCTCGACTGTTGACGTCACGACCCAAACCCGAAATACTCCCAGCAGCCGTTCCGTTCGCCACGCGTCCAAACCACAATGACTGCCACGCAACTATCGCCAGTCGAAACTTCCGTGTTGATCGTCGGCGCCGGCCCCACAGGCCTGCTCCTGGCCGCCGAGCTTCACCGCCGCAATGTTCCGACGCACCTGATCGACGCTCTCCCTGCTCCGCTCCACTGGGACCGTGCCACGGTCGTGCATCCGCGGTCGCTTCAGATCTTCGAAGCCATGGGCATCGTCGATGAATTTCTGAAAGTCGGTTGCAAGCAGAAGACGATTCGGTTGTACTCCGCCGGCGCTTCGCTCGGTACGATCGATCTCGGGATCTGCGGCAGCGTGTATGGCTACAACATCGGCGTCTCCGAGGAAGTCACCGAGCGCATCCTCGGGACGCAGCTTCAGAAATTCGGCGGCGAAGTTCATCGCGGATCGAAACTCGCCGGCCTCGAAGCGCATGACGGCGGCGTTCGCGCCACGATCGAGCACGACGGTGCAACGTACCCAGTTGCAGCGCGCTGGGTCGTGGGCTGCGACGGAATTCACAGCCCGACGCGCGATCTGAGCGGCATCGGATTCGAAGGGCACGACATTGAAAAGCCCTGGGCCGTCTTCGACACGTCGCTCGCGAACTGGCCGCATACGCACGAAGCGAACTTCGGTTATCTGGATGAGTTGCCCGTCATCATGACGGCTCTTCCTGGGCGCCGCTGGCGCGTCTATCTTCGTCCGACGTCGCCCGACTCCGATCTGGTCGCCGACGCGGCGTCCATACTCAATCGCTACGAACCCGGCGTCCAATTCGTCGACGTGGAAAACCCCGGGCGCTTCTACTGCCACACGAAAATCGCCACGCATTTTCGTTCCGGACCGGTCTTTGTCGCGGGGGATGCCGCGCACCTGTGTTCACCGGCTGAAGGACACGGGATGAATTGCGGTCTGCAGGACGCGTTTAACCTCGCGTGGAAGCTCGCGCTCGTACATCACGGCGCGGCCGAGCCAGCGCTGCTCGATAGTTACGAAGTCGAGCGGCGTCCCGTTGCCGCGACCATTACCGTTTCTGGCGACAACACCGAACACGCACAAACGCTGCTCGATCCCACCGATCGCGAAAAACGGGACGCCGCGATTCGCGCGATGCTCGCCGACGCGAACGCGCTCCATAACGACGTTGTCGCGAAGACCGAACTTTGTATCGAGTACTCCGGCTCACCCGTCGTCTTTGGTGACGCCAACCCGCGCCTCACGGCTGGCCATCGGCTGCCGGATACGCTCGAAGTTAGCGATGCGCGCGGCACTGTCGCAAAACTCCACGCGCAAGGTCATCGTGCGGGACACACGCTCATGCTCATTGGCGGCGCATCCAGTGACGCACGAACGTTCGCCGAACTCCACGCAGCATTCGAAAAATTCGCCAGCGACGCGCCGTTGTTCGAATCCGCCGTTGCCTTCAGCGCAAGCTCTACGATTCCGCAGGACGTGGGACGCATCGGCGCTGCTGAAGCCGGGCTGCTGGGCATCGACGGCATCACTCTTCTCGCCATTCGCCCAGACGGGTACATCGGCCTTCGCGCCGATTGCGACCATCGTGCTGCGCTCGAACGCTATCGCGACGTCGTACGGACCGGCCGAAAAGCGGCCCTACAAAATTCTCAGCCCCCTCCCAATCGCCCCTCGCAAGCGTTATAGTGAAATGAATTCGCTCCGGAGGAAGTCCCTTTGACACGTCCGATTCGCCTCGCTCTTGCTGCCGCGTTCATTCTCGCCATCTTCGTGATGGTCACCAGCCGCGTCGATGCGCACGCGGTGCTGAAGTCATCGTCGCCCGCCTCTGGCGCCACGGTCGCCGGGCCCGACGTTCCCATCTCTCTTACGTTTAATGTCCGCGTCGACGCGGGCCGCTCCAAGCTTCAGCTGCTCATGCCCGACAATTCCACTTCCGATCTTCCCGCCGGTTCGCAGCCCACCGCCGACACACTCACCACCACGGCGAAGTCGCTCAAGCCTGGCGCCTACTCGATTCGTTGGCAGGTGCTCGCACCGGATGGGCACATCTCACGCGGAGAGATTCCGTTCACCGTGAAACCGGCTGATGGTAACTAATCTTCTCGGGGTTTTTGGATTTCTGACGGTCATCCTTCGCGCCGTGATTTTGTGCGCGCAGACGTTCGCCGTCGGCGGGGTCATCTTTCTGTTATTGATCGCGCATGATCCTGCGCTCCGCAGTGATGCCTGGGTTCGGCCTGCCTCGCGCGTGATCCGTTGGAGCGCTCTTACTCTCGCCTTCGCGCACGTCTTCTTCGTGATCGTGAACAGCCTGGTCCTCACGTCTTCCATCGATCTCTCAATGCGCGAGGTGATGGGCGCGAACTTCGTGATTGCTGGAGCGCTTGGCGCCGCCGCGGGATGCGCGCTGTTCTTCTGGCCCGGCGGCCTGCGTGGCCCCGCGAACTACTTCACCCTGATTCCCGCCGCGCTCATGATCGCCGCAACAGTGCTGACGAGCCACGCTGCGTCGCGCATGGACGATCGCGTTGTGCTCGTCGCAATGACCACGCTGCATTACCTGGCCACCGCGGCGTGGCTTGGCGGACTACCCTGCCTGTTGCTCGTGATGAAAAACGTGACGGACCTCGACGTTCTCGCGCGAGTAAGCAGCCGATTCTCACGCCTTGCGCAATTCAGCGTCCTGCTGCTTCTGGGCGCGGGCATCGTGATGAGCATCTATTACGTCGGCTCGTGGAACGCCGTTTACGGCACGGCCTACGGCGTGATGGTCACCACAAAAGCGATATTTTTCCTGTGTCTAATCGTCCTGGGCTCGGCGAATTACTTTCTCGTCCGCGCGATGGGCACGCGCTCAAACGACCGCGACACGAAAATCAGCCTGATCCGTTTCGCCGAAGCCGAGATTGGCATCGGCCTCACTGTGATCCTCACCGCCGCGTCGCTCACATCGCAGCCGCCGGGCGTCGATCTCACGCAGGACCGCGTCACACTGCACGAAATCGCCGTGCGTTTTGAGCCGCGCATGCCGCGCTTCGAAAGTCCGAGTCTCGATTCCCTCTCACCGTCTTCCAAAGAAATGCGGCGGAAAGCAAAGCTCGCGGGACGCAAACTGCCGCCGGCATTCGTCCCCGGGGGTTCGATGCTTCACATCAACACGCCCGGCGATATTGCGTGGTCCGAATACAATCACACCTGGGCGGGTGTTGCGGTCCTGCTGATGGGTCTGCTCGCGCTGCTTTCGCGCAATAAATATTTCCGGTGGGCGCGCATCTGGCCGCTAATGTTTTTAGGACTTGCTGTCTTTCTCTTCTTGCGCGCCGATCCGGAAAACTGGCCGCTCGGTCCCTACGGATTTTGGGCGAGTTTTTCGAGTTCGGACGTGCTGCAACATCGCATTGCCGTCGTGCTCATCATTCTTTTTGCGATCTTTCAATATCGCGTTGAGACGAACCGCGTGAAATCCCAAGCTGCGGCACTCGTGTTCCCTGCAGTGTGCGCGCTAGGCGGCGCTTTGCTCCTTACGCACACGCACGCACTGAGTAACGTAAAGGAGGAACTGCTCGTCGAGCTGAGCCATACGCCGCTCGCGATTTTCGCGGTAGTCGCCGGGTGGTCGCGGTGGCTCGAGATTCGTTTGCCGGAATCGAATCACACGCGGCGTTATCTCGCGTGGGTCTGGCCGGTGTGCTTCATCGCCATCGGCTTGATTCTCATGAACTACCACGAGGCCGACACCGCCGTGGTCGCGCAGAACGTCGCTCCAGTCCTCAAAGCAGGTGCGTCGCCGGTTCTTCCCACATTCGGGGCGTAACGTCCGCGCCCCTGTCGGCGTTAATATGAGTATTGCGATGAATGAAGCGCTCCAACTTCGGATTGAACGCCTCAAGACTCCCATCGGCGAGATGATCGTCATCACCGACGACGACGGCAACCTGCGTACCACCGACTGGACCGACCACGAAGACCGGATGAGCCACTTCCTCGAGATCCACTATGGCGCTGACGGTCTGAAGGTCGAGCCGGCGCGCAAACAAACCGATGTGGCGCGCGCGATTGATCGCTATTTTGACGGCAAGCTCGATGCGATCGATTCGATTCCAGTGAAAACCGGCGGTACCGACTTTCAGCGGGAAGTCTGGCATGCACTTCGCAATATTCCGTGTGGCTCAACGATCTCTTACGGCGAGCTTGCCAAGCGCATTCGCCGTCCGAAGGCCGTTCGGGCCGTCGGACTCGCAAACGGTTCCAATCCCATCGGCGTGGTGGTTCCCTGCCATCGAGTGATCGGCGCAAACGGTTCGCTCACCGGCTACGGCGGCGGCCTCGAACGCAAAAAGTGGCTGCTCGAGCACGAATCCCGCGCCACCCGCCTCTTCTAATCACAGCGCGAACGTGACGGCAACTTTCACAATCCGGCGCGCGAAGCCCGGCGATGAACCTTTGCTTCGCGAGCTCCGCATCGCGGCGCTGACCGATTCGCCCAGCGCTTTCAGCTCTACGCTCGAGCGCGAGATCAATCGCACCGCCGAAAACTGGCGCTCGTGGTTTACGCCGCCGAGCGCTACGTTCATTCTCGAGTCCGCGCAGCGCGAGCCGTGCGGCATCGTGGCTGGAGCACTCGACAGATCCGATCCGTCGGTCGCGATCTTAATGTCGATGTGGGTTCATCCATCGCACCGCGGAACAGGCGCTGCGTCGCAGCTCATCGCGTTGATCCAGCAATGGGCCGCCGAATCACGAGTGCGCGAATTACGCCTGTTGGTCAATGAAAACAACCCGGTCGCGCGTCGTTGCTACGAACGCCTCGGCTTTCGCCCTACCGGCCATCGCGGCGTCAACGAGTTCACAGGCAAATCCGAAATTGAGATGTCGTATTTGGTGCCTGGTTAGCGCGCGCGTTTTTGGTGGAGCAGCGTGGCACCGGTGCGCGTAACGCGCACCAGAGGCGTTCCACCAACAGTGACGGATTCAACAAGGCCGCGGTCGTTCGCGTCCTCCCAGACTGTCATTCGCGGGCACGACGTTCGCCAGACCTCCAGCGTCTCATCGTAGGAGCGGTCTTTCGTGCTGGCCCACTCCAGCAAGTCTAAGATGAGATTGTCGATCGTCTCGCTCATCGCGTGCTT
>JBEKJW010000142.1:0-12020 GCA_050011035.1 Candidatus Acidiferrales bacterium
GGCGCCGGGTTCATTGTGGACGCGGCGCAAACATGGCGCAACCCGAGCTGACTTTCCTCAACGCACGCAAGCCTAAGGTGCTGGTCGCGCTGCTGCTGACGTTCGCTTCGGGCATCGTCGACATCACGGGCTTCCTCGGAATCTTTCACCTCTTCACAGCGCACCTCACCGGAGATACGGTGCACCTCGGCAGCGATTTGAGCGCTCACGAGTGGAGTTCGGCACTGGCGACGTCGCTGATCGTGCTCGCGTTCGCCAGCGGCGCGCTGTTCGGGCGCATCGCCCTTGAGATCGGATCGCGGCGGGGAATTCGAAGGATCGCGTCGATCACGATTGCAACGGAGCTGATACTGCTGCTGTGCGTCGCGATTCCTTCCACGGCGGATTCGCTGAGCGGGTACGGGAAAATCGTGTGCCTCGCAGCGGCTATGGGCACGCAGACCGCGACGCTCACGCGCATCGGGCCGCTGACGGTGCACACCACATTCGTGACCGGCATGGTGAACAAGATTACGCAGCTGGTCTCACACATTGTGTTTCGAACCTACGATCTTGCGCGAGCGAGTTCCGATGCGGAGCGCGTGGGGTTGCGCGCGCAGCGAACGCTCGAGACGGAGATGGCGCTATTTCTCGCCTGTGTGTGGAGCTTCTTCGTGGGCGGCGCGGCGTTTGGAACGTGGACGTTTGGATTTTGGGGAATGCGCGCGCTGTTTACGTCGATCGCGATCCTGTTGTTCGCGCTGCTGATTGATGTTGTGTGGCCACTCTCGATCGAGGAAGAGAAAGAACAGTCGGAGCGGTGAACTGTCCGCTGGAGCGCGTTGGAATTCTGCGTGTACCCGTAAAGCAACACTACATTTCTCCCCGATATTGCGCGCTACGTGTCCTAAATCGCAGACGATTCATCCACATTCCTATTTGACCATGGTAATATGACCATAGTCATAGGAGCTCCGTATGAAACGCATGGCTGCCGGCGTATTCAAGGCCAAGTGCCTTGCCGTTATGGATGAAGTTCAGGCGCGCAAAGAAACGGTGATCATCACCAAGCGTGGAAAACCCGTGGCGAAGCTCGTCCCGATCGATGGCGAAGGTGACAGTATTTTCGGTTTTTTCAAAGGGAAGGGAAAGATAAAGGGTGACGTGGTGGCGCCCGCGTTATCGTTGAAAGAGTGGGGCAGTCTGGGGTGATTCTGCTCGACACCCATGTACTGCTCTGGTTGTCCTTCGAGCCCAACCGGCTTTCCGCGTTGGCGCACCGGGCAATCGCCGACGCTCAGAACAAAGGCGAGGCTCTTGCAATTTGTGACATATCGCTTTTGGAGCTCGCCATACTGGCGAGCAAGCAGCGCTATCAAGTGGTTGTAGATCTGGAATCATTCTTGGAAGAGGTTCAGTTTCGCTTTACCGTTCTGCCTATTACGGCAAAGGCGTGCGCACGAATTGCGACGTTGCCGCCGAATTACCCGAAGGATCCTGCAGATCGGGCTATCGCTACCACGGCGCTCGCCGAAGGAATCCCTTTAGTAACCGCTGATCGCGCGATTCGAGAATCTCGAGTGGTTCGCACCATTTGGTGACGACATTCCGCTTTGCGGTACAATTTCCTCCACGCGGCCGTAGCTCAATTGGATAGAGTATCTGCCTTCGAAGCAGAGTGTTGGGGGTTCAAGTCCCTCCGGCCGCGCCACCCTGCGGAACCATTCATGGAAGAGATCGGACGCGTTGCGCAGCTCGGCTTTCTGATGCTCGTGGTGACGCTGCTATTCACGCCTTACGAGGCGACGGTGGAAGCCATCACCGCATTCGCCTTCGTCATCGCCGTCATTGCCGGCTTTGTATTTCATCCTCGCAAAGACGTGTTCTACGTCCATACGAATCTTCGCGCACGCGATGGCCGCGGGAATTACACCAAAGAACGCGACGTGGTCGCGATTCGCGTGGAACTGGTGCGGCTCTGGCTGCTGTTTATTCCGACGATGATCGCGGTCGGGTTGCTCGTCTTTTACGGCGCGCAGGGAATACTCGGACGGTACAGCGCGCTCAACGAACTTTTGACGGGGACTCGCTCGGTGCCCCTGGCGTATGCGCTCACTTTCGTGTCGTTTGGCGTCTTGCTGCTTCTACGCGTTTGGATCCGCGAAAGGTGGGTGTTGAGAGACGCGGAAGCGGGCAGCGCGGAGATTCTCCGCACCGACAAGCGCCGGGTTTCGTACCGATTCAAGGGTGGCGACGGTGAATATTATCCAGGCTATGGATTCGATTTCGGGCTCGTTCGCTCGTCCGAGCTGCGCTCGATCGTTTTCTACGATCTGCAGAAGTGGGAACGCAACCGAATCGCGATGGGCTTGCTGTTCCACCGGATCGTTGTGTTGGGCCGCGGTGTCACCGACTTGGATGCGGACACGGTGAAGCAGCACGGGGCGTTGGCGGAGCCCGCGACCAGCGAAGCGGGGTGATCCGGGGAGTGGTAAGCAGTGTTGAGACCCCGTGTTGTGGCTTGCACGGTTCAGCTCGGGAATATCAGTTCAATCCCGAATGGGGCCGCCGCCCATGACGGGGCTGAAAATTAAGTCGGTTGCGGGGCCGGGGTGGCCGGCGATGCGGACCATGGTGGCAATCTGCGCCCAGTGGCGAATTTCGTGGAGCAGAATGTGCGTGATGAATTTTCGCGGAGTGGCGCTGACGCGGCGGCCGGGGAACAGTTCGAATTCGAGCGGGCCGTCCCAGCCCGACTCGGGCTCGCTTTCGACGTACGCGACTAGCGCGCGGCGGCTGTGGAGGCCGAAGTCGAAGAGGGCATCGACGTCCGTGGCGGCGTTGGGTGGGGGATCGGTGAGCGGGCGGCGGGCGAGGCGATCGACGTGATGTTTTTCGGCGATGAAGATGTGGAGGATCAGCGCGCCGATGGTGCGGATGGATCCGGTCGTGTGCGGACCCGTGGAAATTGAGAGGCGCGCGGCCGCGCCGCCACTGGAGGACGGTCCGCTGAACCACGCCAGCCATTCGCCGCGCTCGTAGTTTGTAATTTCAATCAACTCGGCAAAGCTCACGGCGGAGTTCATGGAGGCATGATACTCCAGTCATGCCTGACGAATTTATCGGAGAGCAAGACGCGCATGGGCCAGGCGATCGAGCGACGCGGCCCATCGAGCCTCGATCCCGAGCGCTGGACTACAGTCCAGAAGCTACGTGATGTTGATTCGAAGTGGCCGCGGGCCCGGCTTCGAAAATCTCCCAGGGACCGAACGCTGCATCCTGGCCAATGAAAGTCAGATGGCCCGGTTGATAGCACGCGACGCCGAACGATTCGTTCTTCCAGTGATATCGCACGGTGATGGCACCGCTGTTCAGGCTGAAGACGGGATAGTTGACGTCGGCCCGTGGCCTGATCGGAATTCCCCCCGCAAACCCGATGGGCTCGGGCGGAGGCGTGTGCGCGTGGATCATCAGATCATCGCCGGAAATCTTCGGCGAGTCGAATTCGATTCCAGGGGGACTGAGTTGAATGGTTTTGACGAGCTTTCCGTCTTCGGACAAAACAAAGACGGGCTCGATCGTGTAGCCACGCATTACGTAGATGAAGCCGCTCGAGTGGATGGCTGCCGGGTCGACCACGCGCGTGCTCTGCAGGCTGTCGCCGTTTGACGATTTCGTTCCGGCATGGTCGAGTTCGAGTTTGGAGGCGAAGCTGCCATCCTGGTGAAAGAGTTGCGCCGCCATTTGCGTGGTGTGATCCGCTCGGCGCGCGCCGACGACTAAATATCCACCATTTTTGAGAAGCGCGAAACCGGTCGGGTTGAATTCACTCGTATCGATCTGCAAGCGAATCTGCGCGGAGGCTTTCCCGTTCGCGTCAAAATGCACGATGAAATTGTGGCCGAACTCAATCGGCACCGTAGTGGGCGTGTATTTCAAAACCTGGCGCGCGAGAGCGTAGATATCGCCGCCTGGCTCGACCTCGAAATCGGTAATGGTGCCGTCGCTGAGTTCGGGGAGCTTGTCGATGGAGAATTTCACGTAAGACGAGCCCGCGTGCGTGAACCGGACTACACCGTCGATGGCGGAGCCGTATTTGCGATCCGTTCGAGAATAAATATTGCCCGATGCGTCGCAGTAAGATTCTTTCAGGCCACCGAAGAGAACGAGGTCCGCGAGATCGGCGGAGAGCGGCGTGTGGCTCGCGATGGCAAGCTCGACCGACGGCGGAGCATCGGGCGCCGAAGCTCGGAATGGGCGAGCGCCCCAAAGCGTGACCACGAGCAACAGAGCAACGCCGACGCGAAGTAGCACGCCGCAAGAGTATCATGCGCCTGCATATCGCCGAGACAAGGCGTTGCCAGCCTATCAACCGTTTGATAATGTCCCGCCCTATGCATAGCCCAGGCAGGAGAAGTTCGTGCGGGGGCGTGCGGCTGATTCTCGCCGGCGTCATCGTGTTCGGCGGGGCGCTCGGCGCATCATTCGTCGCGCCGGCGGCTCTCGCGCAAGGGACAGGACGCGCAGCGGCGCCAGTAGGGCCGGACGCGAATGCCGATTTTTTTCACGCGGCAGTCGCCCGGGCTGCGGCGCTCTCCACTTTGACGCAGGACGCTGCCGAGCCCTTTCACATCAAGCTCATCGCGCAGGACAACGCGAAGCCCACGCCGGGGCACAACGCCGAGATCGAAATCTGGTGGACGGCGCCGGACAAGTGGCGGCGCGAAGTGAAGTCCGATGCCTTCACGCAGACCGCGATCCAAAACGGTTCGCGTTACTACGAATCCAGCACGCCGAAAGATTATCTGCCGTTCTGGCTGCACGAGCTGATTCAAGCGGCAACAGCGCCAATCAGACCCGAGGACTTCGCGAGCGTCTCCGCCGACCAGGATCAACCCGGATGTGGAAATTGGGAGAGCCATCACGGCGCAGGTGACGAGCAGTTCTCGAGCTACAACAGCGTTTGCTTCGGCGGTGGCACGGTCTCGCATATATTCGCGTCGCCGCTCGGCTTGGAGTTTTGGGACTACAAGAAATTCGGAGGACACCTATTTCCTTCGACGATTAAAGTGTTTCCCGGAGGCCGTGATGAAGTGACGGCGACCGTCGCCGTGCTGGAGCCATTGCAGAACGCGCACCGCGGCCTGCAGCGCGCGGAAATTGACGCGCTGTTCGATATGCCGGACGCTGCGAAGGCGACGAGCTACGATGCGCGGTTGCGATTCGTCTCGGTGCCAAGTTCCGCCCTCGAAGCGGCCGATTCACCTGTGCGAGCACCCTTGGTGTGGCCTTCGAGCTTTGTGTTCCCGGTGAACGGCGTCATCGCGGTCGACGCGCAAATTGACCGCGAAGGAAACCTGCGCAATCTTGACGGCGCGGTTTCGAAGAACCAAGCCATCAACCAAGGCGCGTTGGATCAAATCAAGGACTGGAAGTTTAAGCCGTACCTCGTCCAGGGCGTGCCGGTCGAAGTCGTGACCACGCTGGAAATTCCGTTCCATTTGAAATACGAGCCGCTTGGCGCGAATGGAAAGGCGTTTCCTGAGATTTCGTTCACCGAGCGGATCAAGAAGTACCGGACGTTGTCGGACATACGGACGGCTGATAGTGCGCCGTTCCGCATGGACGCGACGATACTGCTGGCGGACGGAACGACCGGAACGTACGTGGAGGTGTGGCTCGCGCCTGACGATTGGAGCCGGCACGTGGACGTCGGTGGCGTCGGGTTGCACGTGTCACAAGTTCACGGCGCGTCTAATAGCTCGCTTGACCGGAAGACGCCGTACAGCGACCAGATGTTCGCCATAATGGCGGCGATGCAAGACCGGCTGCCGGAAGCGCGGACGATGCAGGAAGGGGACTGGGGGAATTCCGCCGTTGCGGTGAGCAATATGAATCCGACGGCCGGGGCGGGCACAGGCGAGCCGGTACTGATTCGTCCCGCGCGCGGTGCGGTGGACCAGAATAATCACCCGATATCGGGTCAGGCCTATTGGTTCGATGCGGACGGATTTTTGCGCGCCAGCTTCGATGGCACGAACGTTACGGCGGTGAATTCAGACTTTGTGGATTGGAACGGGAAGAAGGTGGCGCGGAAGATCGAGGTGTTCACGCCGAAATCCACCAGCGGGCCTGTGGCGGTGATCACAGTTACGTCGGTCAAAGCGAACTGAGAGGCCTGCGCGGGAATGGGCGAGACCCGTAGGGCCGGAGCGCGTTTGTGTGAGGCCGTCACTTCGGGCTTGACAGTTCGCCTTTTGTTCGCCTACCCTTCACGCCGACCCTGGAAAGCACAATTTCGCTTGAGGAGGCACTTATGCCTATCGCAGACATGTTGATCGCTGAGTTCGACCGGGAAGCCGCCAGCACGCGCAGGATGCTGGAGCGTTACCCGACTGGAAAGGACAACTGGAAGCCGCACGATAAATCGATGACCATGACGCAGCTCGCCGGGCACATCTCGACGCTGCCGAGTTTTGCCACGCAGGTGGCCAGCACCGACCGGATGGACATGAATCCGGGCGACTACAAGCCGTTCAATCCGACGTCGCCGGCCGAGGCGCTAAAGCGCTTCGATGAGGAAACCGTGAAGGCGCGGGCTGCGATCGCGAAGGTGGGCGACGCGGATATGAACAAGCACTGGATTTTCGCGTACCAGGGGAAGGTCTATGTGGACGAGCCGCGCCTCGACGCGTTGCGCAGCTTTTACTTTAATCACGTGGTGCACCACCGTGGGCAGCTCACCGTGTATTACAGGCTGAGTGGGATTCCCGTGCCGGGCTTGTATGGACCTAGCGCGGATGAACAGATGTAACGATCGCTTAATATGAGTTGCGCGTGCCGTGAGCTCGTGAGCTCGCGGCGCGCGCATTCTTCGTCGGCTGTCCACTTCAAGCGATTGCGAAACGGCGCGTCAATTCGCCAAGTGCCGGATACTCTCTTGCGCGGCGAGGCGGAGATCTTCGAAGGCCTGTTTGGTGAAAGGTGTCCTGGAGCCAGACGCCGACAGCACCCCGAATTTTCTCGTCCTTAGCTCGCGATAGGCTCGCGTCATCGCACCGAGAGTCGGCTGTGTAGTGCTTCGTCGAAACATGTTGAGCAGTTCGCGTAGAACCCCCGCGCTATTCCCACCGTGAACGTACGGGTCGGTTCCGTTCAAGTCACTCAGCGATTTCAGAAGCCGGTGGTCCATCGATTCGCAAACGAACCACGTGTGTTCGTTTGGTCTCACCTTCCAGTGGCGAGCGACGGCTAGTCCGAGTTCGAACGGCATGTTGAAACGGGGTACACGCGGCGCCGTGCGGTCGAGTTCGACGCGTGAAAGGTCGTGGATGGAATACTGGCATTTGCCGATAAGTTCGAAAATTTTGTCGAGTCGGCGTGTTCCCCCCGGAATCTCGAGCGTGGCGTGCGGCAGAAAACCGAGTGCGGTGATGCCGACGATGTATGCGAGGAAGAGGTCCTCGAACTTTCGATCGTAAGGAACGTTGAGAAAGACCCTAGCGGCCTTTATTGCCACTCTTGAGCTTCCTTCCGCGAGACGGGGGTGCGCCGATTCGCGTCGAAGCGTTTCCGTTTTTCAGGGCCTTTTTTGTGACTTCTTTGTAAACCTTTCCGTTTTGACTATTCGGGGATTTTTGAGGCTTCACGTCCTCGAAGAGTTTCAGGATGCGCTTAACGCGTCGTTGCGAAATGCCGTACGTCTTGATGACGTCTTCCATCGTCGCAAACGGAGCGGTTACCTTGACGGGTCTTCGAGTCTTCATGCCTGATGATACTGCGCGGGTGGTAACGCAGCAACGTGCGAGTTCGTGTGGCGCGAGAAGCGCAACTTAAGCCGGGGATGCAGTGGTGGCGTGGGAGCGGATGGCGGGAATGAGGTCGTCGCTCAGGCGGATCTTGTCGAGGAGCTTTAGGGCGCCGACGCTGGCGGCGAGCTGTTGCGCGGCTTCGTCATTCGCGAACGAGACGGCGATCCAACGTGGAATGGACTTAGAGAGTTGTTCGGCCAGCTGCTGGGTGGCGCGATCGGACTGCGTCATGTAAAGGTCCATCACGACGAGGTGCGGCTTCAACTCTTCCGCGAGGCGAATGGTATCGGCAAGCGTCTCTGCTTCGCCCACCACGGCGATCTCCGGATCGAGGCCGAGCAGGCGGCGCATTCCGGCGCGGATGATGTCGCGATCATCGGCGAGCAGTACTTCGATGGCCATTCGGTCTCCCAGGGGCTTTGACGTACGCGGCCCAATTTCGGATGCCGCATCGTGCCGGAATCTGAAACGGGCCGGACTTCCGAAACCTTTAAAGCGTCGCGGCCTTCTCCACAACAGTGCGAGTCCGCGTCACATGGTCGAAGATCATGTGTGGGCTCGCCGTTTTCGAAGCGTGCTGACGGGCAACGGCTTCCGCTTCAGCCCACGTTGCCGCGGCAGTGACCCAAAGAACTGCGCCATCCGGTTCCATCTTAAAAACGTCGTATGAAGCCATTATCTTCCTCCGCCCTGGCTGCCCTCGGTTTGAACCCCGACGCCGCGTGTGAACTTTTTTTTGGCGCTGCCCTGTTTTCGCGGCGGGGCTGGAGTCACCGGATCATGGACGGCTGACGGACTGATCGAGGCGATGGGAACTTGTTCGAAGCGTGGTCTGCGTTTCACTGTGTGAGGTCCTTTCGCCACGAGACAAAGCTACAGCGAAGCAATCGATACGGGTCAACTCTTTAAAGATTTCTTAGGCCCCGACTTAGCGGAGTGCGAGGGTGCTTCTGCGGTGCGGCCCCTAGAGTGCGCCGGAAATTCTGCTTGACATGGCGTTCAGTTTAACGCTACGATAGCGCTACGTTAAGTTCACGGTAGGAGCTTGGAAGATGAAGCGCTCAGCCCAAAAGAAACCGCCTCACTTCAAAATCATGCTGCAGACCGACGTGCCCCAGGGACGCAGGGGCAAGCACAACGGTATCGTTCACGAGATCCTCAGCGACCTGGACGATCTGAAACCCGGCTCGGCCATGAAAGTTCCGATCGCGGATTTGGCCGAGACGATGCAGAAAGTGCGTTCGGCGCTGAATCGCGCGACGCGCAAGGCCGGCCGCAAAGTGGCCACGGCCAGCGACGAAGAATTCCTCTACGTCTGGAACATCCCCACCGAGTAAGTTCCGCGCTACGAATACGTTACGCATACGCTCCGCTACGATTCCTTTACGTGGCGGATCGCCTGTACGCAATTCGTACTAAATCGATTTTCTTCCAGTTTCTGGGGTCTAGTACCGCATTCGCGGTATCGCTAACTCTCTCCGCCATCTGTTATCCATAAGTTATGCGTAGCTTGCCTGGGGGCCGCGCAATCGCTCACTACGATTTGCCCGAGCCCATGCCAAAGACCGTTCTCGTTGCCGACGACAGTGACATGATTCGCAAGCTTCTGTGCCGCTTGTTCGAAACGGACGCGAACTACGAACTGTGCGCGGAAGCCAAAAACGGCGAAGAAGCGATTGCCCTGGCGGTAATTCACAAGCCGGACCTGATCATCCTGGATGTGTCGATGCCCGTAATGGACGGGCTGCGCGCCTCGAAAAAGCTGAAGCAGATCATGCCGCACGTGCCGATTCTGCTTTTCACGCAACACTCGGATTTGAAGATGATGTTTGAGGATGTGCCGGCGGATCGAGTGGTATCGAAGACGGATCTGGTCTCGCTGATGCAGCACGTACGGGAGCTGGCGCCGGTTAAGTGAGGCGCCGCGGTGGAGCGTTCTTGCTTCCGTAGGAGGAGAGCAATGAGTTTGTTACGCGATTGGACGTTTCGTGGCTTGTCGCGCGGCGTGGCGTTTGTGCTGCTGGCGATGGCGCTGATGTTGGTTGCGGCACTCGTGGCGAGCGCACAGAACGAGCCGGTGAATCCCACGACCTCGCATATCACCGGCGAAGTCGAGCTAAAGCCGGTGACGAAGCCGGACCGCGCCGCAGGCGTGTGGGTCGACGGGCAATACGTCGGCTTTGTGAAAGAGCTGCACGGCGAAAAGAAAATTCTGCTGCTGCCGGGCGAGCATGAAGTTTCGATCCGTCAAGCAGCGTACAAGAATCAGGATCAGAAAATTGTGGTCGAGCCGGGACACGTGACCACGATTACGGTCCGCCTGGAGCGCGACCCGAACGTGGAGATGCCGTCGACGACCAGCGAAATCAAGCTGGATGTGACGCCGGATCGCGCGGCCGTTTTTCTTGATGGCGCGTACGCCGGAAGCGTGGGCGACTTCAAGGGGCTGGGCCACGGAATGCTGGTCGAGCCGGGCAAACATACGATCAAGATCGACCTCGCGGGATACCGGCCGTTCGAAACCGAAGTGACGTTGCTGCCGAAGCAAAAATTCACCGTGAAAACCAACCTCGAGGAAGGCAGCATCCTCCAAGCCGACCCGGCGATTAAAAGCCCGACCAACTAGCGCGACGTTTTTCCGTTTGCGCAACGGCTCGCCACGTTAATTCTTAACTTTCGTCCTTTCATGTTAAACATGGGGGCAGGAACCTGCTTCCATGACTAAAATTCTCCGCAGTGTGTTGGTCCTCGCTATTTTTGCGTGTAGATGCGCTTCGGCGCAGACGGCAAGCCAAACGAACGGCAATTTTGTTGATCTGACTGTCGCGCGGACACTGCCCGAACCCCCTTCAGCGTTGAAGGATCCGCCGACGTGCCCGACCGACTCCGGCGGCGCAACGGGCTTTGGAATGCCGGACGTGGACGATAGAGCGCCGCGTGAGTTGCGATTGGAGATCACAAAAATCTCTAACGCGAAACCGCATTTAGATGACGGCGTCACCGCGGACGTCATTGTCACGAACACGGGGAGCGGCCCCGTCACCATTGCGTGGAGCGCCGACCCGCATATCGTTCCGGTCAAGCCGGGTGCGACGGTCACGTGGAGCGTCGGCGAGATCGATGTGATGCTGCAGTCACCGAAATCGACCCTGACTCTCGAGAGCGCGGCGCACGAGCTATACGGAATTGCATCCAAGCCGGAGAGCTATAAGACGCTCGCGCCTGGCGATTCCGCCACTATTCGCGTGGGCTTCAAGATCCGGACGATGATCGACAACGACTTGTATCCGGTGACGCCAGGGAAGTGGAAACTGAGTGCGACATTCCATCAAGCGCGGCGCTCTCTCAAGTCGGATGAATGCTCGTACAAAAGCGAATGGGCGCTCATGAATTTCAAGAGCGAGTCGGAGGCTATTGCGATCGAGATTCCGGAAGTCGTGATTGCGGTGAAGCCCCCGGCCCCGGTCCGAGCGACGGCGCCGGCGCCGCGGCAGCTCGAATTGCACGTAACGCTCGATGCGGGAACCGACGGGATCGATTTCGACGGCGTGATTTCAGACGTGACGCGGCGCGTGCTGCGCTCGGCGCAACTCGCGCTATCGCAACAGACGAATCCAAATCTGAAGGCCGATTTCACGGCGCGATTTACGGTGATGAAGGATGGCACGCTCGCTCCCGGCAGCGTGTCGTTCACGACCGGCTCCGGCGACGATGCGGCGCTCGACGCGCTGCTGCAATCCATCCGCGACGCTGCTCCCTTCCGCTCGCTGCCGATCGCATTTGATCGAAAGAGCATCGCGATGCGGGTGACGTTCCTGACCGGTGTAAAACCCAAATAATTTCCGCGCGCGACCAGCGATTGTGCGGGAAACACGTCGGCACGAATCGCCTCGATTGCCTGTGGGTTTGTGGCGGGCAAACACATAGCGTCATAAGCACAGGCAAGTCTGCCTATTCCACGAGCGGGTTCGCCGAGTGTCGTCGAGGCAAGCACCGCGAATGTGCCAGAACCGTGTTCGTGCTGTCGCCACCGAGCAGACTGCGCGAGCTGCTTAACACAATCTTTATGTGGAGGTGGTTTGCTTGTGGGGCGACGCTTCTGCGTTGCGTGCGTCGAATGTTATAGTGGCTGGACTGTGTTTGAGTTTGTAGGCCAATTCGGAAGAGCCAAGGCGCGCGGGTGCGTGAGCCTCGCTGCTATGGTGCTCGCCTCGCTTGGCGCGCTGTTGT
>JBEKJW010000143.1:0-12999 GCA_050011035.1 Candidatus Acidiferrales bacterium
AGCGTCAATCCGAACGCCGAAATATTGTTTCCGGCGCCCGATGACGAAACATCCGCCGGCAGAATCACATCGGGATATGTGATCGTCCCTTCGACCTGCGGCCCCGTAATCTGCACAAGGTAACGCCCCGCCGGCGCGTAGAAGTGGTAGTTCCCAATTCCGTCGGCCTGAAATGGATTCGCCGCTGTCGTCGTCAACGTCGCATCCGTGTAAAGTGTCGCGAGCGGAGTGCACGGAATTCCCGTCGCCGTCGCGGCGCAAACCGTAACGCTCGCATTTGCGATCGGATGCCCCGTCGGACCGAATACAATGTCGTCCTTACGCGACCCTTGAGCTTGAGCACTCGGCGCCAGCGCGCAGCCGATCAACCCGAACGTCACAACGGCCACAAGTGCAAAAACCCTGCCGCCTCGCACGCTCCGCGCTTCCTCCACGCTAGCCATAGATCCTCGACTCGCCGCCACGTTTCGCTCCCCCGCCAATCTCGTCATCTCGTCCTCGCGCTCAGCTCGATTCGCGCCCTCGCGTCTGCCATGTCGGCGCCGAAGGGCAAAACCCGTCGGCAATCATATACGTGTACGGGGGAAAACTGTTTCCGCGCTCGATCCACAAAGAGGGCAAATTTCCTGGAGTCCCATTACCAATCCACAAGCCGTTGAGCATGCCTCGCCAGTCGCCGAGACTCAACCCGTCGGCACAACCGTCGTGTTTCTATTCTGTTACAGCCATTTAACCGCATCCGCGCCCCTAGCCACGTCAGACCCCTCGCCGCCCATCGGGGCCAGAGAATCTGGCCACTCTCGTGCAGTACCCAAATGGAACACGACGATGCCGTTCGCCCGTCACTCGCGAGGATCGATGAACGCCCAAACCGCCACCCAATCCCGACGCCGCAGCATTATGATCCGCGGCCTAATCCTCGCGGCTGTGGCCGCTCTGCTCGCCGTCCTACCCACCGTCGCTCACGCCGACTCCAACACCACCTACGACATCTCCGGCACGCTCTCGAACGGCTCGACCTTCAGCGGCGTTCTCGATTTCGATACCAACAGCAGCGGCGTCACCACCATCGTGAATTCAACGTTCACCATCGGCGGCATCACCTTCACCTGTAACGGCGCCTCGTCGAACACTTGCATCGTCCAGGATCCGATCTTCTCTCAATACTTCCAGGCACTCAGCGGCGGCTCCCTTGTCGTGCTCACTTGGAATCCGATCAATTTCCTCAACCCGCCTTCAAACTTCAGCTTCAACGGCGGCTACTGCATCAACTGCGCCGCTGGCGGCACGTTCACGGTTACCGGCGGAAGCGGCGTTGCAGCGCCAGAACCATCAGCGCTCGCGTTCCTCGTGATCGGCCTTTTCGTCGTTGCGTTCCTTTCGCACGCGTCGAGTGCCCGCGCCACCAAGGCCTAGTCGCCCCGCACGCGCCCAATAATCCCTCGCCATTCCATTAGGCCCGTGATGCTCGTCGAACATTGGCTTTCGACGCTACCGGCTCGTTCTCTTCTCTTACACTCGCAGCAATTCGCGCGTCTCGCGCTCCCAGTCCGAGTCCATGCTTCGCCGCCTTCTCCGCATCCAGAATCGCGGAGCAGTGTCGGCACACCGCCACTCCCATCTTCACCTTCTCTCCACACGCCGGACAATCGTTCATTCGCGTCGGCACGTAAGCCCACTCGCGATCAAGTCCCAATGCAATCGCGGCGCGCCGGTGAAGGTCTGAAATCTCGCGGAACGAATGTCCCCGCGCCCACATCACGTCCCCCTCCGCCACCAGCTTGTGATGAAACGCCTCGCATCGCGCACGCGCTGTTTGCAACTCCGCGTCGCTCGGCTCATCGCCCGCACAACGGAACACGCCGTGGTCGTGCAGATCCTGCAGCAAATCCTCCGCAATGTCCCGCGCACCAATCGTCAACGGCAATCTTCGATTGTCCCCGAGGTCCACCATGTCTCCGCGTGGCTCGATCCGCAGCTTTGCGTAAGCCTCGCCCTTCTTGCACGCCGGAATGTGATACATCCCGTGGGTTCGTGAAATATACCAATCCTGATCCGACACCGACGCGATCGTCACCTCCGCCATGTCACCCGTTCCGCGCGTGTCGATGATCACTTCCCTGCGCCCCGTTAACGCCGCTGCCTGCAACGTACTCATTCAGATTCTCCAGTTTTCACAAGCTCACAAAATCCGCACCGCCAAATGCTGGCCCAGCGTCGGATAGCAAATCGTCCGTACGCGAATCCCACCGGCGCTCACGAGCTTCTTCGCGCGCATCGAGCGCGCTTCGTCTCGCTCTTCGCGATTGTCGCGCCGCCCACTGCACCGCCCGCACCACCCAATCGCACGCCGCGCCGCTCAGTTGAACAAATTCTCCGCGCGCGCCGCTCAACGTAAAACAATGCTCGTATTCCCCGCGCGCCGGATAGGGTCCCAGCGCCGCGATCCGCACGCCATCCTCAACTTCCGTTGTCAGCTCCGCCCATTGTTCGGGCGTCCCATAACTCGCTCCAGGCATCCACCGCTCGATGTGCCATCGATTTTCCGGCAAGTACTTAGGCACTCGCCTCAGCTCGATCGCCGCGCGAATGAAATTTCCACTCGCGTCGTGATCGACCCACCGCCCTCCAATCCAGCACAGCCTCGACCCTCCCCATACCACCCGAAACTTCGGTTCACCGTAAAGATTCCATCCGCCGGCCTCCGCCACCCGTTGCTGAACGTCCTCCGGCGCCCGATGTGTCTCCCGCGTGACTCGAATCATCCGCGCACACCACTCCGTCGTGGCACAGGCATTCGTGCCTGTGCGCCTCCGAGTTCCACTCGGGGGCGGGTTGTGCCATTTCCCAAGCACCCGGGCCCGTCCGTCGAGCGATCACCCACAGATCAGAAAAAAAAAGGACGGCTCGCGATCAACAAGCCGTCCTAGTGACCCCAAATCCGATCCGCGACTAGTAACCCGTCGGTATCGCCAAGTTATTGATATAAGCCCCGCTTCGTGGCGAGTCGTTCCACACCTGGAATCCCGTCACGAAGTAGAAGATGTACGCCGCCGCGATGCCGCCGCTCGTTCCGTAGATCGGGAACAGCGTCTGCCCGCCTACGTCGTAAAAATCGATGTCCTGCATCACCGCGCGTCCCCAGTGCGAAAGATCCAGAAAGTCGATTCGCGTCTGGTTCGCATTGATCGACGACTTGATCGGCACTCCCGCCATCGACTTCTCACCGGTGAACAAGAGATCCAAATCGCTAGCACGACCGCCGGCGCCTTCCTTGATGATCTGCGAAATCGTCACGCCCAACTGCTCCCACTGGTGCTCCTGCTCGAGCGACGTATACGCGATCAGCTTCGACACCTGTTCCGATCCCAACGACTTTCGCACCTTGTTGATCGCGAGCCGCACCGCGCCCGGCGTGATCGCCGAGTTGTTTCCGTTTACGTTTGGCGTCGCCAGTTCCACCGGATACGTCGCGCGATTCAGGTTCAGCCACGTCCCCGTCGTCGCGTTCGTCTGGTGATACAAAATTCCAAAGAGCGACACCGGCTGCGCCCCCGTCAATCCGTCATGCACGATCAAATCGTTCACGCTCGTTCCCGTCGGCAGCGAATCCACTTGAATGAACGAGTTGAACGGATCGACCAGCAAGATGTTGGCCGAGCCGCGATTCGTCGTAAGCGTCGGATCGTAAACTTGAACCGTCTGGTTGTAGTAGAAGAGCACCGCGCCCGGCGGCTTCGCCAATCCAAACTGCGCTGCCACGCCCGAAGGCAGACCCGTCGTAGCGATCGAACCCACCGTGCCTAGCACGCCGTTCCCGTTCGTCTGCATCACCTTGTCGAGAAACGATCGGAACTGCCCCATCGCATTCTTTACTTCTCGCTTGGCCGCGTTCTCGATCGCTTTTTCCGGCGCGTTCGATGCGTACTCCACCAGCTTCGTCAGTTCCACCGCGTGCCGGAAAAACACCGGCGTCACCTGCGCCACGTCGTAGGTCGTTCCGGATCCGCGTCCCAGGTCGCCGCCGTCCATGTTCGCCAGGCCGGCCTTGCCTCCAGGACGAATCTGCAACGGCAGTCGCATGTTTCGCGAGCTGACCCGCTCCACGTCGCCGCGCTGCTGGATCATCGTCAATAGAATGTCGTCTCGTTCGTAAAGCAGCGGCAGCTTGTCTCTCACCTTCTCGAGCTGCAGCGCAACGGACTGCGCGTTCTGCATCTGCGCCATAATTTAGATCTCCTTGAATTGAAATACGCCATGCACACACACGTGCGCCCACGTTTCGCGAAACCGTCTAGCTTTTCTTGGGGAAAAACCGTCGAACTCGCCGAATTCCCTGAGTCCCTAATGCCTGTACCGAGGCGGTATTAGAGCTGTACCGCTCCACCGTCCATACTCTGCACCTCAGAACAGTTGAGCGATCAGTCGCCTTGCTTCATTCTCGAGTGGCATCCAACTGTCCTCGAAAAGTTAGAGCGTGCAGCAGATTTCAAAATTCGTCGTGTGATCCGTCTTCGCAACCCTCCCGCGTCTTCGGATCACGGCAATCGGACCCGGGAGGTTCGGCCATGTTTGGCAGCAAATTCTCTTATCTTCCTGCTTCACTGCTTTTCGCCGCACTTCTCGCTTCCCCGGCCGCTCACGGTCAAACTCCCTCAAACTGCGTCGCCTCGCAAGCTGCCGCTGTCGAATGCTTCGTCGCCAATAGCGTCAAGACTGACCTCTTCCCGATTCGCCACGGCATGACTCTCGCTCAATACGAAGCCTACGGTGTCGCCGTTTCTAACATTCTCCACACCGAACACACCTATCTCGTCCTCGTCGGCCTCTCCAGTGCCATCGCCGACGCCATGCCACCCACGAACGCGGACGGCTCAGCAAACATCGCCGCGCAAGACCAGGCCGTCGACGCGATCTCCTACGTCGCTGCCACGAACAAACTCGTCAACACGTCGACCGGTGTTTCCACACAGGACCTGCAATGGTTCTCGATAGACATCACCGCGATGATGAACGCGAACAATGACTACCTCGCGCTCCTCACTCCAGGCGTTTCTCTCCGCATGATCGATTCCTACGTCGTGTCGTCCACCACCAACGGCACGGTCAACTGGACCGAAGTCAACAGCGGCCTCTCCGCCGCCGTTCAGAATTTCGTAAACGCCGGCCTCATCAAGATTCCCTCCGGCATGACCCAAGCCAACCTGGTCGCCTTTGCCGAATCCACCGCCAAAGCCATCTACGCCTACAAACAATCCACCAA
Source organism: Candidatus Acidiferrales bacterium (assembly GCA_050011035.1). Classification (GTDB taxonomy): domain Bacteria; phylum Acidobacteriota; class Terriglobia; order Acidiferrales; family UBA7541; genus Palsa-295. The sequence goes on from JBEKJW010000143.1 coordinate 5,264, forward strand.
TCGCAAATCACTTTAGTGGGATAGCCGACCCGGCTGTCGTCCGACGACCTACAAACTTCGTGCGCGCAACCTCAATCACGGACCGCCGGTTCGCCGTTCCGGGTGCCGCACCCTTTTCTTCTAAAAAGGGTGCGTGGCACGACCACCCCGCCTCCAAGCCGTTCGACGGGCTTTCCGCCTGTGTGCTTCCACTCAAACCGGAGCGCGGGCCGCAACATTAACAATCGCAGAGACTCAAGCCTCCTCAGGGACTTCCACGCCATCTACAAATTCAAAATGTCCGCGTCTGACATCCTTCTGTAGTCGATATCCTTCGAAGTCATCGGCTTCCTTCCGCCCGCGCCGCCCCCGCCTCCCGCGATGTCCACGCGCCTTTCCGCATTCCTCTGCCGCTCTCGCCGCTCTTGATTCATGGTCACCACGGCATTCGACCACTCGTTCAGCACCCGCTTCGCAACTCCTGGCAGCGCCTGCTTCGCTCGCGCCGTGATCAGCGCAACCAGCGCCTGCTGATGATCCGGATCCAACCGCCCCACGCGAAACGCATCATGAATCTGCTGCGTCAGCGCCCGATTCCCGCGCAGCACCGTATCCAGCTCGCGGTAAATTTCTCCCACCACTCGAGTCCGCGCCGGCTTCGCGATCCCATCCGGTAAAAGCTTTCCCACCTGCGTCTCAATTTCGTTGACTACGCTTTCCACCGCCGCTGCGTTAGCGCCCTGCATGAATTCTCGTTGCGCCCCGCTCATCCCGCTTCCGACAATTCGCGCCGCGGTGCTGGCTGGAGCTTTCTCCGTTCTTGAATTTGCAGCTGCTTCCTCTGAGTTTGCTGCGCGCGCTCCAGCTGACCGTTCCTGCGCGGCCAGATCTCCCATCGATTTCGCCAACATCGCAAACGAGTCGCGATCGAGCTCGGCCACCGCTCTCGCAAGTTCCGCGTGATCTTCCGGCCGCCGTGAAAAGAAGAGCGCATCGAGCCGGTTCACATCCGTCACTACGTCGCGAGCCTGTTGCGCCGCAGCCGGCGTCTCGAAAACTTCTTTGTAGGCCGCCGCATCCCGCAACGCGCCTCGCACCTCAGGATTCGCATCCGCAATCTGTTTCAATTTCGAATCGCTGCTCAACGCGTCGCTTTTTTCGTCAGCGTCCTGGTTCGCATTTTCTGAATCCGCGTTGTCACCAACTACGTCCGCCAATCCACCCTCGCCGTCTTCGGCGAATCCCGTAGCGTCGGACACCGCAACTCCGCGCCGCGTTACCCTCGGCGCTTCAATCCCCAAAATTTCGTCGTCGCTCGACCGCACAGGTGCCGTCGTCGTGGTCGTCGCGCTCACCGTCACTCTCGGACTCGCTGTTGTCGTCGCCGCCATCTCGTCTCTCTTCCTTCTCCCAACTTTCACTACCCAAAATTACGCAACGCGTTTCCCGCTTCGCTTTTCTAGCTCGTACCGAGTTTGCCAATCCTTTCGCCTGTCCTGTAACCGCCCTTCTGGCAGTCACTTACAGGCATCGGCCCCCGCCGCAATCTTTAGTTTTCTAAATTGGGCCAGACGTACTATTCCCGTGCGCGCACCCAGAATCTAAATTCATTCCAGCGGGGGGAGCTGTTCCGCGGAGCAAGACGCTACGGTTAGCCCGCAATACAAGTCCTGAGGTGCAGTAATGAGTTCGCAACCAAACGTCTCCGCAGAGACGAACGCACGGCCAGTCGATGGCCAGCCCGACAAGCCCATGGTTGAGCGTCGTTTGCGCCGCAGGGCTAAGATTTCCGCCGCCGTTCACATCCGCGGCATCGACACTCCCGAACCATTCGAAGAAGTCTGCAAGTCGATCGACGTCTCGCGTGATGGCCTTCTTATCCAGGTCGCCCGTGCGGGTTACTGGAAAGGCCAGCGCCTTGAAGTCACCTTCCCATACTCGCCTTCGTCCGCATCGGCGACTCCGGGCCAGCACGCCGAAATCGTTCGCGTCAGCCAGGAATCGAACGGCCACTACAACATTGCCGTCCACTTCGCGCAGGCCAAGCTCACCGGCCCGCGCTCTGAAAACGGAAACCGCGCCGGTGCCGCCGTCGGCACTCCGGTCGTCGCAAACGCTCCGCAGTCCGTCGTCCTCGGCGTCGAATCCGATCCCAAGACCGCCGAGATTATGCGCACGATTCTTTCGAACGATGGCTACACCGTCATCATCGTTCCCACCGCGCAGCAGGCTCTCGATGTTCTTCGCACCACAGTTCCTTCCGTCTTCATCGCTGAAGTCGAAGGTCCTGAAATGAGCGGCCACGATCTCTGCCTCATCGTGAAGCGCAACGATCGCCTCAGCCGCGTTCCCGTCATTCTCATTACTTCTTCGGCCCAGCCCGCCGACTACACCGCCAGCCACCAGATGGGCGCGGTCGTTTGCATGGCGAAGCCGTTCAAGCCTGAGCGCTTACTCCACGTCGTGCGTTTGGTAGCTCCGCCGCCTCAGCTGCGCAGCGCCTACCAAAACGCGCGCAACGGAAACAACACAGTCGAACGCTCTTTGTAAAGCCAAGCGCCCCGCGCGCCGCCACGCGCGGATCAAGCGCTGTAAACACCGCGGCGAACCTAGCAGCTCACCACTGCGAAGTTCGCCGCGATTTTAGGTTCTGACGTCATCCAGAGGCCGATTCATCGGCCGAAGGATCTCTCTTCCGGTTTCTGACGCGACCCCCTCACTTCCTTCGTCTCGCGGCCGCCGCCCCCTGCACAGTCGCTGCGGCCGCCGCAACCGCCTCTTGCTTCAACAAGTATTGCCGATGAAACATCGCATGCGCCCGCACGTTCGCATATCCGAGCGGAGCCTCGATCTTCGCCGCCTGCCCGGCATCCGACGAAAACCACCGCATACAAATCTCCAGCTCCACGGCGTGATTGTCCGCGAACTCATCCGGGATCAAGCTCGGCAGAATTACGTCCGCGTCCACGCCCGGCCCACTCTCGCCCGCACCGCTCGCAGCATTTGCCGCAGCAACCGCCGGCGCCACCAGGTGCGTCACGTCCTGCGATCGAACCACCGGCGCCTCGGCCACCAGTTGCGCGATCTCTCGATACTGTTTCGTTCTCGACTCTTCATCCGGGATCACGAACTCCTCAAGCCCAAGCAGTCGCTTGATCAGCCCCATGTTCTCCGGATGCGCCAGCACCGACTGCATCTGCGGGTCGGGATTCGCCATCATTTGCATCAGCACCGCTCGTTGCTGCGACCACAGCGTCGGATACTGTTCGTCCGTCTCCGGATAACTGAATAGATTCCCCTTCAAATCCGCCAGACGGATCCATTTCGATTCGAACGCCGATCCCGCTCCCAGTAGCGTCACTTCCACGTCGTGGGGCCGATTCGTACGGAAGCAATCCACCGCCAGCAGCATCACGTCCGCGTGGAAAAATTTCATCCTTCTCCATACCAGACCAATCCGCCCCATCGCCTGCTCGCGCGCCATCGCATAACCTGACGCCGTATCGTTGTTTGACATCGCCCCGCCAAACAGCGCCGGGAATGCTCCCGTCAAAAACTGCGAGATCGGCCCCATCAAGTCGGCGGCATGCTCCGTCAGGTCCGGCGGCACCTCGGCCGGCGCCGGCTGGAAAAATCCCGACGCCAACGACTGCCCTGCCTTCGCCCGCGCCGGATAATGCGCTCCTGGCTCCGCGATCTGATTCTGCAGCGAATCGAAATCCAGCACCTCGCTGTCCGCGTAGATCGGCGGAATGCCGTATTCGTACGTCTCCATTTGCAGATTCGAAAGCGTGTTGAATCGCTCCTGCACGCTGATTAGCGAATCGCCCAGGGCTGGCCGTCCGCTCGAGCCATCTCCCGGCAGCGCGTGCAGCACGCGCCAGTGGTCGTCCATATTTTCGTTTCGCGCTTCGCAATAAACGTCGCCCGCAAACGCCACATACGCGCCATCGGGAAAAAGTTCCAGCAACTCGTCGCGCAACGCCTTGTCATCCAGCGCGAAAAACGCCCACGGCCTCAGCCAAGTCCGCTGAAACGTGATCAGGTTGATGTTGAACTCGCCGCCCTCGGTCAGCGGGCCGCCTTGCGATTGCGCGAGTCGCGCCAGCCGCTCGTACTCCTGTCCCCCGGTCGCGACCGGTGCGCCGATCCTATCCGCCGCATGCGGATACGCCGCCTTCAGCCGCGCCTGATGAACTTCCATGTTCCATTGCAAGTACGGATACTCATGCATCTCGTCGGCCCACGGCGGCGTCTTCAGCGCCAGGCCGCCCACGATCGACACCACTTCCTGCCCGTTTGGCACCCGCGCTCGCGTCTGAGCCTCCGGCACTGTCACCGCTTCCGCCGCAACAAAATCCTCTTCCGTCAGTACCGCCCCGCAAAAATCACAACTCCGCGCACTCGCCTCCAGTTTTTGATTTTGACTTTGACCCGGACTTTCCGGGTGCCGCACTCTTTCGCTTTCCGAAAGGGTGCGCTGCGCCGAGTCAACACTCCCCTTGGCGTCGGTTTCCGTCGGTGGTGCAGCCGGACTTTCCTTCCCGCACTCCGGACAAACGTAAACGTCCGTCCCGACTCGAACTTCCCTTAACCCAATCTCCGTCTCCGGATGAAAGCCAAATCTCTGTCCGTCGACGACGTACCTCACGTACGCGCCGACCTTCCCATCCGTCCAAAGATTGAACGCTTCCTCGACGATCAGATTCCCGATCCGGTTGTTGCGCTCCACCAGCTGCGCCACTTCCGTCGCCGCCTTCGCCGCGGCCACGTCTTCCTCGGCCTGCGCCGACGACGGGAAAAATCGCACCCGCGGCACATCCTGCGAAAGCACCGCCACCAGCGAAAGTCCAAACGCCTGGTAAATGTTCGTAACGAACTCGTACCGCGGTAAATCCTCCAGCGACGAGTTATCCGTCAGCTTCTGCTCAAAAGGCAGATGCCAGTTCTGATCTCGCTCGTTCCACCACAGGTAATGCAATCCTCTCCAGAATTGGTGCGCCTGCTTGATCCTGCGCACTTCCTGCCGGCGCGTCGATTCCGATTCCGTCGAATACTGCTGCACCAGCCTCCGCAGCGCCGCCTGCAACCGCTCCGGCAAATCTTCATTATTTCCGCGGGCGCCGACCGCATCCGGCCACTTATCCGAATCGCTGCGAGAGTCGCCTCGCCGCTCGTCCGCCCTGCCAGTGCGCTCACCAGACGAGCCATTCCGCGCTCGCGCCATCTCCGACAAAGACGGCTCGTGCCCTACCGGTCCTTCCACCGCCACAATCGCCGGATTCGCCGTCTTAGTCTGCTTCTCGCTCGGCATACACACCAATCCCTTTGATTTCTTCTCGCGTTTTAGCTTTTCAGTTGGGAACTTTCAGACCATCAGCACACAGACCAGTTTGCGGGCACGCGCCTTTCCGGGTGCCGCACCCTTTGCATCACAAAAGGGTGCGCTCTAGCCACTAGGCACTACTCACTAGCCGCTCTCTCCTATTCCGTCCTCACCACGCGCCCATCACCGGTCCGCGCCGACTTCGCCACATCCACAGTCCCATTTCCCCTCGCGAGTGCCTCAACCAGCTTTCTTCCGCCTTCATCATCCGTAAACCCAAACGTACACCGCACAAACTTCACATTCTTCAAACTCGTCGCGCCGCCCTCGTACCTCAGCCGCGTCCCCACGAACGTCACGTCCTTCCACACCACGCCATCCAGCGTCTGCGAAGCGCCCTCAATCGTCAGCCCGCTCACCTTCACGCCGTCTTCCATCCCCCGCGTCGCCGGCGGCAAAAACACTTCCGCCGAATCCGGTATCTTCGTCGCGTCGACGTAGCTCGATCCGATCGCCGCGGTGTTCACCACCTGGTGTGCAGTGACCGCCCGAGGCGCCGATAGCACCAGCCGACCAGCGGGTGTACTCGAATCATCCGCAGCACGAGCGCTCGACTCCTTCGCATTACCTTGGATCCATCTCAGCTGCGCCAGCGCGATCTTCGCCTGAAACGCGTGATCGCCGAGCCGCTCACTCTCCGGATGCGTCGCCGACACTCCATCAAGCGCCGCCAGCGCGCCCGTGAAAAACTCAGGCTGCGCCACAAATCCCTTCTGCCAAGCCGATCCCACAATCGACGCAGCCCGATCCGTCTCCATCTCCGCGCTCGTCACATCTCCAGCTTTGCCTGCGGCCGTCGCATCGTTCAGCGCGTTAGCGAAATCGCGTTCCCACCCGTGCGCCGCCGGATCGCTCGGCGCTTCCGCAGCGTAAGGCCGCCCGGCCGGCGCAATGTCACCACTCTGCGCCAGCTCCGCCGGTCCGAAATATTTCTCGTATCCCTGCCACGCCAGCGTGCCTACCAGCACGCAAGCCAGCACCACCACAACGATCCGCAGAATTTTCGACGTGCCTCCGCGTTCCGGTGAAAACGCTCCCGACCCTCGCCGGTTGCGCCACCGCGGATCCATTCCCCCAGGCCCTTCCCAATTCCCGCTGGTCACCAAAACCTCGCCAACCCAGCCCAAATTCTACAGAACTCAGCCGCCTCCCCCAATTACCGTTTCACCAGCAACAGCCCACCGCGTCCCCAGCGCATTCGCCACCACTCAGCGCCCGCCGCACAACTACGCTCTCTCCCGGCCCGCGCCACAATCCAATTGTGCTATCACCGCGTCGCCCTCATCACTTCAAGGCGCGCAAAGCGCGCTGTAACATCGACTGTCAGTCTGTGCGTGCCCCACTTCAGCACCTCCCCGCGCCGCCCCGCCGCACCTCCCCGCGCCGCCCCGCCACCCTACGCCTTCTCCAACTCCCCACCCAAATATCCCAGCAGGTCCCGATGATCTGTAAACACCCGCGTCTCCGCATCCTTAGCCGACGGCATTCCAGCCCCGGCATCGCCGCGATGCACCCGCGCCACAAATCCCCGCTGCGCTCGGCCCGTCGCTGGCGGCACAATCTCCGTAGCGTCGATCTCAATTCTCCGCACCGGCGCACCCGCACTCACCGCGTCGCCGTTGCTCTCGTCCTCGTCGCCGGATCCAGAGTCCGAGTCGTCCGCCTCGCGCGCCTTCTCAATCGCCGCTCCGGCAATCGGATTGATGTAGTATCGCCCTCGAATAAACGGCATTATTTCACTCCTCGCACTTCGCCATTGCGTTCTGTTTCCGCGCAGCGTCCAGCTCCAGCATTCGATTCACTTGATGCCACGACCGCCGTCGCATCGGCATCGCATTCTTTCGCATCTGCGTCTTGCTACTCTTCGCCCGCGGAACGCCACCCACCGCACGCCCCACCGCATCGGGATCCGCCGGAGTTCCCGCTTCTCCCACCTCCAAACGAAACGCCTCCGCCTCATTCGCATCCGTCACGATCACAGGCGGTACGCCCGCAATCCCCAATATCGAATTCATCAGCGCCCGGTTTTCCGCGCGCAGCCGCGTGACCTCGCCCTCAAGTGCTCGCACCCTCGAGCTCGCTCCCAGACCTTTCCAAATCTCCAGCAAGTTCATCGGCCGTTTCTCCGCCTCAAAAATCGCACCGGCCGCGCCTTCCCGCTCTCCGCAATTCGCGCCGCAGTCGCCTGAATCGCCCGCATTGTCGGGTCCGATGCCGTCACCCGTTCCGCAATCCTCTGCTCCATCGGAGCTCTCACTGCTCCGCTCCGTTCCGCCGAATATCGCGTCTTGATCCCGTAACGCGCCGCATCCGCTGCGTCGTCGCCGTCCATCTTCTCCACGTCCTCAACGCGCGCCGCGTCCCGCACCAG
>JBEKJW010000144.1:0-12666 GCA_050011035.1 Candidatus Acidiferrales bacterium
GAGACGCAATGTGGTTGCGGATCGACTGCGCGACGCCGCCCTTCATCACGGCAATCGAAGTCGCTCGCCCCGTGGCTTCCAGCAGAATCTTTCCGATGCCGCTGCGCTCCGGGCTGTAACTCGTGAGGACGGGCTCGTCCCCACACACGCCGTGCGCGAACATCGAGAGTTTCCAGGCAAGGTTGCACGCGTCGTGAATCCCGGTGTTCATGCCCTGGCCGCCCGCCGGGCTGTGGACGTGCGCGGCATCGCCGGCAAGAAATATGCGGCCGGAGCGATAGTGGGAAACTTTGCGCTCGTTAATCGTGAACCCGGCGAGCCAGATCGGATCGCTCGCCTTCAGATTGGCTGGCCCGCGCTCGTCGAGGATCGATTGAACTTCGGCGAGCGTAGAGCTCGGGCGCGGCGCGTGTTCGTCCTGGCTTTTCGATGGCCCGATGTCCGCAATCACGCGATAGCGGCCGGGTTTGATGGGGAACAGCGCGAGAACGCCTTCTGGATCCCACCATATGTCCACGGCCGGCGGTCCGGAAAGGCCGTCGAGATGCACGTCGGCGAGGATCCAATCGACCAGCATGGTCGAGCCGCTGAACTCCTTGGGCTGGACGGATTCCTCTTTGCCGCCGCTGACGAGAGTGCAGGTCACACTATCGCTCCCGGCTGAAAAGTTCGTCAGCTCGGTTTGCCGCTCGACTTTCACGCCGAATCCAGCAAGATGCTCTTCGAGCAGGCGCTCGGTGTCACTCTGCGGGAGCATCAATGCGAAGTTGAAGCGCGACTCGACCTGCGTAAGGTCGACGTGGCCAACCGTGTCGCGCCCCTGAAAAATATTCGCGCCTTCCACTTTCATTCCAGCGGCGATGAATTTTTCCGCGCATCCTGGCCCCATGCGGCCCATCAACTCGAGCGTGCGCGCCCAGATCACCAGCGCCTTCGATTTGTCCGTGCGCCCCTGGTTCTTATCGATGACGCGGACAGACATTCCGTAGCGCGCGAGCTCCGACGCCATAGCAAGGCCTACCGGCCCGGCACCACAAACGAGCACATCGATTGGCATACAAACTCCTCCGAAGTGCGGATACGGTACCACCGCTCGATGAATTGGGGAGGCGTCTTCCGGATGTTAGATGAGCGTTACCGCGCTGGCGGGCCGCTGGCGATGCGGGCGCGCGGCAAGATGCAGTGCGGGTTGCGAAAGGCCCACAGACAATTGTCTATGCCACACACCCCTCCACTCATGTTTTCAGCGAAGGACGCAAAGTGTGGATCGATCATTTGGCCTGCAACAACGTGCGAGGGCCGGAGCGAATCGGCCGTCGCGGAACATCCCTTGCGTGGCATAGACACTTGTCTCTGGGCCGTTTCTGGCTTGGTAGCCCGCGCTTGCAGATCGCGTGTTATTCCGCGCGAAGGGCCTCGACGGCGTCCACGCGCGAAGCACGAGCGGCCGGAAGAGCCGCGGCAATGATTGCTGCGACGAGAATCAGAAGCGCGGCAGCGACGAGCGGCATCGCGCCGGGGATTTGGATTTCCTCGATGTACTTGGCGGCGATGCGCGCAAGCCCGAAGCCGGCAATGAAGCCGACAACAACGCCGATTAGGCCGATCAGCGCTCCTTCGAAGAGCACTCTCTTCAGGATCGCTGTGGGCTGCGCGCCAAGCGCCATGCGAATGCCGAATTCGCGAATGCGCCCGCTGACCGAGAACGCGAGAACACCCGCGACGCCGACGATCGAGATCAGCAGCGCGACGCCCGCGAACCCGCCGAAGACGATCGCGTTCAGACGGTCGGGAGTCAGCACGGCGGCGCGAATGTCTCCGAGCGTCGCCGGCTTTTCGATCGGCTGATCGGCGGAGACGCCGCGGATCGTCTTCGTAATCGTCGCGATCATCGCGTGCGGATCGCCGGCAGTCTTCACCAGGATGCGGCTGTTCCAGCCTTCTTCCTGGGTATTGGGCACGTAAATCATCATCTCGGGCTGCGGGATGATGTGAATATCGTCGATGTCCGGCACGACGCCGACGATGCGGCGCGGCTGGTCGCTAAGGCCGATGAACTGGATCACCGGATCGTTCCAGGAAATATGGCGGTTCATGGCATCTTCGCCGTTCAGCAAACGCTTGGCGAGGGCTTCGTTGACGATCACGACCATCTCGCCGCCCTTGCGGTCGTTTTCGTTGAAGTCGCGCCCGGCCATGATCGGCATGCCGAGCGTGTTGAAGTAATCGGGCGAGACGGCGCGGAACTGCGCGCGCGGATAGTCGGCGCCGTTCTGCGGCGTCTGGCCTTCCAACGCGAACGTCAACGCGATGCCTAGGCCTTGCGCGTCGCGCCACGGCGCGCTGAAGCTGGTGGCGGCGTGTTCGACGCCGGGAAGAGCGGCGACCTGCGCGCGCGCATCGCGGTAGAACTGCGCGACCTGTTGCGGCGTGCGGCCGTAGTTCATCACCGGCAAGTTGATGGCGAGGACGTTTTTCGTGTCGTAGGGCGCTTGCGTCTGCTCGAGCGTGAGCAGCGTCTTCATCAGCGCGCCCGCGCCGGCAAGAAGCAGGAACGACGCGGTGATTTGCGTGACGGCAAATAGGCGCAGGCGGCGCGTGCTGCCGCCGGTGACGCGAACGCCGCTGCTGGTAAGCGCGTTGCCCTTGCCAGCTTCGCCTCCTGCTGGAAGCCGCGGAACAAACGCGACGAACAGCGCTGCAATAATCGCGAGCACGATTCCGATCCACACCAGGCTCGAATCGAGCTTGAGGCCCTCAGCGCGGACCGAGAAACGCGAAGCGTAATTCGAGAGCACCGCGACCATCGGCCAGGCAATCAGAAGTCCCGCGAGCGCACCCGAGATGCAAAGTACCAGGCTTTCGGCGAGCAGGGAACGCCGCAACGCCCAGGGCGTGGCACCCAGCGCCGAGCGAACGGCGAGTTCGGATTCGCGGCGAACGGTACGCGCAAGAATCAGGTTCGCGACGTTCGAGCACGCGATAACGAACAGCAATCCTGCCGCGGCGAACAGCACCCACAGAATCGTTTTGGCTTTCTCGTTGATTTGGTCGTGCATGCGCGAGACGTCCACGCGGTAGTGAGCGGCGGCGGTGTAGGTTTCCGGATGCGCGGAGGTCATCGCGCCGTATACGGTTTGGACTTCGCTGCGGGCGGTGTCCAGCGTCGCGGTGGGCGCGAGGCGCGCGAAAATTTCGGTCATGCGGTGGGTGCGGCCCTGGACCATCGTGGCGGAAAGGTGATGCGGGCTGGTCACGACGTTCGCGAAGAATTCGGTCTCGACCGGATAGGGAACCGACGGCTCGACCACGCCGACGATTGTCGCGGAACGGTTGCCTTCGAAGCTGCCGAGCTGGACGGTCTTGCCAAGCACGTTGGGATCGGAATGCAGCGCGTTGCGCCAGAACGAGTACGTCAGCACCACGGCGCCCTGAGCGTTCGGGCCGTCGTCGCTCGGGCCGAGCAGGCGGCCGAGCACCGGCTTGAGGCCCATCACGTCGAAGTATGTGCCGTCCACCACCCCGGCGCGGATTTCGCGCGGCTCGCCGAGGCCGATCACGGTGAAGTCCACCTGAGAGAACGTGCCGAGTTCGGTGATGGTGTGCAGGTCGCGGCCGATGTCCATGATTTCTGGCACGGAGAACGCGGCGTTGTCCTCACCGAAGCCTGGCGCGCTCTGGCGGAGATAGAGGAGGCGGTCTTCGTCGCGGTTATTCAGCGGGCGCAGCAGCACGCCGCGCACCACGCTGAAAATGGCCGCGTTCGCGCCGATGCCGAGCGCGAGCGTAAGTGCCACGGCAAGCCACAGTGCGGGCACGCGCGAGAGCGAACGTGCTGCGATTTTCAGTTCGTTCAGGAAAGCCATCGTGGAACTCCTTCTGTATCTAGCGTGGCGGTGCGCGCCTTAAACCCTTCCCTGGGCCCTATAGTTCGGGTTCTACCTATACGACGAACGAGCCGGTCAAATATCGACAGCTCTCTTGAAAAAGTTTGCCCGGCCGGTCGTGTCCCGGAAACTGAAGCCGCCGTTTAGGCACCCACGCAAAGTTCGACGGTTTGGTCGTCGTCATCGTGCGCTCCTGCGGCGCTTGGAGGTGCGGCGCCTTCCAGGACGTTTTGCGCGGCGCAAGGGCAAAGGCTCGAACGGCGGGAGGATAGGCGTCAGGTCGCGTTCTTTCCATCGGCGGTACGTTTCCACCAGCACCGCCTGGCGGTTGCTGGCCAGATGATCGACCACTTCGCAGGGGGCTCCGGTGGCTTCGTGGCGCGCGGCCCAGATCAGCAGTTCGAGCATCACCGGGCCGAGGGCGATGCCTTTTTCGGTGAGCCGGTAGACGTTGCTGCGGCCGTCTGGTGCAGGCTCCGTGCCCAGGATATCGGCGGCTTCGAGCTTGCGCAGGCGGTCGCTCAGGATATTCGTGGCGATGCCATCGCCGTCGTGCTCCATTTCGCTGAACGTGCGATAGCCGCGGACCATCAGGTCGCGGACGATCAGCAGCGACCAGCGGTCGCCGAGGATGTCCAGCGAGATGCTGACTGGACAGGACGAGCGACGTGGGCCGGACTTCTTGCGCATGGGCGCAAGATTACCCCACGGCGCTTGCAGTTTGCAAGTCAAGGGTCGTGAGGCGGCTAGACGTTGTGACGAAGCCACAAGCTGGGCGGTTTCCGGAGCACTTGCTCGTGACGAATGGCGGGTGAAGATTGCGGAGTTAGCGGCTTCAGGTGGATCGCTCAACCCGCGACCCACTGAGAGCGGGGCGCGCACAGACTCCAGAGTCTATGCCACAGCGCGCTGCGCGCGCCTGAACCCGCGAAGGCTGAAGCCTTCGCCAGATCACACCGGCAAGATTGCCCATGCTACTACCAGATCCGACGGCCGGTAGTAGCATGGGCAATCTTGCCGGTGTCGGAGTTGTATCCCGCGCTCGGATGAATGCAAGTCGTACTAGCACTGCCATCGCAGTGTGCCGGTTCGGAGCGACGCGTCACGTCGTTTGTACGGCAAAAGCTGTATGGTGGCCACGTGCCGGTCCTCTATACTAAAAATCGGCTAAGCCCCAGCGACCGCGAACCAACCAATCGTGCAAGACAAGCTACACATACTCGTCGTGGACGACCACGCCGCCGTGAGGCGTGGGATATGCGATTTGGTGTCCACGCACCCGGGTTGGAAGGTGTGCGGCGAAGCCTTCGACGGCATCGACGCGGTGAGGAAGGCGCGCGAGCTGCGCCCCGACGTGATCCTGATGGACGTAAACATGCCGGAGATGAGCGGCATGGACGCGACGCGCGCGATCCTGCGCGAGCAGCCCGATGCGAACATTATTATCGTCAGTCAGAATGCGCCATCGATTGCGCGGCACGAAGCGCTGCAAGCCAAAGCGCGCGCGTTCATCAGCAAGGACACCCTGGCCGACGCGCTGATTCCCGCGATTGAAGAGCTCGTGGCCGGCGGGCACTCCCTGACATCGAAGCACGCATCCGCAGCAACGCCGAACGGCACCCTCTCCAAACACTCCGGTAAAAACAAGCCGGCGTCGACCGCTGCGAAAACTGCGCCTACCACCCCGCCGCAAGTTGCGGACGGCCTGCTCGCCGCGATTGTAGACTCCTCCGATGACGCGATCATCAGTAAGGGTCTCGACAGCGTCATCACCAGCTGGAACGCGGCGGCCCAGCGGATTTTCGGCTATACGCCCGAAGAAGCAATCGGCTCGCACATTTCGCTAATTATTCCGCCCGACCGGCTACACGAAGAGAAGGTGATCATCGACCGGGTGACGCGCGGCGAACGCCTCGAGCATTTCGATACGGTGCGACTGCGCAAAGACGGGACTCCGATCAGCCTCTCCATCACGATTTCGCCGGTGCGCGACGCTTCGGGCACGATCATCGGCGCTTCTAAAATCGCGCGGGACGTCACGGAGCGCAAACTCGTTGAGGATCGGCTGCGGCGGAGCGGCGAGCGGCAGAGATTTCTCTTGCAGCTTTCGGATGCGCTGCGCCTGTTGGGCGACCCGCTTCGAATTCAGGAGGAAGCCGCGCGCATCGTGGGCGAGCTGCTTGGAGTGAGCCGCGCGTACTACGCCGAAGTAGAGACCGACGAACGCGGAGACATCTTCATTGTCAATCGCGACTATCACACGCCGGAAGTGACGCCGCTGGCCGGCGAATATTTCGCATGGGATTTCGGCGCGGTGCAGCTGCGAGATTTTCGTCTGGGACGCACGATCGTGGTCAATGACGTTGAAACCGAAGCGCGCCTCACGCCCGAGGAGCGCTCGCGCTATCCGCAGGTGCAAATCCGTGCGCACATCGCCGTTCCGCTCGTGAAGGATGGCCGTTTCCTCGCGGTGTTTGGCGTGCATCATTCCACGCCTCGCGAATGGACGCAGGAGGAAATTTCCGCCGTGGAAGAAACCGCCGAGCGCACCTGGGCTGCGGTGGAACGCGCGCGATTCGAAGCCGAGTTGAAAGAAAGCCAGGCGCGCCTCGAGCGGGCGCTCAACGCTTCGAACGCCGGAGCGTTCCACTGGTATCCGCAGGAAGATCGCGTGGAGGCAGACGAGCGGGCGCTGAACCTTTTCGGATTGTCAAAAAACTCGGAACTTTCGCTGACCGCGGCGCTCGAAAAGCTGCTGCATCCCGACGACCGGCAGCGATATGGGCAGCTGGTAGGCGCGGCTCTCGATCCGGGAGGGGGCGGCCAGCTCGATGCGGAAATTCGCGTACTACTGCCTGACGGCACGCAGCGTTGGCTCGCGGTAACCGCACAAGTGGAGTTCGCCGGCAGTCCGCCACGCGCGCAGCGCATGACCGGCCTGATTTCGGACATCAACGCGCGCAAAACGGTGGAAATGGCGTTGCGCCAAAGCGAAGAGCGCTACAAAGTTTTGGCAGAGTCGCGCGAAGCGGAAGTCCTGGCGCGCACCGCCGAGCTGCGCCAGCGCAACGAAGAACTGATCCGGCAATCGCGCATCCTGGAAGAAGTGTGGGGCCGCATGACGCGCACGCAGGACGAAGAGCGACGCCACATCGCGCGCGAACTGCACGACAGCGCGGGGCAGAGTCTGGCCGCCATCAGCATGAATCTCGCGAACTGCAAGCGCCTCGCGGCGGACAAGCCCGAAGTCGCCGCAGCGATCGCCGAGACCGACACGTTCGTGCGCCAGCTGACCAAGGAGATCCGCACCACGTCTTATCTGTTGCACCCGCCGCTGCTCGACGAGATCGGAATCACGGCGGCGCTGCGCGTCTACGTGGATGGCCTCGGCCAACGCGGCGATCTGGCCATCACGCTGAATGCGCCGGAAGACATGGAGCGACTGCCTCACCACATCGAGCTGGCCGCTTTTCGCGTGGTGCAGGAGTGCCTCACGAACATTCACCGCCACTCCGGCAGCAAGACCGCCGACATCTGCATCGCGCGCAACAATGGCGACGTTACCGTACAAGTGCGCGACGCCGGCCGCGGCATTCCCGCGGACAAGCTCGCGGAAATCAAAGCGGGCGGCACGAGCGTCGGGATCGTCGGAATGCGCGAGCGGGTGAAGCAATTGAAAGGCGAGATGAAGATCGATTCGGATTCGCACGGAACCACGGTGTTCGTCCGCCTCCCAGTTCCGCAGGCTGCGCCTGTCGCCGTCGGCGCCGCGCGTTAACCTCCGATGCGCGCTCCCGCGCCTCACGGGCCATTCCCCAATTCGCCATCATCTAAGTGGTAGAGGATGAACATGGCGACCCGCCCAAACGCTGACGAACCATCCGGCAATAAGCACGAGATCAAGCAGCAACCCGCCAAGCCGTCAACGCACTGTGAGATCGCATACCCGAAGGTCCTGAGTTTTACGACCAGCACCGCTCCGGACAACCTTCGCGACGATCTCCGCTTCGTATTCGAGGCCCGCGGCGTGAACCGCGCCGACGCGACGGAAATTGGAGATATTTGCCACCAATTGGACCGTTGTGTGCAAGAATTCAAGGAAACTGTGCTGTCTCGCGACCGGGAATCCGCGGGGAAGTAACCAGGGACAATCAGAAAGCAGGGAGCGGAACCGGCTGCGCATTCGGGGAGTGCTACGCGCGGTCCGGAGCCGTATTTTTTAAACGGGGGACACAATGTTGATTGGTGAACGTTTACGTGCGATACGCGAATCGAAAAACATGTCGCAGGGTGACATCGAAGAGCGTACCGGCTTGATCCGCGCCTATGTGAGCCGCGTTGAAAACGGCCACACGGTGCCAAGCCTCGAAACTCTGGAAAAGTTCTCGAACGCGTTCGACGTGCCGTTGTATCAGATTTTTTACGACGGGAACGAGGAACCCAGAATGAAGAATCTCGGCAAACGCAGGTCGGCCGACGATATCGTCTGGGGAGCGCACGGCAAGGAGCAGAAGATGTTCAACCGGCTACGCATTCTTTTGCCGCGCATTCCGCCTCGCGACCGTGAATTGCTGTTGGCCGCCGCACAGATGTTTTCGACGCGCGGCTCGAAGTCCTAACCTACGCGCTCGATCGAGCGCGGTAACGAAGCGCTGCGATGATGCCCCCGACGCCTCCTGTCCCCAAGTCGCGTCGCAGCGCTGATCAACACTACACACTTAAAAATCACGTATTCGTTCCGCTGCGTAAGCGCGCCCGCGCGTAGGTGTGTTTGGGCATGCGCTGCCACAGACTGAAGTTTGTGCCACGAACGGCTCCGTAACGGGCGGCTCGGTCGTGCGGATTCGCTATTTCAATTCAGTACACAGACCGAAGAAATGCCAGCTAACAGTCATGAATCGTATGGTTTACTGGGCGGAAAGCGGCTAGTTCCAAAACGGGAAGACCATGACGTCTTCCGAGGGGCCCGCGCGATGCCCAGACTTCGCTTCATCTGCTCTCTGATCACCAAAGAAAACGATTACCAGATGGAGCAGGCCTCGTCCGCCCGCATCGCCGGGCAGAATCTAGGCGTGGACGTCGATATCGTTTTTGCCGACGGGAATGCGATCACCCAGAGCACGCAGATCCTGAAGCACGTTCAGGTGCCGCAGGAGCAGCGCCCGAGCGGGATCGTGGTTGAACCGGTGGGCGGCACAGCTCTGCCGCAGGTCGCTAAAGCGGCGGTGACGGCGGGTATCGGGTGGGCGATTCTCAATCGCGACGCCGAGTACGTTAGCGATCTTCGGCGCATAACGAAGGTGCCGGTCTTTTCTTTGAGTACCGACCACGAAGCGGTGGGTGAAATTCAGGCCAAGCAACTGGCCGCGCTGCTGCCGGGCGGCGGCCACGTGCTCTACATTCAAGGACCGTCAGAAAATCCGGCAACCAAGGGCCGCGTCCTCGGCCTGAACCGCATCCTGCATCCTGGAATCAAGCTCACTACATTGCGCGCGCAGTGGACGGAAGAAAGCGCGCGGCGCTGCATTGAATCGTGGCTCACGCTCACGTCGGGAAAGAAAGTCACGATGGATGTGGTGGTGGCGCAGAACGACGCGATGGCCATTGGCGCGCGCAAGGCGCTGCTCGGCGTGCCGCATCCGATCGAGCGCGAGATGTGGCAGTCACTGCCGTACACCGGCGTTGACGGCGTTCCTTCGACCGGGCAGACCTGGGTGCGCGCGGGAACGCTTCGCGCAACGGTGGTGACGCCTGCTACAGCCGGCGAAGCGATCGTGATGATGGCGCAGTCGCTCGCCAAGAACACGGCGTTGCCCGAGCGCAGCTTCATCAGCCCTACCTCGTATCCGCCGCTCGAGAAAATTTCAGCGACCGCTCCCCAGCCCGCGTGATTTTCGGTGTTGCATTCTCTGGTCTTTCTTAGAGAATCAACAGCTGTGAGTATTTCCTCGCCGATTCCGTCAGTCGCAACGCGGCCTAAACGGCCGATGCCCGCAATTCTTTGGGTGCTGATTATTGTTGGCGCGGTCGGAGGCGCGACCTTCGTAGTCTTGATGGTGATCGGTCTGGTCTTCATGGTTTCAAAGGGCGGCAGCGTGGAGTCGATTCGGGGTTTCAAAATTGAGTCCAACTCGATGTGCCCTACGATTTGTCAGGGCGAGCATATTGTGGCCGACATGAACGCGTACGTCGTGGAGCCCCCGCAACGCGGCTCGCTCATCCTTTTTCACCACGGCGAGGAAAAGTATTTATTCACCAAGCGGGTAGTAGGTCTTCCCGGCGACAAGATTACGGTGGACGATGCAGGCAAAGTTTCCGTGAACGGCCGCCCGGTCACGGCGCCGCCTGTCTGTGGTTCGCCGAAAATGGCTGAGACCGAGCCTGGGATATTCGTAGGGATTCGCGAGACGGTTGTGCCAGCGGGCGAGCTGTTTGTAGTCGGCGAGAACATCAACAGCTATGACAGCCGGATCGAGAGTTTTGGGCCCGTGAAATACGAAGATGTCCAAGGCAAGCCGGAGATGATTTACGTGTCACCGGGCAAGGGCCGCTTCGGCTGCATCCTCCGCTAACGCAGCACAGCTAGTGCGTGCGGAACAGACTCTGCCCAGGCGTGATTTTTAACACGAGTGCGAGCAAGCAGAGCACGGCGAGGAAGTACGCCGTCGCTGCGTAGCTCGGCTGCTTCGGGTAATCTTTGGTGAACAGCCGATAGCCCGTTCCCGCCGCGACGAGGATGAAAACGCCTTCGCCGAGATAAGCCCACAGCGCGACGCACGTGGTAAGTACCGCGATGCGGCCCCACATTGCCAGAGCGTTCATCGCTTCGCCGCCATCCAGCATAAACACGGGGATCAGGTTCAGTGCGTTGAGCCACGCGCCGGTGTGCGCAAGCGCGGCCCAGAGCCGGTCGTGCGTCTGAAAATAGATGAAGCAGCACGCAGCCGATGAAACAAATCCCGCGAGCGGCCCGGCGAGGCTCACGTACGCCCGCGTTTGCAGCGTAACGTTGAGCGCGCGCCATTTCACGTACGCTCCGAGGCCCGGAATGAAAACCGGCATCTCGACCGGCAGCCCGCGCGATTTGATGTCGATGTAGTGGCCCATCTCGTGAATCAGGATCAGCACGGCAAAGCCCAACCCGAATTTCCAGCCGAACAGAAGGCAGTAGATCCAGATAAACGAAAGAAAGCTGAACAGGAAATTGAATTTCAGCAGCGCGAGCAGTACTTTGGCTTTCGAAAGCAGCACGAGCAGCGGCGCGAGCGGACCGAATTTCTTGGCCCAGTCGTTCTTCGTCGACGGTTTGGTCAAGCCGGCGTTGGCGATTTCAGCATGCAGAGCGGCGATCTTTTTCTTCGTCCACTCGGCCTGCGTTGAATCCGGCGGAAGGAGGGGAAGCATTCGCATCCAGGCCTGGCGCGCGGTGGAAACTTGTCCTTCCTCTTCGAGTTGGCGCGCGGCGGCGGCGAGGCCTTCGAGTTCTGCACCGTGGACGAGTGTGTGACAGAGCGGGCAAACGAGCGCGGCGGACGGCAGCGCGTTCGCGCACGCTGCGCATTTCGGAATCAGCTCGATGGGAGTGGTCGCCAAGGGCGTGGACGTAAGCCGATTCTAGCCCAAGGGCGGTGGCGGGCAAGCCGGTGTGGCCGCATTGACCGTAGCGGAAGCGCCTCGCGTAAAGGGCCCGAGCACGGACGTGGAGTGGTCCGAAGTGCCCATCATGCGCCACGCGATGCGCAATCCGACGAACAGAATGATCAAGCCGATGACGCCGTTGAATCCGCCCTGCGCCAGCTCGGTGAACGGCGACGCGAGTCCGATGCCGACCAGAAGCATAATCAAATAGAGCGGGCTGCGGCGCGGCTGTCCTGCGGGAACTCCAGCTTCTGAATCGTCCGCTTCGGAGTTCGCCGCCGTCGATGGCGTCACAACCATGTTTGGCGCTTGTGGGTCGCTCTGCAGACTCTGCTGTCGTGCCGCAGCCTGTTGCCTGTGTTGTTTCGCGGAGGCGGCGATGTAAATCGGAATCGCGGCAACGGAAACAGCGAAATAGGTGAAGAGCACCGCGGCAATTTGATACCGGCGCCCGCCGATGCCGCCCGAACCCGTTTTCATCGCCCACGCGACGATGTAGCCGACAGCCAGCGCGACGATGCCAATCTCTAATCCGATCACGATGCCAACGAAAGCGTAAATCGCGAGGCCGGCGATCGCGCCGCCGAATCCGTAGAGCAGGGCGCGCATGAAGGCCGTGTGCGAATCCTTAGGAGTGGTGCCGCCGACCTTTTTCGCGCAGGACTCGCAGGCGAGCGCTCCGTTCACGCGATAGTATGTCGCCCCGACCGGCGATTTGCAGGAGGCGCAGCGTTCGACGGAGTCCGACTGAGAGTAGCTGGCGGTGGTGAATTGCGGCTGGTTGTCTATAGGGGAATTTGACGTTGGATTATTAGATTGTCGTACCAATACCTACAGGCGAGCCAAGGCCACGGCGTTACGAAAAGCCCACAGGTAATATAGCTATGCCACACAGAGCTCCGTAACGATGCTCCGCGTGAGTCGCGCGCTTGTGGCTTTCGAACGATTGCGCAAAACACTCGAAGGCCTGAAGCGCCAGCATTAACGCCGCACGATTTAACGGCGGGGTGTGTGGCATAGGTATATTACCTGTGGGCTTTTGTAGTCTTAGCCGAACCACTGCATATCGTCCCAAAACTGGCGCCAGCCGTTGCGTGGAGTGCCGTCGCAGACGTAGATGTCGGGATGCTCGCGGCTTTCT
>JBEKJW010000145.1:0-11785 GCA_050011035.1 Candidatus Acidiferrales bacterium
ATTCCAATCGCGGAGAGCAGGCCGCCAATCGTGGTGGGAATCAGGCAAACGAGAAGCGCGACCAGAACGAAGACGGATTGCGGCGCGCCGGAATAAATCGCCATCGGCTGAAGCGAAACGACCGCGAGTAAGAAGATGATCGTTAGGCCGGCGAGAAGAATGTTGAGCGCGATTTCGTTGGGCGTCTTCTGACGCGAGGCGCCTTCGACGAGCTTGATCATACGGTCGAGAAAGGTTTCACCCGGGTTCGAAGTGATGCGGACCTTAATTTCGTCAGAGAGGACGCGCGTGCCTCCCGTGACGGCGGAGCGATCGCCGCCCGCTTCACGAATTACCGGAGCGGATTCGCCGGTGATCGCGGATTCGTCGACAGAGGCGACGCCTTCCACGACTTCGCCGTCGCCGGGGACGAATTCACTGGCCGCAATCATTACGAAATCGCCGGAGCGGAGCACCGAGCCGGGGACGGATTCGATGGAGCCGTCAGCCTTGATGCGGCGTGCGATAGTTTCCGAACGGGCTTTACGCAGAGTTTCGGCCTGGGCTTTGCCGCGGCCTTCGGCCATGGCTTCGGCGAAATTGGCGAAGAGCACCGTGAACCACAGCCAAAGCGTGATCTGAAGCGAGAATCCGAAGCCGCCCGCACCGTGAACAAGGCCACGGATAAGGTCGACGCTGGTGAGGACGGCGCCGACTTCGACGACGAACATCACGGGATTCTTCGCGAGAGTCCGAGGGTTCAACTTGACGAAGGATTCCCAGATCGCAGGGACGACGATCTGCTTGCCCCAGCGGGATTTTTCTTTCGGGTTCGAGGAAGTAGTCATGGACGTTTAGAAAACCTTTCCTGCGTTCATCATCAGGTGCTCGAGAATCGCACCGAGGCTGAGCGCGGGGAAGAAAGTGAGCGCGCTTACGATCAGAATCACGAAGACAAGAAGCGAGCTGAAGAGGGGCGTGGTCACAGGGAACGTGCCGGCGGATTCGGGTACGTATTTCTTTTTCGCCAGACTTCCCGCAATCGCGAGAATCGGAACCACGGCGAAGAAGCGGCCGAACAGCGTGGCGAAGCCAATCGATGTGTTGTACCAGAGCGTATTTGCGTTGATGCCACCGAACGCCGAACCGTTATTGCCGGTGCCGGACGTGAAGGCATAGAGAATTTGCGAGAGGCCGTGGGGCCCGGGATTTGAAATTGAGCTGACGCCGAACTTGGCGACGACGGAGATTGCGGTCAAGGTCAGAATGACGAGCGGGAAGATCAGAACGGAGAGCATGGCCATCTTTACGTCGTACGCTTCGATCTTCTTGCCGAGATATTCCGGGGTGCGGCCGACCATCAAGCCCGCGATGAAAACGGACAGGATGACGAACACGATCATTCCGTAGAGTCCGGAGCCGACGCCGCCGAAGACCACTTCGCCGAGCATGATATTGATGAGCGGAATCATGCCGCCGAGTGGAGTGAAAGAGTCGTGCATGGAGTTCACGGCACCGCAGCTTGCGTCGGTGGTTACAGTGGCATAGAGCGCCGAATTGGTGATACCGAAGCGGACCTCTTTCCCTTCCATGTTGCCACCGGCCTGCGTGGCGGAAACGGACTGATCGACGCCATGGAGTAGCGGATTGCCCCTCGCTTCGGCTGCGTATGCGGCCGTAGCGCCGGCGATGAAGAGAACCGCCATCGCAGCCCAGACGGCCC
This sequence comes from Candidatus Acidiferrales bacterium, assembly GCA_050011035.1. GTDB lineage: Bacteria > Acidobacteriota > Terriglobia > Acidiferrales > UBA7541 > Palsa-295. Next base: position 1,703 of record JBEKJW010000145.1, read on the forward strand.
AGCCGTGGCGCTGCGAACCAGTCATGCGGCCGAGCGTGAAAGTGAGGCCGGAGGGAATCGCGAAGATCAGGACCAGCTGAATGAAGTTGGTCAGGGGCGTGGGATTTTCGAACGGGTGCGCGCTGTTCGCGTTGAGGAAGCCGCCGCCATTGGTGCCGAAAATTTTGATGGCTTCCTGCGAAGCAATCGGACCTTGCGGGATGACCTGCTCGCGAACCACTTGAGTAGTGGTTTTGCCGTCGGTGCCGGTGGTCTGAACGGTTTGCGGGTCGAGGACCTGCGCCGTGGTGTACGGATTAAGATTTTGAACGACGCCCTGCGAAACGAAGAAGAGAGCGATCACCAGGCACGCGGGCAAAAGCACCCACAGAAACGTGCGAACAAGGTCGACCCAGAAATTTCCAATGGTGTTGCTTTCGCGTCGCGAAATGCCGCGAATCACGGCGATGGCAAGCGCGATGCCGACAGCGGCAGAGGCGAAGTTGTGATACGCGAGGCCGGCCATCTGCGTGAAATAGCTCATGGTGACTTCGGGGACGTAGGACTGCCAGTTGGTGTTCGTGGTGAAGGATGCGGCCGTATTGAAAGCCAGGTCGGTGCCAACGTTGGCAAGACCCTGCGGATTCCACGGCAGCGCGTGCTGGAGGCGTTGCATCGCGTACAGCACAACCATGGAGACGCCGCTGAAGAGCAACATCGCAAAGGCGTACTCAGTCCACCGCATTTCGCGGTTTTCCTCCACGCCACAGACGGCGTAGATGAGGCGTTCGATCGGCCGGAGAACGGGATCGAGAAACGTCTTTTCGCGCGCGAAGACGCGCGTCATGAAGACGCCGAGAGGCTTAGTGATGAGAAAGATCACCAGAACGAAAAAGAAGATTTGAAACCATCCGTTCGCGGTCATGGTCAGAACCTCTCCGGCCAGAGCAGCGCCGCAAACAGATAGGCGAGAATCAAAACGCAAATCACGAGCAGGACGATATTCCCCAACATGTGAGCTGGCTCCCTACTTCAGGCGATCGCACCCGCGCACGTAAGCGAGAGCGACCGCGAAAAATCCAAGCGTTACGAGAATGAAAATCACGTCTTCCATGACTAGACTCTCCATCCGGAATTTCTTTTGCTAGTTGGAGACGCTTGCGAGCCGGCTGAGAAGTTCGAGTTCGGCTACCAAAGCCACAAGGCCGCCGACCGCGACGCCAACGTTCACCAGCGCTTCCGCACGAAAGGACCCTGGAAATCTTCCGGACTGCGATTTGTCCGAAGGGCGATCGTTCGAATGAGACGGCGGTCCGACTCGATACAGGTGCTCTGCCAGATGTTTTTCCTGCCGCTTCATCTTGCGGTACTCGCTATACAGATGTGAAAAAACGTACCCGTAAAATCCCAAGACAACGATCCCGCTCAAAATGCAAGCCACGATGGTCAGCATGTTTGCCTCACTGCCCAGGCACCGGGACCCAACCTCAACCGGCGCGGAATGACTCGCAACATTAGATTTGCGGCCATCAGGAACGCGTGAAGGAGTTATCAGGTTTTCGTAAAGAGCGGCGGCCTCGCGACGTAAAGGAGCCGCGGCGGAAGACTGACCTCTCCTGATACGAGAGGGCGGCCCCTCCCTGCTACAAGAGGCCTGCCGTTCCGCCGCGGTTTCCGGGGTGGGTGAAACGAGCCTTAAATCCGACTAGAACTTCACCATGATCGAAAGGTCGATGAACGATTCGTCCTTGCGAAGATCGGGGAACCAGACGCTGCTCGCGCCGCCACCGCACGCAGTTTCGGCAGGACCGAGTGCCGTCTGGCCTGACGACGCGCCGCTGCTGCAGACGAAGTACTGCGGCGAGCCGTTGTTTCCGCCCGGAGGCGTAATGCCGCCAGGGCCCGACCAATACGGCACGTTCGCGTGACGATAGTCGTACTCAGCACGGAACGTGATGTACTGCTTCGGCATATAGTCGAATGTAAATGACGAATCCCAGGCCTTGAACGGGTCGCCGGGATTGCCTGTGAAGTAAGGCGAATTGCTCGCGGCTGTAACGGCGGTCTCGCCGTTGATTGGCGGGATGAGCACCAGGTAGCGGCCAGGGTTATTGATTTTGCCGCCTCCGAGCGTCACTCCGAACAAATCGTGGTGGAACCACCAACGGTTGTAGAGCATGTAGCCGAGGAAGCTCTGCTTCGGGCCGCCCTTGTGGTCGCCGTAGCAGCTCACGCCTCCACCGTATTCGCAACCCGCATCCGCAGTAAGCGAGAAGGCCATCTTGTCGAGCGTGTTATCAGGACGATCGAAGTACTTCACTTCGACGCTGTTGTCGGTATGAATCCGCCTGCGATCGGGAATGAAGAGATCGTCCGCACCGAGGCCGTAGTTGTTGGAAATAACGTTGAGCCACGGCTTGGGAGTCCACTTGATCTGGCCGCCGAGACCGGGGCGGTGATTGGCGGAAGCGTAGGACTGCCAACCGTTGATGAACCAGGGCTCGATCTTCAGGTGCGCCGTCGGAAAGATCTGAACGCGGACGCCCTCGAAGAACCACGGCGTGTTCGACGACACATACGAGGGTTGATAAGCCCAGTTGTCAAAATTGTAGTAGCTGAATAGGCCGATGTAGGAAAGGAAGATGCCGGCATCGACGTTCACGCCATTTAGCACGTCGAAGTGATAGCCACCGTAGGCTTCGGAAAGGTACCGGTAGGCACCGGCGAGGTCCCACTGGCCGTGGCCGACGCTAGGGTCGTTTCGCGGCGTCGTAACAGAGTACATACCCAACTGCGTCATGAAACGAGCGCGGACGTTGTCATAGTGGAAGTCTCCGCCGATACCGAGCTGCTCAAGCTGAACTTCGTACGAGCGGAACAATTCGCTCGAGCCACCGATGGTGTGATCGGCGGGGTGATTGAAGTCAGCGACGTAGTTAACGTCGGCGCGAATTTCCGGCGTAAAGAATTTCGTGTCCCAAAAGATTTCTTTTGTGCGTGGGTTGCCGTTGAGCCAGGTCCAATCGGCGTCGGAGAAAGGCTCGATCTTTTTGTCGCCGGCTGCGTCGCCGTCGGCGGAGGTTGTGGCGAACGTGGCGGCAGGCGCGAGGGCCACAGCGGGAGGCGCGGTTGCGGCGTCGGTCGAAGCGGTGCTCGTCGAAGAGGACGAAGACGATGATGACGATTCCGTCGCCGCCAAATCTCCAGAGCCGTTCTTCGCCGTAGACGGGGCGGGAGCGGCTGCGGCAACCGTTTCGTGCGCGCGAGATGTTTTCAGTTCGGCTTCTAGCTGATCGATGCGTTTGCGCATCGCTTCGAGCTCGTCCTCGATTTGTGTAGAAGTTCGCGAAGCCGTCGTGTCCGAAGGGGAAGTCGAGGGCTTCGCGGATGGCTGGTTCGTGAAAGAGCTTTGGGTTATGGGTGGAGTGGTTGCGGATTGAGCCCGGACGGGTATCGCGCCGGCCAGGAACAAAACGGGCGAGCAAAAACGAAACGCACGGGAAAACAATTTCGACATACATCCCCCTTGAACAAAGGCGACCGCGGGAATTTTCCTTTGGTATCGAAATTTGTAATCGAACGGATGTAAGGAATCTATAAGGTTTCCGTAATGGAGCCGTTGTTCGCTTACTCGCCCTGCAACCTCCGCCCAGGGTGGGCCCTTTACGAACTTCTTAGGCTTTCTTCACGCGCCGCTTATCTCGCAGGACCTAACTTGCAGGCACACTTCCCAGCTTTTGCTGTCGACTGGAGCAAGGAGCCGATGCGCGATCCAACCATCGTTGTCGTCGACGACGGACCACAGATACGCCGAGTACTGCGCGCGACGCTTGCGACCCACGGCTACGTGATTTTAGAGGCAGCGAACGGCAACGACGCAGTACAGGCGGTGATGCTGGAACACCCGGACCTCGTGCTGCTTGATATGAACATGCCGGACATGGACGGACTTGAGACCTGCGGAAAACTCCGGGCGACATTTTCCGGACCGATAATAATGGCCACAGTCCGCGATTCTGAGCGCGACAAGATCGCGGCGTTCGATTGCGGAGCGGACGACTACGTAGTGAAGCCATTTGCGATGGAAGAGTTGCTAGCCAGAATTCGAGCGGCGTTGCGTCGATGTCCGGCCGGTGTGCCGCTGAAGGTAGCTACACGCGAACTTGCGTTCGCGCCGACTCCGGCAGGCGCCGGCCGGCTCGGCAACTGCGGCGTCGGGATTCTGGAGGGTCCCGGGACGATTGCGGTGTCCGCCGGTCTTGGAAAGACGTTCGTGCTCACTGAACGATTGAAGCTACGTTTTGAGTCGACGTTCACGAATGTGTTGAACCACACCAACTACGCGGCGCCGGCGGTGAACATAAGCAATCCGCAAACGTTCGGCGTGTTGGAATCAGGGCAAACGTCAGCGAACGCCGGTCCGCGAACAGGGCAGTTCGCACTCAGGCTTGATTTTTGATGCTCTGGACGCCGCATCCAAGTGTCTGGCGCGGGATCCGTTTTACAGGGTTGTACCCGTGGTGAGCACCTGTACCGGATCTTCGGGATACGCGAGCATGCCGAACTCGGGCATGTCGAGACCTTCGAGCTCCACTTCGCGCGAGACGCGCATCGACTTCACGGCATTCACGCCTTTGAAGACGACGTACGTGAAGACAAATGCGTAGAGCATGATGAACGTGGCGCCGCCGAGCTGCATGAAGAATTGCTTCACGTCGCCGTGGAGCAAGCCCGTGACGCCCTGGCCGGCGTGGCCTAGATACGATGTGGCGCCCACGCCGTTCCAACCTGTGCCGTACGAACCGTCCGCGAAAATTCCGAGAGCGACCGCGCCAAACCAACCGCAGTAACCGTGCACGGAAATCGCGCCGCAGGGATCGTCGATCTTGAGTGTGCGTTCGTTGAAGAGCACGCCGACGCAAACGATGATTCCCGCGATGATGCCGATAATCACGGCGGACGTGGGAGAAACGAAGGCGCACGGCGCTGTGATGGCGACGAGGCCGGCGAGCATTCCGTTACATGCCATGGTGATGTCCGGCTTGCCGAATTTGAAATACCAGAAGAGCATCGCGGCGGCGGAGCCTGCCACAGCGGCAAGGTTGGTGTTAACCGCGATCACGGAGATGCGGAGGTCAGTTGAGCCGAGCGTTGAGCCCGGATTGAAACCCATCCAGCCAAAGAGCAGCAGGAATGTGCCGGTGACGACGAAAACGAGATTCGACGCCGGGAACGCGCGAGGACGGCCGTCGGGTCCATACTTTCCCAGGCGCGGGCCGAGAATGATCGCGAGGGCCATCGCGCAGAATCCGCCGAGGCCGTGAATCACGGACGAGCCCGCAAAGTCGATGTAGCCGTGACCCCAGTGCATCGAGTTGCCAAGCTGCGAGAGCCAGCCGCCGCCCCACGCCCAACATCCCGAAATGGGATAAAGCAGAGCGCCGACGAAAAGTTCGCAGAGAAGGAACGCCCAGAACGTGATGCGTTCGCAAATCGCGCCGACGATGATGTAGCCCGCCGTCTCCATGAAGACGACTTCGAAAAGCGCGAGGCAGTTGCTGCTGACGTCGTAGGCGGGGCCGGTCATGAAGAAGCCTTTGCCTCCGAGGAAACCCCAAAATCCGCTGCCGATCAGAAAGTGATTGAGAGTGGGAGCGCCGCCGATATTAGAGGGAGCGGCGTTGACGGCGACGGCGCCGAATTGAAATGCATAGCCGACAGCCCAGTACGCGAGAAATGCGAAAACGTACGCAGCGAAATTGAGCATCATCATGTGGCCGGCGTTCTTTTTGCGGACGAGCCCGACGGTGAGCAACGCAAACCCGGCTTGCATGAAGAGCACGAGGTAGCCGGTCTGGAGCGTCCAGCCGAAGTTGGCGGCGAGGCGGACGTGGCCCACGTCATCAGCGAGCTTTGCGGCGAGAGGCTCGCGCACGACTTGTGCCTGGTAAGCGTCATAGGCCTTCTTCGCTTCGGCGTAATCCGGCGCGGTGGGATCTGTAGGCGCGGGCACGACGAAGGAATTTCCGCCGGCGTCTTGCACGTTCGAGCGGTCGCCGGTTGATGCGCCGGAGGGATCGGGCTTGGCGTCATCGGCGAACGCCGCTGTAGCAGCTCCGAGCGCGATTTGCGCGCAGAAGAGCACGAGAAGGATTCGAAGAATCCAGGTTTTTCCAGTGTTTCCGTGTGAATTCAACATTGTTCCGCTCCTGTGGCCGCAAAATCGAATGCGCCGCCGGAAGGCCGCGCACGCAGGAAGAAAATCAAATCGCGCTCACGCCGCGCTCGCCGGTTCGGATGCGAATCACCTCGTCGAGCGAACTAACGAAAATCTTTCCGTCGCCGATCACACCGGTGCGCGCGCCCTCGAGAATCGCTTCCACTACCGGATCGACCAATTCCTCGGGGATCACAATGCTAAGAAAAATCTTCGGCAGGAACTCCACGTTGTATTCCGCGCCGCGGTAGGTTTCGGTGTGGCCTTTTTGACGGCCGAAGCCACGCACCTCGGAAATGGTGAGGCCCGTGACGCCGAGCGCGGTGACGCGCTGCTTCACGGACTCGAGCTGCGACGGCCTGATCACTGCATCAACGCGCTTCATATCGGATCACTCCTTTAACCCAAACTGAATTGCCGGATTGACGTGGCGCGGACTCAAATGGCGATGTTTTATGGCACGTGTGCTGCGGCGCCACGTCGCGAAACGATATGTCACAAATGTGCGGGACGGTGCAAGCACGACGTTGTGAAGTTGGGCGGACGAAGCTCGATGCGCAGCGGAGGGCGCGAACCGACGAGAAGGGAACGGGTGCGGAAGCGGCGCGCCAGTCTCCGTCAGGTACTCTCATTGCCCTCGCTGGAGAAAAGTGTGGCCGAAAGTGTACATCACGGACGGAGGCCAGGACGGAACAGGACCCATCCAAAATTTGTTGGGCTTGGATTTACGTTTCCTTGGGTCGCGGGAGGAGGTTTGCGTTCGGCAGGAGCGGGGCGACGAGCGTTTTTTTAAATTCAGCGTGTCACACAGGAGTGGGTTTCGTCGTCCTTATATATAGAGCGAGAAGGAAGACGAAGATGCGGAGGGCACAATGCTTACATCGATCGGTAAGTGGTTGGCAAGAAAGCACATCGCGAAGTTTGAGAGCGCGTACAACTACGACATGAACTACGCGCGAGAAATGATGGAGGCGAACTTTCCGGCGTTTCGCGGGTTCGCATCAATGGTGAAGTTCAGCGGGCTGAAGGGCACGTCACCCGCAGAAGCGATGTTCGCGGTGAAGATTGCCACAACGATGGCGGAGGACTGCGGACCTTGCACGCAGCTCGTGGTGACGATGGCGGAACGGGAGGACATCGACGCAAACGTATTGCGCGCAATCGTAGCGGGCGATTTGGAGGAAATGCCGCGTGATGCTGCGCTCGGATACCGCTTCGCGAAGGCGACGCTCGCGCACGAGTTGCTGGAAACCGACTCGCTGCGTGCGGAGATCGAGCGGCGATGGGGGAAAGGCGCTTCAGTCGAGATGGCGCTGGCGATCGCGATGTCTCGCGTGTTTCCCACGATAAAATACGCGATGGGGCATGGGCACGCCTGCCAGCAGGTGCGCGTTGCGGGGGCCGCGGTGCCGTTTGTGCGAGAGGAAGTGCGCGCATGAGTGCGAATCCTAGTCCGGCGAATGATGCAGCGGAGTTCGAACGTCACCGCCGCTATTTGACGGGCGTTGCGTATCGAATGCTCGGCACACTGGCGGACGCGGAAGACGTGGTGCAGGACGCGTATGTTCGGTGGCACGCGGCTTCGCTGAACACTGCTCTCGAAAATCCGCGCGCATATTTCGCGCAGATCGTGACTAGGCTATGTCTGGATCGCATGAAGTCGGCGCAGGCGCGGCGTGAAACATACGTGGGGCCGTGGCTGCCGGAGCCGGTGGTCGGCGCCGTTCTGAGCGAGAGTGCTGAAACCGAAACGGAGCGCGCGAACGATATTTCGTATGCGTTGTTGCTCACACTGGAGCGGCTCTCGCCTCTTGAGCGAGCATCATTCTTATTGCACGACGTTTTCGAGTACGAGTTCGAACAGATCGCGGAGATTCTCGAGCGGTCGGCAGATTCGTGCCGGCAGCTCGCTTCGCGCGCTCGCGAACACATTCGCGGCGACCGCCCGCGCTTTCAGGCGTCAGTGGAGGCACGGCGACGACTCGCCGAAGCGTTTACCGCAGCGACACGAACGGGCGACCCTTCGGCGCTCGCGGCGATTCTGGCGGAGGACGTTGTGTTCCTCTCCGATGGCGGCGGACGCGTGCCGGCGGCGATCAATCCGATTCTCGGGCGCGATCACGTTTCGCGAATGATCGCCGGACTAGGACAGCGGTGGCGCGATCTACCGCAAATACGATTCGTTTTTGCGGAGATCAACGGGCTCGCAGGGATTATTTTTTATGAGGGCGACAAGCCCTTTCAGACGATGGCGCTCGAAGCAGCCGCCGATGGGTCGATCGCCGGAATTTACGTGATGCGGAATCCGGACAAGCTCGGCCACGTACCGAAATTGGGCGAGATCTCGCGGGCGCGTCCGGCGTAACCGTCGGCACGCGCCTGCGAAAACGTCACGCTACTACTGCGCCGGATGCTGCTGCGATCCCTATGCCAGGAGCTGGCACGTACGGAAACTGCTTTGACGGTTTCGATGTCACCGATTCTTTTCCGATGCCCAGCTTGATCGGTGTGTTTGCGGCGATCGAGAACATTACGTCCGGCGCGTTGTCGGTGAGCGAGCGCCCGTTCCACTCGCCGAAACCGAATATTGCCGCCGTGCCGATCTCGTACGGAAGGATGTTCGGGCAGAACCGGCGGGCGATATGTTCGCCGTATGCGTGCGGATCTTCCGCGGTGCCGTACGCTGCGACAACTCCGGCGATCGCTTTCGCAACCGTTTCTCCGTGAGTGGTAAGGTCGTCGTGAGGTCGTCCGGCATTCAGGCGATTGCCGAGGTCTTCGTTGTACTGCGTGAAGAGTGGATGAATCATCGGGAAGCCGACCCGGTTGATGGAGCGCCATCCACCGGCATCCGTCGAGAGCGTCGAGAGCGCCCAAACTCCCACTTTGCGATTCGCATTAGCGCCAGCGAGTAATTCCTTGTCGGGAACTTCAAGGACCATCGAGTAAACCGTGTGTCCGGCGAAAAGATTTTTCGCGTGCGCGGGATTCCAACCGGACAGATTCGCGGTAGTGCCGTCCTGAAGAGCGTGACCCACGGCATGCAATACGTCAGGCTCAATCCAGAATGGATCGCCGGCTTTTCCCGCCCAAACGCGTAGACCCGACGGAGTGTTGACAGTCTCGCCCGTTTTGCCTTGCGCTACGACGGTCCCCTGCGCGTGCGGATCGACGGCCTCGGCGCCGCGAATGCAGCGAACGACGTAATTCTGATTGCCGCCTTTGTCGCGCTCGCTGAAGGTGAGGCGATACGTGACGTCCTCGATGGCGTCGCCGTTCAGATCGATTTTAAATTCGTACATTCCTTCAGGGTGGTAGCCCGGCGCGGGAATGGGGCCGAAAATCGAATGGCAAACATTGATGACGAACGCGGTGCCGGATTCGCCCCGGAAAACGTAAAGATCGGTGATGTCGAGTCGGATGTCTTGGCGGGCGATCGGCGAGTCGAGATGGTGAGACATGACGCTCCTCCATACGCGATGAATTTTAGGTTTCTTGCGGCTGTGTTGAGACAGATGTGGAATTGCGTTGTGCTTTGCGGATGAACTTCGAGTTTTTGTGGACTTGGTCCGACGCGCTCGCTGCCGCTGCTTGAGTTGCATGGCGAGGCGTAGCGATTGCTGAGTGCGTGTTGCGGGCGGAGTATACCGCAAAATCGCAACCGTCTGGTTGATGCGATGTTTTGTGGAGCCAGCGAACCAATCGATTGTCGACGCGCCACCCGAGACTAGCGTGCTGGGTCGATCGCGAAGATAACGCGTCGTTTACTAGCGAGCGAATTTTCAGAGTTTCGGAGTGCAGGCAAATGGCTTAAAATTGAAGCAGTCATTCCTCGAGTGGGCGTGTAGCTCAGCTGGGAGAGCACCTGCTTTGCAAGCAGGGGGTCA
>JBEKJW010000146.1:0-13674 GCA_050011035.1 Candidatus Acidiferrales bacterium
TCGAGCAAGCGCGCGCGAGCGGCGGCGATGTCGGAAACGATCAAGTACAGGCCCTGCGAAGAGCCCGGCGTCGCGCCGGTGACGTTCTTGCCGAAAATCACCGAGCAGCTAGATCCGGGCGGCGTGAACTGAATCACGCGAAAATCATTTTCGTGCGCGTAGTCGGCATCGAGCCGCCAACCCAGCTTCGAATAGAATTCCTTCGCGCGGTCCACGTTCGACACGGGGATCACGACAATCTCAAATTTCATTTCAACCGGTGCGGGGCCTGGGACTTTGCTGCTGACGGCGTTAGCGCTCATGGGCGTCTCCTGAAAGAGGGGTCGAATCGTAAGGCTTCCACACGCAAGACTTAACGCGAGATCAAAGAAACTTCGCCAACGTAACTACGCGAACGTAGAGCGGATTGCTTCGAACGGAATTCCTACAATGCTGCTGCCGGCGTTGATGCGTTGACGGCGATTACTCGAGCAGTTTCCAACCGGGATCGAGGTCGAGTTTGTCGATGGACTTCACGGCGTTGGCCGTGTCGGGTCCGAGGTCCTTCTGATAGATCGCGCCGTCGGATGTGATCGTGAACGTCATCACGCCGGAGTTTGCGTATTCGGCCGGCCAGGCGAGGATCGCGTAGCCATCGGTCATTGCACCGTTGACGATGTAATCCATCGCGCCGCCGTTGGCTTCATCGCCTTGCTTGGTGAGAATTCGATAGAAGTAGCCGTGATACGGTTCATTCGGATTGCCGCTATGGCCATCCGCGGCTGCGGCTGCAGCAAGAGGGCCGAGCGGGCTTTCTTGCTCACCCTCGCCGACCTTCCAGTAAAGCCCGTTGTGCTTTCCAGAATCGCTGACGAACTTCTGCGCGTACTGCTGCACCGTGCTGCCGTCGTGAAGACCGGCGTAGTACTCGTCTTCGGCATCGGCGATGGCGGAGAGAACGTCCATCGCGCGCATCTCGTTTTCACCCACGCGACGCGCCAGAATCTCCTTCTTCGCGTCGTCGCCATCGAAATACCACTGTCCGGACGAGTTTTTCGTAAGCGGGAAGGGCAGTGGATAGTTCGAAGCGCCGATAGTGAGAATATAATTGCCGTCGACGAGCTTGTCCCAGCGGTGCATCTGGTCGTAGGACGCGACGAAGCGGTCCTGATTTTTCTTGTCGTCGTTGGCATCGCCGGAGAGGACGAGTTGCTGCGCGTTCGAACCGAAAACCGTGAGCAGCGCGTTCGTGTCGTGCGCCTTCGCGGCGTTGTAGAGCGCTTGGCCCGCGGCATCCTGCGAACTGAAAAGCTGCGGCGTCGCGGGAATCGACGGCGCTGAATTCTTGCTGCATCCCGCCGCGAGCGCGACGAAGCCGCACACTGCGCCGAACACCATCGTGCGCGAATACTTCCGGACCTTTGACACGTTCACCGACGTTCTCACTTCCGCCATGCCACTCCTCCAACTTCGGCTTCGAACTGTTTCGCGCTCTTAGGCGCGAGCTAATCGACGGCGCGCGTGATCACGAGACCTCCGCGCCCCGCGCGCTTATTTCGGGCTTCCGCCACCGCGGCTCGAGTTCATGCTCTGGTTGCCGCGCGTACTTGCGGGACGTCCGCCGGACGACATCGCGGTTGGCTTCGGCGCGGGCTGAATCGACGGACCCGCCGGCTTCGACGGTTGCGGATAGCCGCGATTGGGCTGCGTGCTCGGCCGCGTTGATGGCGCGGGTTGAATCGTCGGCTTGCCCGGCGCCGGCTGAGTTGTCGGCCTGCCCGGCGTTGGCCGAGTGCTCGGCTGTCCTGGTTTTCCAGGCTGCGGCGTCGGTACCGGTTGAATCGTCGGCGGCTTTCCGCCACCGGGATTGCCGCCACCCGGCGGTCTCCCGCCTCCTGGATTTCCACCAACTGGTGGTCTGCCGCCTCCTGGATTTCCGGGTTGTCCAGGCTTGCCCGGTTGATAAGGAGGACGGCCGTTCCCTGGAGGATTCGGCGGGCGCCCTCCACTTGGTGGTTTGCCGCCATTCGGAGGCGGACGATAACCCGGTGGACGACCACCATTTGGGGGCGGACGATAGCCCGGCGGGCGATAGTACGGCGGACGTCCGTACGACGGATAACCTGGGCGATACGGAGGGTAGTAGCCGCCGCGCCAGTAAGGATTGCCGTAATAAACGTTGCGGTTGTAGATGATCGTGTTGCCGCCCCATCCCATTCCCCAGCAACCCCAACCCCATCCCCAGCCGCCGCACCCGCCGCTTAACGCGGCACCGATTGCGATGCCCGCTCCGAAGGAAATGATCGCGGTGGCCGCGACGTTTGGCGGCGGGTAATACGTGTAGCTCGGCACAACGACGGGCGGACCATAAACCACGGTCGGGTTGTACTGCGGGACGTAAATCACTTGCGGGTTCGCCGGCTGAATGACGATCGTCTGCGGCGATTCCTGAACGACCTTAATTTCAGAACTCGATTTCAGATTGCCAGCCGCTTGAGCCTTCGAGCGCATACGCTGAACTGCAGCCATCACATCGGCTTGCTGCATCGTCGCGGCTTCGCCCAAGGTGGAAGTCCACGCGAGGTTGCGCGCGAGCTGATCGAGAACGGTGGGAAATTGCGTCAGGGCTTTCACCGCGGGATCCCAGTCCTGCCCGTCCACGGCTTGGCCGAGTGCCTCGCCTTTCAGGTCCGCATGATCGCGCAGGTAGAATGCGGCATCGGTGATCTGATCGGGAAACGAGGCGGCGCCAAGAACCTGAGCGACCAGCGCGTCCGGGTAGAGCGCGATCGGCGCGACCACGCCGTCGAGTTCATCGGCGGTAAGCGGCGCGTAATTGTCGTCGGGCGCGGTGTTCTGATCGGTCGCGGGCGATTGTTGCGGCGCGGCGCTTTGTTGCTGCTGGATCATTTCCGCGGCGCTGACGGGAGAAAGCTCGAGCAGCAGCGCGAGACAGGTGATCCATGCGAAGGCTTGTCTGACGAGAGTCATATCCAATCCTGAGTACAGCCGTTACTGGAAGCGCTGGCAGCGAGCTGAAGTGCGAATCTAAGTGAGCCTGTTGCGAAGCGTGGGCGCGATGTCCGCAGGGCCGTCCTTCGCCAAAAATTGCAACCCGCGCATCGTACCCCGCTCAGGGGCGCGGCGTCACTCACTTTTCAGAGCGCGGACCGGGGACCGTCCGGCCCGGGCGTCATTTGTCCTTGGCGTGGTTCAGTACGGTCACCATGGACTGCGCGCTGGCAGCTGTGACGTGATTCTGCAGCGAGCGAGCCGCAGCGGAAGCCGATGCCGTGAACGGCGGGATCAGCGGATCCGTTTCTGCGATGCCGCTCACGTTCACAAGAGGAATTTTCGCGCCGCGATCGCTGTCGAGAGTCTGGATGAACTGGTTCGCGACGACGGCATAACCCGTGTTCGTCGGGTGAATTCCGTCAAGCGAGAACAGGCCGCCCAGGAACGCGTTCGTTAGGGTTTGGCCGTTCACTTTGTAGCCGCGCGCGCGGATCTGGTTGACGAGTGCGTGAATGTCCACGAGCGTAGCGCCCTTGCGGAACGCTTCGAGGGCGATCACCACGTTGTAAGCGTCCACGATGGCGCGAGTCTCGAGCACTTTCTTATAGTCGATCACGGTCGAGGCTGGTAGCGGTCCGGTCGACGGATTCGCCAGGATGCCGGGGATCAGCGCAACGCCCGCGGGCGTGACGTATTCGCCCGGCGCGATCCCAAGAATCGGTCCGAGCACGATGAACGGCAAGCCGGTTTCTTCCGCGATCTCTTCCGTGGGCGTGAAGTACGGAATTGCGGTCACGTCCGGAATATTCGCCACGACGATCGAAGCGCCCGTCGCAGACAAACGGTTCATCAGTTCCGAGTAATCGGAAATGAATTTCGGAAGCGGCGTTGCTGCGGACGGATCGCCCGCCGAGGCGGCGCCGAGAATGTCGTTGTTGCCGATCCAAACGAAGACGGTGGTCGGCTGAAGCGCCTCGGCCCATTCAACCTGGCTTTTCGAAACGCCCCCGAGCAAGCCTGGAAGGCCGAGCACGAGGTCGGTGAGGCTCGCGATGGGAAGCGTGGGACGAAGATTCAGCGAATCGTCGAGCAGCTGGCCCGGCACTGCGAGATCGGTGGCCTGCAGCAGCGGGTTGTCGCGGCCGGGAGAAGTGCCCGGTGCGGTGACGACGATGGGCGGCGGGCCCGGGCTTACAAGTTCGAGAACATTGGGAATTCCCGGCGGCGCGATGAGCGGCAGCTCGAGCGGGACCTGCGCCTGGCCGGTGACAAGCGATGCCCAGCCGTGGGGCTGCTGCGTATCGAGTAGCGAATCGCTTTGAAATCCGGCGGAGAGCGAATCGCCCACCACGACGGTGCGCGAGAGATCGAGTTTGTGCGGCTTATTTCCGAACAGGATTTGCGACTGCGCATCAGCCGCAGCCGGAAAGCACATCGCAGCGGCGCAGAGAAGAGTGAGAGCGGCGATGCGCGACTGCGCGCGCGAATTTGTGCGGGAATCGATCATGGCGTGAAACCTCCTTCGCATTTCGAAAGCGGAAAAGTTCCCGAAATTAGAGCGGCTTCAGGACTCGTGCGGGCGAGTTCGCCAGCCGCTGCGTCGGGAAACATACGCCTCGACCGGCGCGATTGCAATTAGTTCGCGATGAATTGCGCGAGTTTACAAGAGGCGCCGCGCGGACGGGTACCGTTACTGGCCGCCGCCAGCTTCCTGTTGGGCGACGACGACGAATCGCTTCGGCGCGGGGCCGATGTAGTGGAAGGGAAAGCAAGTGATCAGGGTGAGGCGCGAATCGGTGGATGGAGCGAGTACGCCAACGTCGGACGGATCGACGATGACGGTGGCCGAGACGCGGTACTTGTAGATCGCCGTCGCGGTGGTGAAAAAAATCTCGTCGCCGTTTTGAATGTCGGAAAGGTCGCGGAAATACGTGTCGCGATGCGCCGCAAGGGCGACGTTGCCGGACTGACCGGGAAGCGCGGTGCCGGTGAGGTGGCCGACGGATTCGGCGAGAGTCGCGTCGCTGTCTCCTTCTTCCACGATCGCGCTCACGCCGACGCTCGGAATCTCGATACGGCCGAGCGGCGGTGGACCAGCGGTGTCTGCTGCGAGAGACGGTGTCGCGCTCAGCGTCTTATCGAGTTGAGCGGACTGCGCGCGAAGAGCATCGAGGCGCGCGTTTTGACGCGATTGGTGAATCGCAGCGGCGGAATATTGCGCGGTGCAATAGCCGAGCGCGATCACAGCTACCGCGCCGAGAAAATATTCGGCGGGTTTGCGCATGCGCTTCAGGTCGCGCGAGCGCAACGCGGACGTGACTTCGTCGATTTCGGCGCGCGGCACGACCGGGTGCTTCAGCCATCGAAGCGCCTTCGCGCGAAATTCTTGGAATTGGGCGGACGTCATATGCTGTGTTCGAAAAGAAAAAGTACGAAGCCGGCAGCGCGCGCGTTGCCGGCTTCGCGATTCATTGCGAAACTTCGGCTACGACTTTGACGCGCCGAGTTTGCGCAACGCCAGAAGTCCGGCGAACGCCGACATTCCGACGAGGCCGATCAGCGGCAGCGGGCTGGCCGTTTGCGGCAGCGTGTTGCCTGCCGTTGCGTTGGAGGCGCTCATCGCCTGGGTTCCGTCGATGCCGCGCGTCACAGGCGCCGACCACGACGTCGCTGCGTCAGGCAGCGAACTGGGATATGCATCGTTCGTGCCCGTGCTCGGGACGCGGACGCGGTTTGCCGAGCCGATGAGGTCGGCTTCCGCGGCCGGATAGGCGAATTGATCGGGAGCTGTGTCGCCGGGGAACGTGACGGCTTCAAGAACCTGCCCGTTTGAGCCCGGCGCGGAGTATGTCATCACGGTCTCGCCGCTCGATGAAAGCTTCGCGTTCGGGTAGGCGATGACTGTGGTGACCAGCGTCGATTCGCTTTCGTTGTAGATCTGAACGATGGTCCAGCCGTTCTGCGCGTCCGACTGTTTGAAAACGTAGCTGCCCGGCTGCAGCACCGAGCCTGGAATTTCCATCGGCGCCTGAATGGCCACGACGGCCTTCTTCTCCGGATCTGCGGCGTTATTGTTTGCACGCAACGCCGAGCCCGCGAGTCCCGCCGCTAAAAACATTCCCATTGTGATGATTCCTGTCGTTTTCTTCGCTCTCATCTCGACTCCTATGAACAGAGGAATTTAACTGCCACTTATGAGCTACGAGGCTGGGCGAAACTCGATTGTAAAATCTCCCTGCCACTCGACGGGCTGGCCGTCGAGTACGGACGGCAGGTAGCGCCACTGGCGAACGGCGTCGACCGAACGCGGAAGCAGTGCGACCGGTCCGTCGATTGGACGAACATTTTTTACGGCGCCATCTTTACCGAACGTGGCGCGAAGGTGGACGACGCTTGAATCCGTATCGCTCGCCGGTGAAGGCGGCATTTTCAGCATGGGTTCGCCGATCAGAATCTGACCGAGCTTGTGGGCCCACTCCGGGCCTGGCTGCGGCGGGACGAAGAAATATTGGCGGAGTCGGATTAGAACCTTGGGCGAGTCGAACACGGTCTTTTCCGGCAATTCCACCATGCGCGGCGCGCTGCCCTCCGCAGGCGCGGTGACGGGGAAGTAGGAAGCGGGCGGAGGCGTCGGAGTAGCGGGTAGCGCAGGGGCTTCGAACTTCGAGCTAGGTGCGATCGATGCACTGTCGGGGAGTCGAGATTGCGAAGCCGGATCGTTTGCTGCAGACGCGCTGTCGCTCGGCTGTGAGGTGGGCGACGACGAGTCCGGCGTTATTTGGGACGACGGCGATGGCGCGGAGTCGGTCGCGGGCGCCACCGCCGGATCGGTCTGCGCGGGCGCGATGTTTGCTGGCGCACTGTCGCCCGACTTACTGGCCTTGTTCATCCAGGGAAGCTGAACATTGTGGGAGTAGCCGATTACAAAGCAAAGCGCGAGCAACACGACGGCTGCGGCGATCAGAAGGCCGCGAAACTGTTTGTCACCGTCCGTCAATTTTTGTGGGGTGGCCGATTGCTGGGCGGTGGACCGGAGCGCGACGTGCGGCAACGGTGCGGTGGCTGCGGCCACGAGACCGGTCTTCGCCACGGGCTGAGCCGGCATCGCGGCGCGAGGCTGCGCCGGTTTTTGATCTCGCACAACGCGGAGCGGCTTGCGAGGCAACGGCGTTGAAGCTTCTTCCGCTTCAGCGATCGCGAGCAGGCTCTCGATCGACGCGTCGCTTACAGCACCGCCTGAAAATTTCCCCGGCGCGCGAACGGCTTGCGATATGTCCAGCGCGTCCATTTGCGAAGCCGCGAACGCAGGGCCTTCCAGCAACGGATGCAACTCGTGAATCGGTACCTCCGAAGGCTCGTCGAGTTGCGCCTCGGTTGGCGGCAGAGCGACTTCGAACTCGGAGACTGCTAGCACCGGCGAGATTGGTGGCGGGAGAATTTCTGGAGTAACGGCGGCGGTTTCCGCCAGGGCTGGCACGACAGTTTCCGCGAAGCTCTCCCCTTCGTGAAGGGGCTCAACTGCTGCGGACGTCTCGACGGTCTCCGGCTTGAACGATTCCGACGACGGCTGAAGCATTTCGACAGTAGGCGCGGCAAGCCCTGTCTCTTCGGCTTTCTGGTTGGAAACAACGTCGATCGGCGCGTGTACTACGGCTCCATCGGTTGCGCCAGAGTTCGCAGCTTGTTCCACAACCGATTCGCACGCGAGCTCGTCAACGGGCGCGTCGATACGTTCCTGCACTTCCGGCGCCGCAATCTCGACCGACGCCACAGATTCCGACACAAACTCGGGCTGCGCGGGGGCTGTCGACGAATTTTCCGCGGCCGGAACCGGCGCCGCATCCTCCATCGCTACTGTGGCTTCGTCGAACCCAACCACGCGGGGCGCAACGTCGCGCTCTGAAGGGAAATTCATCCACAGCGCGGCGGTATCGATGTCTGCTTGTGACGGCGCGACATGAGCGTGTTCCGCTCGCTTCACGATTTGCGGGCCGAGCGTGCTCTCCGACGGAAACATCTTCTCGAAGGCGTCCATCGTATGCGACGGAATCGTGACGGGAATATCCGGTAGCACCTTTGCGGGCAAGTGGGGTTTCTGCTCGCGAGGAGCCGAGGCCGAACCGGCCGCTGCTTCGGCCATCGTCTCGAAAGTGAAAGGCAATCGCCGGCGCGGTACCATCGTGCTGGCAACGCGCGTGGGGAACGCCTCTGCAAAAAGCTCGTCCTTGATCCAATTCCGGATTTGCACGCGCTCGTCGATGGGCATCGAAACGAATCGCACGCCGGCTTTGGTCTTCGAATCAGCAGTCCACACCGTTTCGGCGGAGACTTCGAAGGTGCGATCGATGTGGGGAAGTTGGAAGCGCAGGCGCGGCGCTGCGTTCGGCTCGAGCGGCTCGGCAGAAGCGATCGACATTCCAGTTTCGCTGATGTCGACGATCACGCCGCCGTTGGCGTCGCCCACATTTACATACGCCAGCGTCTTCGGGGCGTGGCGCGGCTTAGCGCGGCGTTCGTTGCCGTGATGAGCTGCGGCGAAATGTTCCGGCGTGGCGTGCATCTAGAACGTCCCCTACTTCATTGATGCCGCGCGATGAGCGGCGGTCGTGAGACACTTCCGCCACAACACGCGCTCTGCGATTTGCATCCGTTCCAGGACCTGCATCGGATGCAGAAAACTTCGGACCGAGTACCCGATATACGCGCGCTCTGCGCAGGGGCCTGCGGAGTCGCACCCAGAGTGTACGCAACTTCAACCCGCGTGGCGCACGAAAGTCGCAATCTACAGGAAAGACCCTAATGAAACGTACTAGGACTATATTCGTGCGCAAAATGAGACGGATGCGAGGATGAATTCTTGCGCACCGCGACGAGCTTGGTTTCGTTTCGTAAAACCCTCGTGTGCAGCGCGTAATTTGAGTTTTAATGGTTGCGGGATTTTGGAGGACGCATTTCATGAGCACAGCTGAAGCCGTCGCCGCCGAGAAAATGATCTTCCGCAAGACGAACGCGCATGCGGGCCGCACGATTTCTGTCACGCCGGGGAACAGCACGATGCGGCATCTTTCCTACGGCCGAATCATCTTGAACGCGGGCACGCCGCCGGTGAATTTTTCGAACGGAGGGCAGGAAACGGGATTCGTTTGCTTGAGCGGCAGCGCCGACGTGAATGTTGCCGGCGAGAAGTTTCATCTCGACCAGTACGACGCGCTCTACATCCCGCGTGACAGCAACGTTGAAGTCAGCACGACGAGCGCGGTCGACATCGCCGAGTTTTCTACTGACGTCGAAAAGAAATATCCGCTGCAATTCGTCTCGCGCGCCGCGGCCGTGAAAGATCCCACGCTGCATTTTGTGACCGGCGGACCCGGCAACACGCGTGACCTGAATATTGCCATCGGGAAAAATGTAAACGCGGGCCGCTTGCTCGTCGGCTTCACATTTTCCGAGCCCGGTAATTGGACGAGTTGGCCGCCGCACGAACACGAGCACATGCTCGAGGAGCTTTACGTCTATTTCGACATGCCCGCGCCGGCCTTCGGCATACAGCTCGTCTACAAAAACACGGAGTACCCGGAGATAGTCACCGTGGTGCGCGACGGCGACGCAGTGCTCATGCCCGCGGGCTACCATCCCAACGTTTCCGTTCCGGGGCATCGCATCGCGTTCTTGTGGGCGATGGCCGCGCATCGCGAGGTCGAGGACCGGCAATTCGGCGTTGTAAATGTGCAGCCCGGCTTTCAGCAGGGCGGCTCCGGCCTCGAACAGTCGCGAAAGTAAATCTATCGAAGATGATCCTCGACTACTTTCGCCTCGAAGGAAAAAACGCGCTCGTCACCGGCTCGCGCCGTGGGCTTGGT
Source organism: Candidatus Acidiferrales bacterium (assembly GCA_050011035.1). Classification (GTDB taxonomy): domain Bacteria; phylum Acidobacteriota; class Terriglobia; order Acidiferrales; family UBA7541; genus Palsa-295. The sequence continues at coordinate 9,855 of JBEKJW010000146.1, forward strand.
GCGGCAATCGCCGTCGCGCTCGCTGAAGCCGGCGCGAACGTGGGTTGCCACGGCCGCGAGAAGAACGGTGGCGAGGCCTGCGATGAAATTCGCAGGCTAGGCCGCAGAACGTTCTACTTCGCGGGCGACGTTACGGATAACGCGGCGTGCGAGGCGATGGTCGAGAAAACCGTCCGCGATTTCGGCTCGATCGATATCCTGATCAACAACGCCGGAATCATCCGCCGCAAGCCGGCGCACGAGCACTCGATGCAGGATTGGGACGACGTGATCGCCGCGGACCTTACGGCCGTGTTCCGCCTCGCGCAGCTCGCAGGACAGCGGATGATCCAGCAAGGGCGCGGCGGAAAAATCGTGAACATCGCGTCGCTGCTTTCGTTTCAGGGAGGCGTTTTTGTTCCCGGCTACGCTGCGGCGAAAGGCGGCGTCGCGCAACTCACGAAAGCGCTCGCAAATGAATGGGCCGCGAAAAACATCAATGTGAACGCCATCGCGCCTGGTTACATGGTCACCGATAACACCGAAGCGCTGCGCAGCGATCCCGCGCGCAGCAAGCAAATTCTCGACCGCATCCCTGCGGGCCGTTGGGGCAATCCGCAGGATGTCGCAGGGGCCGCTGTGTTCCTCGCGTCACCTGCGAGCGACTACGTTCACGGCCACGTGTTCGCCGTTGACGGCGGCTGGCTCGCCCGGTAAGACATCACTGCGGGCTCCCGGTCCCTTTCCACAGGCGTTCCATCCCAACATTACGAATCGGTTGCCAGCGTGTTACGCGGGTGTATAGTGGGCCTGCCGGGGACCGCCGGACGCCCGAGACGTCGTCCGACTTCACAGTTTTTGCCTTTTATTCACTGGGCCCTTCCGGCGGGCGATCCTGCGCCACCCGAGGCGCAAGCGCTCCGAAACGGCGGCGGAATGCCGTGAAATCAAATCAGTGCCAAGCCGCACGTTCCCGGCGCGTCCTGCTCTGGTTGTGTGACAACTCCCTCCGATTCCTCCCTGAACCCAAGAATTGTAGAAAAATTGCCACGATCGGTCTCGCGCCACAGCGCGAACACGCGTCCGAATTTTCTGTAGCTCCATTTTCGTTTCTCAAATTCACCGGAGGTGCACCATGAATGCGTACGTCACGGATCGGATAAGAAACGTTGGCATTGTCGGCCACGGCGACACGGGTAAGACCCAGCTCGTGTCGTCGTTACTGTTCACGGCGGGGATGACGCCGCGGCTGGGGAAGGTGGCCGAAGGGACCACCATCACCGATTGGGACGAAGAGGAGATTGCGCGAAAGATCACGATTCACACCGGAGTGGCTCACGCCGAATGGCGCCCCGCCAGCCAGTCCGACAAAATCAAAATCAATTTTTTGGATACGCCGGGCTATTCGACGTTCATCAACGATACGAAAGCCTCGCTGGTCGCCGCCGATGCCGCGCTCGTTCTGGTCGACGCTGCCGCGGGCGTGCAAGTAGTCACCGAGAAAGTCTGGAGCTTCGCCGACGAGTACAGCCTGCCGCGCGCGATCGTGCTGAACTGGATGGATCGCGACCTGGCTGATTTCGACCGCGCGATGGAATCGCTTCAGAACGCGTTCGGGCGCGGCGTGGTCGCGCTGCAGATGCCGATTGGGCGCGAACGCGGATTCCGCGGCGTGGTCGATTTGATTTCGATGAAGGCTTACTTTTACGAGCAAGACGGCAACGGCGTGGCGAAAGTGGAGGAAATTCCGCAGGCGCTCGCGGACGATGCGAAGCTCGCGCACGAAGCGCTTGTCGAGCTGGTCGCGGAAGGCAACGACGAGCTGATGCAGGAGTTTTTCGACGAAGGCACGCTGCCTGTTGTGGATTTGGTGAAAGGCCTGCGCGAAGCTGTGGCGCAGCGGCGGATTTTCCCGGTGCTGCTCAGTTCGGCGCTGCACAATATTACTGAATTTCGTCGCGGAAATTCTGCCGTCGCCATGCGAACGCGGCAAGTGCTTGTGCCACAAAAACGCGGATCACTCGGGCGATGCGTTCGAACGCGGAGTGTCGAGCACGGAACCGCTCGCGGTGTTCGTATTCAAAACGCTGGCCGATCCGTTCTCCGGGCGTATCTCGTATTTCAAGGTGATGTCAGGCGTTTTGAAGAACGATGCGACGCTGACCAATTTTCATCGCAGTTCGCAGGAACGATTCCAGCACCTGCACGTCTCGCAAGGAAAGAACGCCGCGGAAATTCACGAGCTGCATGCCGGCGACATCGGCTCCATCGCGAAGCTGAAGGAAACCCTCACGGGCGAGACGCTCGGCGATAAGAACGCCATCTTCTTCTATTCGCCAGCGCGGCTTCCCGAGCCGGCGATTACGTTTGCCGTTGAGCCCAAGACGCGCGCGGACGAAGATCGCATCGGCATCGCCATTCACAAAATACTGGAAGAAGATCCATCGCTGCGCTTCGGCCGGGATCCGCAGACCAAGGAGTTCCTGCTCAGCGGTTCCGGCCAGCAGCATGTGGAAGTGGTGGTCGCGAAGCTGCGCAAGCGCTATCACGTCGACCTGGTAATCCATCCGCCGAAAATTCCGTACCGCGAAACGATTCGCGCCAAAGCCGACGCCGAAGGCAAGCACAAGAAACAGACCGGTGGCCACGGACAGTTCGGCTTGTGCCGGATCAAGCTGGAGCCGATGCCGCGCGGGAAGGGGATCGAATTCGTCGACGACATATTCGGAGGCGCGATTCCGAATAACTGGATTCCGTCGGTCGAGAAGGGCGTTCGCGAATCGGCCGAGCGCGGCTACCTGGCGGGCTTTCCGGTTGTCGATTTCCGCGTGAGTCTATACGACGGCAAATATCACGACGTCGATTCGAGCGACATGGCGTTCAAAATCGCCGGGTCGCTCGCGTTCAAGGAAGCGATGAAGCAAGCTCGTCCGTGCTTGCTCGAGCCGATCATGACCGTAGAAGTACACGCACCCGATCAATACTCGGGCGACCTACTCGGCCACTTGAGCGGGCGTCGCGGCAAAATCAACGGCAGCGATACGCGCACGGGAGCCGTAACGATCAAGGCGCAGGTGCCGTTTGCCGAGATGCTGAGCTACGCGAACGAACTCACGTCGCTCACCCAAGGGCGTGGCAGTTTCAGCATGGAGTTCTCGCACTACGATTACGTGCCGAGTGAAATTGCGGACAAGGTGATCGCGGCACATAAGCCGGCGCACGTCGCGGACGAGGAGAAGTCTCACAGCGCGTCGGCGTAGCCTCGGCGCAGGACCGTCTTTGCCATGCGCACAATCGGAAGCTGCACGCCGCCGTCGAGCGGGACTTCGAGCAGTTCGAGCTTTGCGTATCCGCGCGCCTCGTAAAACGCGACTCCGCTTAGCGTCGCGCCCATCTCGAGACGCGTGAATCCGGCAGAGATTGCGGCGCTTTCGCACGCATCGAGAATCAGCGTGCCCACGCCGCGTCGCGCCCAGCGCGGTGAAACGAAGAACGCTCGAATCTTTGCTGCGTCGCGTGTGGGATCGAGCAGCGAGTCCTCGCGCGCAGCGAATTGGTCGCCGCCGTAGAGCGTTTTGCGTTTGCTCCAGCCGCCGCAACCCGCGACGTCTTCGACTGTGCCGTCGGCGCCGAAAGCCTCAGCGATGAAGTATGTCCCGTCGGCGATGAGTTGCGTATCCACGCCATAAACGGACGCGAGTGCGCCGTCGATCTGCTGCTGCGTATAGAATCCGGGCTGCAGGCCGCGCACGGATGCATCAATCACTTCGCGCAGCTTCGGAATGTCTGCAGGAACTGCCACTCGAACGGCGATGCTCATTTCGTAGCCAGCGTAGCACGC
>JBEKJW010000147.1:0-11867 GCA_050011035.1 Candidatus Acidiferrales bacterium
TGCCCCGTGATGATTAAAATGCGCCCCAGCAAACTCCACGAATGCGCGTCGTCCGGATGGGCCGACAAAACTTCCCGATACTGCGCGATCGCATCGTCGTTCTTTCCGGCGTTGTGGAGCGTCGCCGCGTAACTCGCACGCACGTCGCGCGACTGCGGATCGATCGCCACTGCGCGGGAGTACACTTCGGCAGCTTCGTTATACTTGCCTTGCGCGTCCAGCGCCGCTCCCAGATTGTTCATCGCGTCGACATACCGCGGCGAAATGTCCAGCGCCTGCCGGTACGCCGCGATGGCCTGATCAATGCTGCCCGCCCCGTAAAGCGAAGCGCCCATGCCGTTGTATGCGATCTGCGATTTCGGATTCAGCCGGATGGCCTTCTTGTAAGCGGCGATCGATTCCGCGTATTTCTTTTCGTGGTAGAGCGCCAGGCCCAGGTCGTTTTCCGCCATCGAATTTGACGGGTTTATCGTCAGCGCTTTATTCAGGTCCGCGACGGCCTCATCGTCCCGCCCGCGCGCATCCAGCGCCAGTCCCAGGTTGGTCAAAGCGTCGCCGTCGTTCGGGTTTGCCGCAAGAGCTTGCCTGAACGCCGCAATGGCCTCGTCGACCTTTCCCGCCTTATAAAGGTCCATGCCTTTGGAGTTCGTCTGGCTCGATGAACCGGCGCCAGACTGTGCGGCCCACGTCTCGGAAACCGCTGCCGCCGAGCCCCAAACCAGCGCCCCTACCGCCAAACTCAGTTCCAAAACGGGAATCCGTCTCCGCATCGACACGCCCCCGAACCCGACGGACGCGAGAATATCACACCCACCTCACTTGCCCTTCAAAGCCATAAGGTGCCGCTAGCGTTACGGTACGAATTGAGATACACTGCCGCGCACTAGCCCCCTTTTTGCCCCGTTTCCGAAGGCGCGAAACGATGCTTTTCAAGACGAACAGCGCGGCTGTCTTCGGCATCGACGCGTACCTGGTCGAAGTCGAAGTGGACACCATCGACGCTTACCAGCCCTTTTTCAACATCGTGGGCCTGCCAGACAACGCGGTACGCGAAAGCCGCGAACGAATTCGCGCCGCGTTGCGCAACTGCGGCCTCGAATCTCCGTCGGGCAAGGGCGTCACCATCAATCTCGCGCCGGCGGACATTCGCAAGGAAGGCTCGGCGTTCGATCTTCCGATGGCGCTGGGCCTCGCGGGATGCCAGGGCTCGTTCTTCGGCAAAATCCTCGACAAGTACGTCTTCCTCGGCGAGCTTTCGCTCGATGGCTCAGTGCGGCCCGTTCGCGGCGCGCTCTCCGCCGCACTCGCAGCGCGCGAACGTGGCCTCGAAAACGTCGTGGTGCCCGAAACGAACGCGCGCGAGGCGGCCGTCGTCGAAGGCATCCGCGTATTCCCGGTGAAAAGCCTTCCGGAGGCGATGGACCTCGTCAACGCGCCGGAATCTTTCCAGCCCGTTACCGTCGACGTCGACAAAATGCTCGAAGAGGCCAGCCAGTATCCCTTCGACATGCGCGACGTGCGCGGCCAGCAAGCCGCAAAGTACGCACTCGAAGTTGCCTGCGCTGGTAGCCACAACATTTTGCTGATCGGTCCACCCGGAGCGGGGAAGACCATGGTGGCGAAGCGCATCCCCACGATCCTGCCGCCGATGTCTCTCGCTGAGGCAATCGAGACCACGCGCATTCACAGCGTCGCAGGCACGCTCGAAGACTCGCGCGGCCTCGTCGGCACGCGGCCGTTTCGTTCGCCGCACCACACCATCAGCGACGCGGGCTTGATCGGCGGCGGCACCGTTCCACGTCCCGGCGAAGTTTCGCTCGGCCACAACGGCGTTGTGTTTCTCGACGAGCTTCCCGAATTTCAGCGCAACGTGCTCGAAGTGATGCGCCAGCCGCTCGAAGATGGCTGCGTCACGATCGCACGCGCCGCCGTCTCCGTCACGTTCCCCTCGCGCTTCATGCTCGCCGCCGCAATGAACCCGTGCCCTTGTGGATTCTTCGGCGATCCCACGCGCGAGTGCCACTGCACGCCGATGCAAATTCAGCGCTACGTCTCAAAAATTTCCGGACCGCTGCTTGACCGCATCGACATCCACATCGACGTCCCCGCCGTGAAATACAAAGAGCTGCGCGGCGACGCCGTCATCGAGAACTCCGCCGCGATCCGCGAACGCGTGATCCGCGCGCGCGCACGCCAGACCGAGCGCTTCGCGAGCGAAAAAGGCGTCTACTCCAACGCCCAAATGCCGCCTAGGCTCATCCGCAAGTACTGCGCGATCAACGCCGAAGGCGAAAAGCTGCTCGAAACCGCCATCGCGCGCCTCGGCCTTTCCGCCCGCGCTCACGACCGCATTCTAAAAGTCTCGCGCACCATCGCAGACCTCGACGCGTCGGACGCCATCACCCCCAAACACCTCAGCGTCGCCATCCAATACCGCACGCTTGACCGCACGTACTGGGCGTAACCGTCCGACCCTCTCCGCGCGCATCATTGACTTGCAGTCGAACGCTGTGATACCCATTACACCTCTCGGGACGGAAGGGAATTCACGACAACCGCGGATGGCCGCCAAAACCAAACGGATCACGGTCACGCTGGAAACTCTGCTTGAAAGCGTCGACCTTGCGGAAAGCATCACCATGCGGATAGCCGAAGCGGCCGGGTTTGGCGAAGACGAGCTGCATAAGATGGGCATGGCCGTTCGCGAAGGCGTGATTAACGCTTACAACTACGGCAACCAGCAGGACCGGCGCAAAAAAATTCTGATGACCGTCGAGCTCGACACCGACAAGATGGTTGTCCGGGTTCTCGACGAAGGAAAGGGGTTCGAGCTCACCGAAGTTCCCGATCCGCTGGCGGAGGAAAATCTGCTTCGCACGTCGGGTCGTGGGCTGTTTCTGATGAAGGCCTTCATGGATGAGTTCGACGTAAAAAGCGGTCCGAACGGCGGCGCCGAGTTGATTATGGTCAAGCGCCTGCCCCAACCAGTTTCCGACAACGGTAAGCACCAACCGGAGTAGAATAGGCACAAGAGGATCCCGTGGCACTCCAAGGCACCCGCCGCCAAATCGGCGACGTAATCATCGTGGACTTCAGCGGCAAGATCACCCTCGGCGAGGGCAGCGCCACGCTTCGCAAAACCATCAGAGAACTCACCGAAGGCGGCGACAAAAAAATTCTGCTCAGCCTCTACGACGTCGACTATATCGACAGCTCTGGCATCGGCGAACTCGTCAGCGCCTACACTACCGTGCGCAACGCCGGCGGCGAGCTGAAGCTTCTGCACCTCACCAAGCGCGTGCACGACATTTTGCAAATCACGCGCCTGTTCACCGTCTTCGACGTCCAAACCGAAGAGACCGCCGCCGTCCGCAGCTTCAAAGCCTGAACCCGTACATTTAACGCATCATCGTTTTTGAGTGACCCGCTACTTCTGCGCCTGCGCACCGTTGTCCGGCACGCGCGTCTGATCGGTAATCCAGTTCACTTCCCACGTGCGTCCGCCGTCTTCGGAGAACGACTGCTCGAAGTGCGCCGAATTCGCCGTGATGCGTGACCAGATGAAACGCACGTAAATCGCACGACCGTTCCAAATTTCCTGATCGTAAAATTCGCCAACGCCGTCCGCATTGAAGTGACCCACCATCGGCGTGATTGGAGTGCCGAGATCGGGATCTTTACTGTTCGCCCAGTAGAGGCTCCACTGGTGCGTCGTCGGATTGTAGACGCGCAGCGTCAGTCCCTCGACGTGCAGGTTCGGGCTGTCGGTTTCAAACTCCTCGATGTTGCCCTTGCCATCCCACAGCGGCTTTGTCAGAGAGGTGCCGTCGAACTCCACCCACTCCGTCGAACCCGTCAGCGGATGCAACCGCCGCGAAAGATGAATGTTGAAGTGCCCGACCTCGAAATCAAAATCGTGCTGCCCGTCGCGTGGCGTTTGCACCGGCAGCGCGGGCGGCCGGTTCGCAGCTCCAGCCTGTTGCGCTTGTACTGTCGCCAGGCCTGCGGGCGACAGAGCCATCGACAAAATTCCCATCGAAAGAATGCCGTTTCGTAGCAATCCCGTGAACCTCATGCGCGTCCTCCTCCAGATTCGCACCGTCTGCGCGGACATTAGCTTCACAAGTGGCATGTCACAATGGCCACTCACGCGTGATATGATAAGTCCACTTCGCGCGATGACTACGAAACGCATTTCCGCGAGCTACTTTCCTCCCATCGCTCTCGACGCGCGCGCCGAAACGCCGAAATACCGCCAGCTCTACGAATGGTTTCGCCGCGCCATTCTCGACGGCCAGCTCAAGCCCTCGCAGCGCGTTCCGTCCACGCGCAGCCTCGCCTCCGAGCTGAAAATTTCGCGCATTCCCGTCTCGAGCGCGTACGAACAGCTCCACGCGGAAGGATATTTCGAAACATTCGTCGGCGCAGGCACCTGCGTCGCACGTTCGATTCCCGACGACGCGCTCAAACCAGCAACCGGCGCGCCCGCCGCAAACGGCAACTCGCGAGCCGACGTGAAAGCGCGAACCAAGCGCGCCATCTCCCAACGGGCGCTCTCCGTACTGCTTCCGCCGCAAACCTGGATCGATACGCTCGGCGCTTTCCGCGTCAGCCTTCCAGCGCTCGAACATTTTCCCGCCGAGCTGTGGGCGAAGCTTGTCAACCGCCACGCGCGCCGCCTCACGCGCCATCAAATGGCCTACGCCAACGCGATGGGCTACATGCCGCTTCGCGAAGCCATCGCGGAATATCTCGGCGCTTCGCGCGGCGTGCGTTGCGACGCATCGCAAATTCTAGTCACTACCGGCTCGCAGCTCGGCCTGCAGCTCGCCTCGCAGATCCTTCTCGATGCCGGCGACCGCGCTTGGATCGAAGAGCCGGGCTACCATGGCGCGCGCCACGCGTTGCGCATGGCCGGCGCGAAAATTGTCACCGTGCCCATCAATCGTGACGGCCTCGACGTCGAAGAGGGAATTCGCCGTTGCCCGGATGCGAAGGCCGTCTACATCACGCCCTCGCATCAATACCCGCTCGGCGTCACGATGAACGCCACGCAGCGCATGCTGCTTCTTAACTGGGCCTCGCGCCAAGGCGCTTGGATTTTCGAAGACGATTACGACAGCGAGTATCGTTTCGCGGAGCGCCCCATCGCGTCGCTGCAAAGCCTCGACAACGCCGACCGGGTCATCTACATCGGCACGTTCAACAAAGTCATGTTTCCGGCGCTGCGCCTCGGTTACGTCGTCGTGCCGAAAGACCTCGTCGATGCGTTCGCGAGCGCCCGCGACGCCACCGACGTTTTTTCCTCCACGCTATTTCAGGCCGTGATGACCGATTTCATTCGTGAAGGCCACTTCGCGCGCCATCTTCGCAAAATGCGCATGTTGTACATGGATCGCCGCGCCACACTTGTCGACGCGATCGCGAAAGAAGCCGGCGACAAACTGGAAGTAATCGGCGCGGAGGCGGGAATGCACTTGGTCGCGTTGCTGCCGAAAGGAGTGAATGACGTTGCCGTCGTGCAGCGCGCCGCAAAGGCGGGAATTTCCGTGATGCCGCTTTCGTTCTGCTACGCCAAGCTGCCCGCGCGCGGCGGCCTCATCCTCGGCTACGGCGGCGCCGATCCGCGCCAGATCCGCGAAGGCATGCGCAAGCTCGTCACCTGCTTCTGAGCCTGTTGTTCCGATAATCGGAGAATCGTCCGATCCGTCGAATTGAGCGCGCCGCTTTCCTTTCGTACTCGAAATGATTGAAACTAATTCTGTCCGGCAGCCAAAACGATGACCGAATCCAATCACTCGGCCTTCGATCCCGCTCCCTGGATGCGAACGCCGCTCAGCGGGAAGCTGGGCATCGAGCTTCCTATCATTCAGGGTCCGCTTGGCGGATTTTCCACTGAGCGCCTCGCTGCCGCCGTCTCGAATCTGGGCGGCCTCGGCTCTTACGGCGCGCACAATGTTTCGCCGGATCAAATCGCCAACGTCGTCTCCACGATTCGCGCCCACACCTCTAAGCCCTTCGCGATCAATCTCTGGGTCTCGATGGAAGATCGAGGCGCGCGCGAAGCAGGAGAGCGTGAATTTCAACAAGCTCTCGCCACGCTCAAGCCCTTTCTCGACGAAATCGGAGCGCCGCATCCGGTCTACAAACCCTACGCGCCTGTTGCGTTCGAAGCGCAAGCCCGAGCACTTCTCGATGCGCGCCCGCCAGTCTTCAGCTTCATCGTGGGCATCCCGCCGAAGGAAATTCTCGACGAGTGCCGCGCTCGAAAAATCGTCACCGTCGGCACCGCAACCACGGTCGATGAAGCTATCGCCATCGAACAGGCCGGCGCCGACATCGTTGTCGCGTCGGGATTTGAGGCCGGCGGCCACCGCGGCTCGTTCCTGCGCTCGGCTGAAGAATCTCTCACTGGCACCTTCTCGCTCGTTCCTCAGATCGCCGACGCTGTCAGTATTCCGGTCGTCGCCGCCGGAGGAATTGCCGACGCGCGCGGCATCGCCGCTGCGTTCGATCTCGGCGCAGACGGCGTACAGATAGGCACTGCATTTCTCGCCACCGAGGAATCGAGCGCGAGCGCGCTCCATCGCAACGCGCTTCTCTCCGGCAACGTTCGCACCGCGCTCACGAAAGGCTTCACCGGCCGCCTCGCGCGCGGCATCAAAAATCGTCTCATGGACGCCGTCAACTCATCCGACGCCGCGGTGCTTCCGTATCCGCTCCAACGCGCTCTCGTCCGCAACCTCGTCGTACCCGCCGCCAGAGCCGAACGCGCGGACCTGCTGCAACTCTGGTCCGGCCAGAACGCGAACCTGCTCAAACACCGCACCGTCGACGCCCTGATGCACGATCTCGTGGTTGGCGTTTCCGCCATTCTCGCTGCTCGCCCAAAATAAGCCAAAACGCGCGCCTGTGATAAAATCAGAGCGTATGCATACTAACCACTGGTCCCAAAAACTGAAGGGCATCGCCCTTGCAGCCTGCGCCATCATTGCGATGGGCGCTCCGCGCACCGCACGGTCGCAATCAAGCGCCGCGAAGCCGTCCGCCACCGAGCCACAGCCCGCTGCCGCCCTGCCGCTCGACCACGTCCTCTCGCTCTACAACACGCACACCAACGAGCGCATCAGCGTCGTCTACCGGCACGGCGACGCTTACGTCGCAGCCGCGCTGAGCAAGCTAGATTATTTCTTGCGCGATCACAACACCAACGAAGTCCGCCATTTCGACCCGCACTTGTACGACATTCTCTCGGACCTCACCGCCTCGGTCGGCCATCCCGGCGGCGAAATTGACATCGTCTGCGGCTACCGCACGCCCGCCACGAACGCCGCTCTTCGCGAGCGCACCAATGGCGTCGCGAAAAACAGCCTGCACATACAGGCCGAAGCCATCGACCTGCGCATGCCGGGTGTAAATACCCTCAAGCTGCGTCGCGCCGCTCTCGCTTTGGCTCGCGGCGGGGTGGGCTACTATCCGCACTCCGACTTTATCCATGTCGATGTGGGCCGCGTGCGTCAGTGGTGTTTTGATTGCCCCGCGAATCTAGCCACCGGCGACTAGCGTCACCGGTTCAGTTGTCCTACTAGGTCGTTCAAAGACCGCCCAAGCTCAGGCATCGCCTCCGCCAAACGATACGGAGCCTTGTGTGGCATAGACATCTTGTCTGTGGGCCGTCACATAGTTCCACGCCGTCTATCCGGGGTAGGGATACCCCTTCGCCAGCACTTCCTCCAGCTCCTTGTCGTGTCCATAAATATCGTCGTAGAAATGTACGCTGCCGTCTTCCTCTACCACCACCGTGCTGTAAACGATCAGTACGGGAATCGGCTGCGTCAAATTCACCTGCAAGTTGTCCTGAGTGCCGTTCATCGCCGCTTTGATCTTCGCGGGATCCCAGCCCGGATTGTTCCGCAGCACCCACGCTGCCATGTCCGCCGGACGCTCCAGCCGAATGCAGCCATGGCTGGCGTCTCGCCGGTCGCGCGAGAAGAACTGCTTCTCCGGCGTGTCATGCATGTAGATGTTGTAGTCGTTCGGGAAAATGAATTTCACTAGTCCCAGCGAATTCTTCGGCCCGGGATTCTGCCGGACGAAAAGCGTTCCCGCCTTCAGTTGCGCCATCACTTCAGGAGAAACCGCGCCGGCCGTCACCACGTTCTGTTTCGCGTCCACCACCGCGAATCCTCTCGACGCCAGGTAATTTGGATCCTTCGCGAGCTTTGGCAGCATTTCCGCGCGCGCGATCGAATAGGGCACGCTCCAGTAAGGGCGGAACACCACGTACTGCATCATGTCCGCAAACACGGGAGTGTCGTGGTTGTAGGCGCGTCCCACCACCACGTTCATCGTCCAGACAATTCTGAAATGATCGTCGTACGCCCGGACGCGGAATTCCGGCACGTTCGCCACGATCGGCGGTGGCAGCGATTTGCTCGGATCGATCAGGGGCAGCCACCGCCAGCGCTCGAGCGTGAGTTGCATCTGCTCCACCCGCTTGCTGAGCGGCGTGTTCAAGTCGGCCACCGTTTGCGGCGTGATTTTTCCGTCGGAGGGGCGTCCGTGCCGGGTCTGGAAATTTTTCACCGCATCGACCAGCGGCCCCTTGTAGGCGTTCGAGTCCGCGGGAACATCCGCATCTCCCGGCAGATCGCCAACGAGTTTCAGGATTTTCGTCAGCCGCGGGACGCCTATCCACGTATCGCCCGGCGCCACCGCCCGCGTCACGTCGGGTAACTTCTCGCCGTCGTCTTCTTTGGCGAGCTGCATGTAAGTTGCAAGCGCTGCAATCGTCCGGTCGTAGCCGGGAAACGGCGGCTCGATTTGCCTTAGCGCTGCCGAAACGTCCTGCGCATCCACCACGTTTTGCTTCACAAATTCGGGCAGGTCGTACTTCTTCGTGTTGATGTTGAAGCCGTAGTCGAAATGCTTCGGATTCACCTTGCCAATGTGCAGGTCGGAGATGTAGCGCATGGTGCAGACAGTCATCGCTTCGTCGAACGCGATGGCGTCTGCCTCCGCAGGATTCGGGGTTCCCGGCCTCAACTTCGCAACGCGCGCGGCCCAGCGCGATGCGTCGTAATCCTCCGGCGTCAGGCCCTTCTTATCGGACGCCTGGATCAGCGCGATCATTTGCAGCGCTTGTGGCGTAGGCTGCATATCGCGCACCCATGGCAGCGCATTGTTGAAGAGCCCGTAGAATTTCTGAACGTGCGCCGTGTAGTCGCTGAAATTCGGCCAGCGCAGGTCGGCGAGGTTTCCGGATTGCACCGAAGCAGCCAGCGACGCCTGCCCGCCTGCGCTCAGCGTCTGCGGCGCCCAACCCAGTCCACCCGGGCTTTGCTGTTGCGCCGCCGCGGTGCGCATCGCGGCATGCACACGCAGATATAGGAAGGGAATTGCGACAATCGCCGCGACGATTAACGCCCATCGAACGAGTTTCGGCAGTCCTGGGGCATGGACATTTTTCATTTTTACGCTCCGAGAGGCACTTACTGTACGTCCGCGAGCGCCGCGTGGCAATCCCGCATCGCCGCGCATTCATTTTCGTCGCTAGCCCCTCTGTTACACTTCCTCCACTTCGATCGCATGCCCGACAACACGAAACCCAACCCACCGCGGCCCGTGCTAACCGCCACCGAAGCGCAACTCTTCGTCGCCGATGTCGCTGTATCCTGCGCCTTCTACAAAGACAAGCTCGGCTTCGCCGTCGAGTTCGCCTACGGCGATCCGCCGTTTTATGCGCTCGTCGTGCGCGATCGCGCTCGCCTGACGCTGCGTGGCGTCGACGAACCCGTCTTCGTCGCCGGAGTCCGCGAGCGCGAAGGCCTTCTCTCCGCTTCACTCACGCTCGCCACAGCCGCCGAGACAAAACAACTCTTCCACACCTACGAGGCCGCGGGAGCCCCAATGCAACAACCCCTAAAGCAGGAAGCCTGGGGCGCGACCACCTTCGTCGTCAAAGATCCCGACGGAAACCTCATCCTCTTCGCCGGCCCCGCCGAGTAGCGCGCCGCTGCCCTGTAACGTGCCTCCAACGCCATCTCATGCTATTATTTTCGTTTGTAAACTCCATTAGGTGCCCACTTGCCCGAACACATCACCCGGAAAGACCTGAAGAAGGACGAATTTCGCGACACAATCGTTCACGGCGCGGACGCCGTGATGTCGCACAAGACGCTCACGACGATCGTGGTCGTCGTCGCCGTCCTTATCGCCGCCGCTATTTTCGGCTGGAAGACCTACACCGAGCACCAGACCGTGAAGGCCGAAGCCGCATTCGACGACGCCAAGAAAGTCTTCCTCGCGCCCGTCGCCGGCAGCCCCACGCCGCCGATCCCCGGTGAGACCACCTACCCGACCGATCAGGCCAAGTACACCGAAGCCGCGCAGAAGTTCGCCACCGTTGCTAGCACGTACCCGCACACGCGCCCCGGCCAGCTCGCCGCCTATTACGCCGCGCTCAGCGATGAAAAGATCAATAAGAACGACGACGCGAAGAAGTGGCTGCAGGGCCTCGCCGATGGCAACGTCGAAGATTTCGCCGCCATGGCCAAGTACGAGCTCGCGCAGCTCAACGACCGCCTGGGCAACTCCGACGAAGCCTTGAAGCTCTACCAGCAGCTGATGGCCAAGCCCGCCGTCCTCGTCCCGAAGCCTGTCGTGATGCTCGCCCTTGCCGGCCACTACGCGCAGAAAAATCCCACGGAAGCCGCCAAGCTTTACACGCAGATCAAGACCGACTACCCGGACACGCCGATCGCGCAGCAAGCCGACCAGGGTTTGAACCTTCTCCCAGGCAAATCCTAAACTCCTCGCCGGTGATACCATGACGGCGATGCCGCTCGCGCCCTATGCGATGGACGTTCACCGCACGCGTGGGCGCCGCCATCCCGAAGCGCAGCATCCCTATCGCAACGATTACGCGCGCGATCGCGACCGCGTGATCCACTCGCGCGCCTTCCGCCGTCTCGAAGCGAAGACGCAAGTTTTCACCACGCGCTTCTCCGATCATTTCCGCAACCGCCTCACGCACACGCTTGAAGTAGCGCAAGTCGCTCGCACCGTCGCCGCGGCGCTCAATCTCAATACGGATCTCGCCGAAGCCCTCGCTCTCGTTCATGACATCGGCCATCCACCCTTCGGCCACGCCGGCGAACGCGCTCTCGACGAACGCATGCGCGCCTACGGCGATCGCTTCAATCACAATCTTCACGCGCTGCACATCGTCGAGCACTTCGAGCGCCGCTATCTCGATTTCGCGGGCCTCAATCTCACGTTCGAAGTGCGCGAGGGAATCATCAAGCACTCGCGCGACTACAACGAGCTCGACTTCCCGGAGCTCTCCGAATATATGCTCCGCTCTCGTCCGCCACTCGAAGCGCAGCTCATCGACCTCGTCGACGAAATCGCCTACAACACCGCCGATCTTGACGACGCCTTTGAAGCGCACCTGATCGATCTCGAATTACTCCGGAAGGAAGTTCCCATATTCGGCGAGGCTTGGGCCGAAACCGATCGCACGCACCCGCACGGCCTCACCAAGCTGAAATTCAACGAAGCGCTGAAGTCCGTTCTCAACCGCCTCGCCACGGACCTGATCGAGCACACCAACCTGCAGCTTCGTAAACACTCCATCGAACTTTCTACATGGACCATCCGGATCGAATGCCGCGCCAGCACGCCGAACTCGCCGAAGAAGCTCCCACGCACCGCATCGTCTGCGACTACATCGCTGGCATGACCGACCACTACCTCCTCCGCCAGCACAAAGAAATGCTCCGCTCTCAACCCCAACACGACCAGTGACCGCCGCTTCGATTGCCGCGCTCGATTCGCCCGCGGTCGAATTTATGAAGCACGACCCG
>JBEKJW010000148.1:0-11632 GCA_050011035.1 Candidatus Acidiferrales bacterium
ACGGATAATCCACTACCATATGGTTGTGGATAAGTTAGATACAACATTTGCGGCTCTGTCTGATCCAACCCGCCGGGCGATGATCGAACGGCTCTCCCATGGGCCTGCCTCCGTGCACGGATTGACGGAGCCGTTTGCCCTCTCGCAGCAGATGATTTCAAAACATATTGCCTATCTGGTGCGCGCGCGGATTGTGATCAAGAGGAAACGTGGAAGAGAGAGCGTGTGCACGCTCAGGCCAGAGGCGATAAAGACAGTCAGCGACTGGGCGACGAACTATCGCCGATGCTGGGAAGAGCGTTTTGACAAGTTGGATGTGGTTCTGAAACGAATGAAAAAAGCGGAGGCCAGCGATGACAAAAAACGCGGTTAACGAGAAAGAGCGGATGGTTATCACCAGAATTTTCGATGCTCCACGCGCATTGGTTTGGAAGGCGTGGACAGACCCGACATATGTGATGCAGTGGTGGGGGCCGAAGGGTTTTACATCGCCCGTTTGCAAGATCGATTTTCGCGTAGGAGGAAAATTTCTCTGCTGCATGAAATCGCCGGATGGGCAAGAGGGCTGGAATGGCGGGGAATACCACGAAATTGTTCCGCACGAGAAGATCGTGTACTCCCTGTACTTTGCCGACTCGAAGGGAAACAAGGTTGATCCTGCGCAGTATGGAAGTGAACATGAGGCCATAGAAGATGCGCGCGACGTGGTGATTTTTGAGGATTATGGAAGCGGCCGGACGAAGCTCACCATGATTGGAAATGAACTCATGGAAGACGCAAAGAACAGCGGGCAACTCGAGGGCTGGAATGAGATGTTCGATAAAGTTGCCGCAGTTGTTGCGGGGCTAGCGCAGGCGAAATAAGAAGTTGAAGTTTTGATGATCGTCGTGCGCGAGACACAGCTAAGGCTGGCGGCGGAGGCTTAGTAAGAACGGGGCCTCTCGCCGAATAGCCTCATTTCCGGCTAAGTGACCCTGGGCTCAGCTGTCGCTTTCAGGCCAATGCGTTCGGCGACCAATAATTACCGAACTCAACCTTAGTCCTGTGAAACGCGCCAGTGTTTACAGCTTGAATTTCACCTGCCTGATAAGTCGCGTTCCCGGACAAGTTCCACGATGACCGAGATTCAAGGGCGTATTGATGTTCGGCCGGCAAACGTGAATACTCTCCGTGACTCGCCGCGGATGAATTGTGTCGGAGGTCGCGATGACGCGCCAACGTAGCTTGCAAGTCGTTTTGGTCCTCGTGGGCCTGATATTTGTCGCTGCCATCTATCCGATCGTCATGGGACTAAGGCACCCAGCGCCGACGGACGATACCGGCGACACGATGATGATGAGCCTGTATTTCACCATGGGAGTTTTTCTGTTGCTGGCGGTGCGGGACCCCTCACGGTACCGCAGCTTGATCGCCTTCGTCGCCTGGTCGAATTTTGCGCACGCCATTGTGATGACATGGCTGGGCTTTTACATTCACGAGGAAAAGAATGGTTTCATAATCGCCTCAGCGATTCTGGTTGTCATCGGTGTGCTTTTTCTCGCACTGCTCCCGCCTCGACGTTCCGAGTAGCGGTATCCGGACATGTGGTTTTTGCGGGAGCTTTCTTGCTTGGTTACGGCGTTCATCGGGAGCTGAGACACTCAGTACGGATAAACTCGTTCTAATTCGAGTACGCTATCTCGCGACGTTGAAGATATTTCGTGAAACTTGACTCCATCGGTCCAAAGAACAGCCGGGATTGCTCCTCCCGAAGAGAGCCCCAACAGGATTTCCGCACGCTCGCCAACGAACGTTCCGTCGGGACTGAGTTTGTTCTTCCGGTCAACCACCTTTGCCGCCTTGGCGAGCTGTTTCTCGAAGAACGCCTGGGCATCCGCAGGGCTGTCGAAATCTTGGTATAGCACTGTGAGGTAGTTGCCGTCCGACGCTTTGACGTCAGTGAAACCCAAATGAACACCATCTTCGTCGCGCATTTCGCCCATCAGGGCATTCTCGTAGGTTATTTTCGCAGGAGCAGTTTCACTTTCACTCATGCCAACCCAGCGCGGACCGTCGCAACCTGCGAAGGAAGCCGATAATCGTGACGCAATCTTCGTTGAGTCGTCCTCAAACAGCACGACATCGTCCACGACGTACCTCCCGCTCTCCGACTTCACCACAACAGCGACATGCCACTCGAACGGCTTCGACGGAGTGGTTGGTTTTCCGTAAGTTTCAGACGAATCCCTGTAGGTGAGTCGCACAGAAACGCGGAACGTGCCGTCGGCCTGTGGCTCCGTACGCTCCACCGCAAAGGACGAAGGAAAGGCTTCTTCATTGGCTCCGGAGAATAGGTCGCTCTCAAGCCATTCAAACTGGGGTTTGCCGTCGTCGCCGGCGTGCTGCCGGAAATAGTCGTCTTCGCAGCTTTGCGCTGTCGCGAGATTCTGAGCCAGTCTCTTGCTGACGAGGGGCCAAATAGCCGCCTTGTCCGCACCTTTTGGGATTCCAAGCGGCTTGCGAAGCACAACTTGCTGATAGAGCGCATTCACCACGGAGTCCGCAGGGCGCGGTACGGGCACGCTCGCCGAAACGGAAGTCACCACCTGCAAAAGCACGATCAGACGTTTCATGCGGGCAGTATACACGTCTCGAATTTCGGGCTCCTCCGAGCACCCGATAAGTTGTGTTATCTGATAAACGGATTTGCCGGGAGCTGAGGGGCGTAGGCTGCTCCGAGTTCAGTTAGTGCTTTGCGTGGACAACGTGAAGGCCGGCGTGACCGGGCGCGAGGCCTTGGATGGCGTGGCCGAATCTGGAGGCGATCTGCTGGAAATTGATGTCTTGGATGGCGCGAAATCCGTGCGAGCGGAGAAGCGTTGCAAGGCCAGCCGGGTCGAAACGGGTGGCTGAGCGTTCACCTATTTTCTCCAGCTGTTCGGCCCGTTGATTTTCCAATTGCCTCAGCTCTTCGGAGAATGCACCGGCCGGTTCCATGTAGTCGAACACGACCTCCGAATTTTGGATGGACGAGATGTAATCCAGGGTGCGGCCGATGGCGTCTTCTGTCAGATACGGCACGACGCCGAGCCAAGTGAAAAACGCGGGCGAGTTCTGCTGAAGGCCTGCGGCGGCGAGCTTTTCTCCCAAATCGTTCTGCTCGAAATCGACCGGCACGAAAACAAGCCACGGCGGAAGTGCGATTTGAGCTTCAGCCAAGAGCTGGCGCTTCCATGCCTGCGTTGCGGGGTGGTCCACTTCGTAGATACGGACCTGTTGTGCGGCATGAGGATTCCGGAGGGCAAAAGTGTCGAGACCGGCGCCAAGGATCACGATCTGCCGAACGCCTTTTTCGACGGCCGCTGAGAGCGCATCTTCCGCAACGCGGCTTCGCGCGGCGGTGAACAGACGTCCGATGCTTGCCAAGGGATGTGCGTTAGCAAGTTGAAGCACGTCCTTTTCGTCTTCACGCAGAATCTTCATCGCGAATGGATCGTTGAGGATTGAGCCGTGATCGAGCACCTGATGAGCGGCTCGTTGCCGGGCGATCATCAGGGCTGTGCGGCTGGGGTCGTTTGGCTTCATGTTCGAGGTCCGTCCACTGGCAGGCGAAGCGAGGATTATCGATAAATGTCCGGGCGGAGAATTTCCATCATAACGTCGGGATTGCTCAGTTCGCGAAAACCGAATTGGCGATAAAGGCCGTGAGCGTCGCGAGTCGCCAGACTGAATCGGCGCAAACCTTGCAACGCGGGGTGGCCCATCACGCATTCCATCAGCCACTTTCCCAAGGCTTTGCCGCGGTGCTCTTCTAGGATGTAGACATCGCAGAGATAAGCGAAGGTGGCCGAGTCCGTGACGACTCGCGCGAAACCGACCTGTTCTTTCCCGTGAAGCACGGCGAAGCATAGGGAATTGGCGACGGCGCGCTCCACCGTTTTTCGCGGAATCCCTTGCGACCAGTAGGCGCGACTCAGATACGAATGGATTGCGTCGAGATCAAATTGTGCAGGATCGGTGGTGATTCGATATTCGTCGCGCTCGAATGTTTCAAACAAGCAAGTTCGCCTTTCTGATTGGGATTTCGGTGGTCAAAGCCCGCTATGTCGCCGCAGAAATTCTATCGCGGAAACGGGCGGGGATGCCGGGCGTCATGGCGGGTTACAGCGCAATGATGCGCTGAGCGGATTGATTCGACCTATTCGGGAGCGATGAAGGCTCCATCCGGTGACACTTCGGTGCCGACGCAATTGACGAATTTAGCGGTGGTTTTTGCACACGGCCTTCCGGGGAAGTCCGCAGGTTTCCATTTCAGCAGGTCGGGCTTGCCGTACACGGGCGTCTGAAAGTAACGCCACAGGACCATGTGGTGATCGGGGAACACCAGCCAGTCCGATTCCTCCATTCCGAATCCGAAAATCAGCAAGGCGATCTGGCCTTTTGCCGCGTTGACTTTGGCGATCAATTTATCCCGTCCGACCGCGTGCATATCGTCGGCGAAAACCTTCTCCTCCGCGTCACTGAACGACGTGCCATCAGAAAAAGCCAGGCTCGGACGCGAGATCCTTTTGTTCTGCTGTACGAACGGATTCAGCCAAGGAACGGACAACATCAGTTGCTCGTATTGCGGCGCGCGCTGCAAAAACACATCCGTGCCGGCGACGTTGCCGTCCACATAAGGAAGGATTACTTCGTCGTAGAAAAAGATGTCAGGCGTATCGGACCGCTGAAGTTGCAAAAATAGGCTCGAATTCTCAGGCGTGCGCTCGGGCAGCGGGACGCGCAACACCGGATCCGAGTGCTGGCCGATGCTCGCGCGCACGATTGTGTATTTCGCGCGCAGAGCGTCGAAGAGGCCGCCGGTTCGGCGTTCGACGTCGAGATTGATCGCCTGCTGAACGGCGGCGCGGCCCAGGAGCACGTCGAGATTCTCAGATAGAAGCAGCAAACGATTGGTTGATTTATCGGGCATCAGCGCGGCAACGGCGCGGGAGATGCCGGCGTTGTAAGCGGTGGTGTTTGAGACGCTCCAAGGAAGCATGAACGGATGTTGCGACGAGGTCGCAGCGGCAAGCGTCGAGCCGTCGTCGAAAGTGACCGTAACAACGACCCCTCCAACATGGTGCGTACAATCGGCGCAGGTGGGCGGCCGTTGACCGAAAAGTTGCGGAACGAGCGCGTCCATCACCACGGGGTCGGCGAATACCGATTCCAGCGCCGCTTGCGGTATGCGTCCGGTGGCGGTGACAGTGCTTTCGGAAACGCGCTGAGCGACCGACGCAGCGTGCTCCTTCAGCCACGAGGGCGTCACGCCGAGGTCGTCGAGGTTGGGCGCCGCATTCGCGGGCGCGGTGAGAGCGCCGACCAGCGCCGCGATCAAATGCGGATCGACCACTTGGCCGTCCAGTTTGTAAACGTCGCCGTCCTTCACGATCGAAAGCTCGGTCCGGTTTGGAGTCGCATCCGCCGGTGGAGATCCGCTGCCAACGCGCTTCGGCGATTCCCTAGGGACCGTATATCGTATTTTCGTTGAAGTGATTTCCACGCGGCGAACCGAGCGCGAATCTTGACCGAACGCGGAGCGCGGCCCGGTGACACAGAGTAGAGTGACGAAGATACAGATTTTCACATATCGTCGCATGGCTCTAGCGAACTTCCTCCAACGTCGGACTGTCCGAGTGGCCCTGTTCAATTAGCGCGATGCGCCGGAAGCTGCAGACGCCTCATCCGCAGCACCGAGGCGACCCACGTGGAAGCCGAGTCTGGTTTCCACATCGCCGGGTTTGTGGAAGCCGCGTTCAAAGAGAGTGCGAATGCGCTCTTGTGCGGCGGGGCGGCCCAGGGAAGCGATGAAAGCGTCCCACTCCGGTGCGATTTCCGCGTCAGGAGGCAAACTGTTGAGGTTGACGAGGCGCTTCGTTTCGGCGATTGCTTGTTTATCGAAGGACGCGATTCTGGCGACGAGGTGATCGACGAATGCATCGAGCTCCCCGTCAGGCAGCGCGCGGTTCACGTAGCCGTACAACTCCGCGATCTCGCCGTTGATATCGTCCGCGCCCAGCAACACTTCCAACGCTCGGCCGCGGCCAATCAAACGCGGCAATCGAGCCATCGGTCCGCCACCGGGAACGAGGCCCGCTCCGACTTCCCATTGCGATAGGATTGCCCTTTCACGGCTGGCGAAGCGCATGTCGCTGGCGAGCGCGAGTTCGCTGCCCACGCCCGTTGCGCGTCCACGAATCAACGCGATGGATACGACAGGCGCTCGGCTGAGTCGCGCAAGCATGTCCGGCAAAGCCTGCAATCCGGTGCGGCCCACGGGAAACTTCGCGGACTCTTCGGGCGCGGCCAGGAAATCGTAGTGCGTGAGGAAAAATCCCTCGACGGCGCTGTCAAACACCACCACCTTGACGTGCTCGTCGTTTTCGATTGCCGACACAACCTCCTCGAGTTGAGGAATATTTGCCGGGCCGAAAATGTTGAGAGGCGGAAGATCGATCGTGACTCGCCAGTACGCATCCGATTTCCGAACCAAACGGATTGTGCCGCTATTGCGTGTATCGCTCATAAAATGCCTCCTGAATTGTTGGCCTAAGTGCGCGAGATTTCGTCGCCAGAAGTTTGATATAGCACAAATTCAAGCTGGCTCGTGTGAAGCTACGAGACTCACAGCGTAAGCCAGGAATTTAGCGGTCTCGTTTATGAGTATGGCATCAGCAGGCTGGCGGACCTTTTCGCCATACCGAACTCCCCGACGTTCAGCCCATGCCTCGCGGATCAATCCACACCACACCGGGTCAAGACACTGTTCCGCCCATTTCACACTCGAGAGTTTCGATTCTACGGTTCCGGTGGACCACGTTTGAAGCATGCGGCAACACGTCAGCACTGCGAATGACTGGCCGAATCGAGTGTTGAACCATCCGATCGGCCGACCGACTTCAGCGATAAATCGTCCGGCGAGTTCCTGAATCGACGTTGAAGCCTCAGTTCGCAGGACTTCAATCGAGATGGGCGGCAGCAAAGTCTTGGGTTCCGGCCCCTTCATGACGATGCCTCGCTCGCGGAGAATCCATCGAACGTGCCATCGATTGTCGTGGACGGAACGCTCGAGCGAAGTGCTTCCGTTATCGACGTACCACACCGGTTGTACACCAACCGTATCAGGCCGGTTTAACAGCTCTAGAGTGAGATATGACCCTTCCAAATGCTCGGCAGGGTAATTTCCCAGCGCGTGGATGTCACGGTGTGTGGCGTTTAGCGACTCCACTTCTGCGTCGCAAAGTTCGCTTTTTGTTACCGCGAGAAAATCGACGTCGCTGTCGAGATCGAAGTCGCCTGTGGCAAGCGAGCCGACAAGATAGGCGCCGACGAAGTTGTTTGCTAGTGCGCTCTCGACGCGTGCGACAAATCGTTGCAAGACGGAAGCCAGCTCAGGATAAACATCGTTATACAGAGTTTTCATGGCTGCCCGTAGAGTAAACGATCAATCCGATGCTACGGTCTTGTGGCCAAATTCACCCGCTCACCACGGATGAAAAAAGCGGACGACGCTAGTCTTGATGTTTGCTCGTGTAATGCCGATCGAGATCAGCGCGAGCACGCCCAGCATCGCCAGGCCGAAGTAGATGTCGATGTAGGAGAACAGTCTGCTCTGGGTGATCACTTGCGCTTGAAAGAGCTGCAATGCACCGAGTGCGGGATTGCTGTTAGGGCCGCCGTTGCGGAAAATCAGATTGGCATATTGCGACAGCGTAGTACGAGTCGTGGGTTCCAGACGATTGGCCGCGTCCAGAAGGCGCGAGGAATGCAGGGTCATGCGGCGATCGAACAAGACGGTCGCCGCGGTGACTCCAAAAGTGTTTCCGAGTTGGCGCACAAAGAAGTAGGTGGTGGAAATGTCATTCAGTTTCGTAATCGGAGCATTGGCGGAGGCAACGTTCCCAGCGGCGAGGATAACGGGCCCGATGCAAAAGCCTTGGAAGAAAATCGCGGGCGCCAGGACGACGGTGGGCGTGTCGGGCGTCCAGATGTAGCAGATTCCGAGGTAAAGCCCGACCAAAAGCAGCAATCCGCATACCAGCGTACGTATAGGACCGAGCCGGGGCATAAGCACGTGCAATCCGCTCTGTAACCCTAACCCCAGCCCGAGCGTGTACATCGAAATAAAACCGCCGGCCTGCAAGGCGCTGTAGTCCTGCACGAACCGAAGGTATTGCGGCACCACGTAAAGTCCGGCGCCGAAGAACGCTCCCACGATCAGGATCACCAGGAAGTAGGAGCGCAGGTTCGCTTGCCGCACGATCATGCGTAAATGGAGAATCGGCGCGGTGTTTTCGGGGCGGTAGTCCCACCAGAGAAACACGGCGAAGAAAATGGCAGCCCCAACCAGTGCGGCCGCGACCCAGTACGATTGGAGCCACAGATCCTGCTCGCCGCGGCTGGTGGCAATTTGCAGGCAGGCGAGCGACCCAATCAAAAGCAGCGCGCCGTACAGATCGAGGCGGCCCGTTTTCTTGCGAACGAACAGATCGCCGGGCGGGATAATGTGCCAAATCAGAATGGCCCCGATCGCGAGGAAAGGAAAATCGACCAGAAACGCGTAATTCCAGTGAAACGTGTCGGTCACCCACCCCATGACGATGGGATACGGGACTTCAAAAGCGGCAAGAACCAGGTAAAGCCGCGTGACCGCAATCATCCTGGATTTTCCGGGGAACAGCATCCCCGCGAGAATCACAACGCGCACCAGAAACGCGCCGCCGCCAAATCCCATGATCAATCGCGAGGTCAGCAGCCGCGCCAGGCTGCCCGTGCTCAGCACGCAGCCCATCGCGCCCACGGAATAGACGCTGATGCTCAACAGCAAGTGACGCCGCGTGCCAATGACGCGCGTCATCCAGGCGCCCATGGCGATGGAGCACAGGTAGCCCACGTTATAAAGGGTGATCACCCAGCTGATTTCATCGGAGCTAGCGCCGACGTTGCCCTGCATGTCCGGCAGGAACACATTGATGGAGAGCCGGTTGGAAATTTCGATGGCGGCGACCATGCCCACGGTGAGCAGCATGGCCATGCGGCGCCCGTACGACAGGTGCGAAACTAAACTTTTGAGGAACCGGTCCTCTTCCTGCTCCCAGGCTTCGGGAGGACTAGTGAGATAGGACATTGCGCTCTTTTTCCCGTCAGCGAGTGTTCAGCAAGTTGGACATGATCGGCGGTCGGCTCACGGGAGGCGGCAAGAATCATACGACCACTCGCACCGAGTTTCATAAAGGAATGGTGTGAAAGGGCATTGCGGGGTTTACGGTTGTCCGCGCGTCTATGCTTTGATGAAGATTCGTTTTCGCCAGAGCGGCCACAGCAGCAGCCAGCAAAATAAAACCGCGGCTACGGAATAGATCAGCGAGGCGTTGGCCGGGCTCGCGCCGATGGATTCCAAGTATGCCTGGGCCGCATCGTGCCACGCGACGGCAGCGCCATTCGCAGCTTTTACCGTGAAGCTGTAGCCGGGGCCGTAGACGAAGGAATCGGCGACAAATCCTGCGATCGCATTCATACCGAACACCAATATTGGCATCGTCCAGGCGCCGCGCCATTGTTTGATCTCCAGCACCCAGTAGAGAAGAGCGAGGAATACCAGCGCAAAGCCGCCGGTAAAGAGGACGAACGAACTGGTCCAAAGATGTTTGTTGATGGGGAACCACACGTTCCAAATTTCACCGGCGAGCAACCCGAGAACTCCAAAAAGAAGCATCCGCATTGCGATTGCGCTGCGTGTTCGATTGGAAGTGAGCCAGTGGCCGGTAAGCACTCCGATCAACGTGGTTCCGATGGCGGGGATGCTGCTGATCAGACCTTCCGGGTCGCGCGTTCCATCGAAGAGATGTCCCATGAACAGTTTGCGATCGAGCCATGCGGCGATGTTTTTGTCCGGGTCCATGAACGGGAAATCGCGTCCCGGCTCGCCGAGTCGGGGCACCGGCACAAAACGCAGCAACGCCCAGTATCCCACTAGGCAGACGACGAAGGCGACAAGCTGCCCACGATAGCCCGACCAGAGCACGAGAATCGCCGCGACGAAATAACAAAGCGCGATTCGCTGGGTCACTCCCTCGAAACGCCAGGTGTGCACATCCAGGCCGATAAAAGGAGAGGCGTTTACAAAAAGTCCCACGGCAATCAGGACCAGGCTTCTTTTAAAGGCATGCAGCAGGATCTCGCGGCGTGATTCGCCTCTACGAAGCCGAGCCGAGAATGAGAGCACGATCGAAATGCCAACCAGGAACAAGAAGGAAGGGAAGATAAAGTCTGCGGGCGACCAGCCGTTCCACTCCGCGTGCTTGATGGCCCAGTAGGCCTTATCGTCGCTGCCGGGATTGTCGACCACGATCATTCCCGCGACCATGAGGCCGCGATAAATGTCGAGACACATCAGGCGTTCAGACTGAGGTTTAGCGGGGAGACTTTCCGCGGATTTCTGGCGTTGGGGAGACGCTTGTGCGGCTGACATACCGGGACAATATAACTGCACTCACCGAGCCGGCGCACGAATTTCGGCTCTGGCTACAGTTCGCGGGACGCAAATTTCCACTAGGCGAAGAAAAGGCGAAGCTGGTAGGATGGCCCCATGGCCGAGAAAAGCTGCAAGGTAAGTTTGGTGGACTCGGATGGCACGGAGCACTCGGTGCGCGTGACGGCGTCCACTTTGTTTGAAGCGGCGGCGACGGGGATCGCGGCGATCCGCAATTCGGGGTGGGCGAACGTTCCGTTTGAGCCGTACCGGATCAGCGTGTCGGTGAGCGAAATTCCCGTCCAGCACGAAGTGAAGTACGAGGAACTGATGCGATGGGCGAACCGAGTGGGCGGACGATCGCCGCGCGAGATCATCGAGCGCAGCAAGATCAGGAAGATTCTGGGGATACCGGACGAGCAGCGAGCTTAGTGTGGACGTGCAGACTGCGCTGGCCGATTTATGATTCGGCGATGGGCGTGAGCTGGACCGAGTTGACGAGCCAAGTGCCGGAATCGGCGACCATGACGACGGTCATCCTGTGGAGAAGTCTGAAGGGCCGGGCGGGCGTATCCCACAAAAGCGCGACAATGAAAACGCGGGAGACCAGGCGCGTGCTTTCGATGCGGCAGTTAGCGCGTTTTGTGCCGTAGGGCGCGAAGAGTTCGGCGGCGCGGGCTTCGATTTCCTGGCCGACCCAGCGACTGCCCTTGATATCGATGAATTGAGAACTGTCGTCGAAAAACTCAGCGAAGAGCGACGGTCTTCCTGAGCGCAAACCTTCCAGAAAATTCTCCAGCGTTTGTTCGGCATTTTCGGCGAGTTTGTCCGTGGCGTAGTCGCCGGATGCATCGTCTTCCTCGAGTTCCTGCGCACTCAGTGAACTGTAGGTCGTTGACGAAGCGAGCTCTTTCCGAATTGCATCCGGATCGATGCCGCGTTGGCGCAGCAGTTGGGCGGCCATGGAGTCCTCCACTCGCAACAGACCCAGCAAAAGATGCTCCGGGGCGATGACGCGACTCTTGAGCGCGCCGGCTTCTTCCTGCGCGAAATTCAAGGCGTGCTTGCAAGCTTGGCTGAGCGGAACTTCGACCGAGGTCGAGATGCGTTCGCGAATCACGATTCGCCTTTCGATTTCGG
>JBEKJW010000149.1:0-11628 GCA_050011035.1 Candidatus Acidiferrales bacterium
CGCGTCGATTTTGAGGGCGAGCTGGCCGTGGTGATGGGGCGGCGATGCTCGAAGCTGGCCGATGACGCAGATCCGGTGCCCTATATTCTCGGCTACACCTGCCTGAACGACGTGACGGCGCGCGACATTCAACGCGCGGACGTGCAATTCACGCGCGGCAAGGGCTTCGACACGTTCTGCCCGTTCGGCCCGGTGATCGAAACGCACCTCGGTGAGGATGGCGCGCAGGTCGAGACATTCGTGAATGGAGATAGGAAACAGTCTGGACACACGTCGGAAATGATGTTTTCCGTTGATGCTATACTTCGCTTTATCTCGCGGGTGATGACGCTCGAGCCCGGCGACGTGATTGCGACGGGAACTCCTGCGGGCGTTGGGCCGCTGGCGGCGGGCGACGTGGTGGAAGTGAGCGTCAGCGGGATCGGGACGCTGCGCAATCCTGTGATCGCGGAAGCGGATGCCTGAGGTTAGCGCGGATGCGTTGTTTCGAGTTGCAGGCGGCGCTGCGATAACGCCGCGAGAGAATTTGGCAGGGGAAGAAAGCCGGCATTGAAAGAGATTCTAAGTGATTGGCACGAGTGGCTTCCGCTGGCTGGCATCGCGGTGGTGGCTATCGTCTCCGCCATTTTTTGGCTGCGGCGCAAACCGGAGACCTCGATGGACCGCGAGCGCGAGCGGTGCGCGTATTTGAATCGCGTGGGCCGGATCGTCGAGGGCCAGGTCATCGAAGTGGCCGACCACGTGCAGCCTGCGGCCGAAGCGGGCGGGTCGCGGATGTTCCAGAAGCGTGCGGAGCCCACGGCGAACGGAAACGGCACGCGCAAACTTCTCTACTACTCCTACTCAATTTCAGGCGTCACCTACGAGACTGCGCAGGACGTGACGGGCCTCGAGGTGCGCGCGCAACTGAACCGCGTCGCGGCTGGGCAGACCGCGAGCGTAAAGTACGATCCCGCCAACCCCAGCAATTCCATACTTGTCGCCGACGACTGGTCGGGCCTCCACTAGCTCGCTTCGTCTGTCGCGCTTGCGCTGAATCCTTGTGTGGCCAATGTTAAGGTGGAAGTTTGGAGGATGCGGTTTGATCCGAGTGATTCGCGACGTTGGCGTTGTGATTTTCTTGTTCGCGTGCGGGCTGCTTAGGTTCGCTGGGAGCGCGCGCGCACAGGACGGTCCGGCGACGACCGTTGACCCGAAGCAGTACGCGGCGCTGCGATGGAAGCCCGCGGGTGCGAATGCGCTCAGTGCGGCTGGTGCGAAGTGCGATGTCCCGGCGGGTGCGCCGCGCGCGGTGGTGAATCCGTCTGGAACGACGCACGTTGTGTGTGCCGATCCTGATAGGAGGGGGCTGCTGTATGGGGCGACGACGAACGGCGTGTATGTTTCATTCGACGACGGCGCGCACTGGCAATCGCTCGAGTTGAATTTGCCTCTGGCCGATGTGCGCGAACTGCGCGTCTCGGGTGACGATCTGATTGCGGGTGGCACTGGGGAGAAAGTGTGGATTCTGGCGGACGTGTCGCCGCTGCGACAGGCGGGGCCGGACCTCGATTCGGCGGCAGCTTACCTTCTCGAGCCAGTAGTGGCGACGACGGATCGCGGCGGGACGATCGACTACTACTTTCGCGAAGCGTCGAAAACCGAGGTGACGATCGAAATTCGCAACGCGCAGCGAAAAGTGGTGCGCAGCTTTAATAGCGCCCCGGGGGCGGAGGGGCTGACGAAGAACGCAGGCCTGAACCGGCTCTCATGGAATTTGCGCGGCGACAACGGCGCGCCGGTGCCGGCGGGAAAGTACGAAGTGATGTTAATCGGCGCGGATACGATCATGAAGCGCACGCTGACCGTGCAATGAGCCACTTAACTCTGACGTGCAGCGGCGTCGCGTAGGGTTCGGAACTGTGATAACTTCAGCTTCGCTTTCCGAGATGAGCTGGAACGTGACTCTCCACAATTTGCCA
Organism: Candidatus Acidiferrales bacterium; assembly: GCA_050011035.1. Lineage (GTDB taxonomy): Bacteria > Acidobacteriota > Terriglobia > Acidiferrales > UBA7541 > Palsa-295. Next base: position 1,962 of record JBEKJW010000149.1, read on the forward strand.
CGCAATCGCCGCAGGGCAGGACATCCGAGGCTGCAACTCTCTTGACCGAACATCGCAAGCATCAGGACCGGCTGGAAGAATTGCGCCGCCTGAACGCGGAAGCGGAGGAAGGCGGAGGACCCGAACGGCGCGCCCGTGAACATAAACACGGGAAGTTGAGCGCGCGCGAGCGTATCGACCTGCTGCTCGATGAAGGCACGTTCGAGGAGCTGGACAAGTTTGTGCGGCACCAGTCGCACGACTTCGGAATGGAAGCCCAGCGTCCGCTGGGCGACGGATTCATCACGGGCTACGGGCGGATCGACGGGCGGCTGGTCTACGTTTTCGCGCAGGATTTCACCGTTTTCGGCGGATCGCTCTCGGAAGCGAACGCCGGGAAAATCATCAAGATCATGGACCTGGCGCTGCGAAATGGGGCGCCAGTGATCGGCCTGAACGATTCGGGCGGCGCGCGAATTCAGGAAGGCGTGATGTCACTCGCTGGCTACGCGGAGATTTTCCTTCGTAACACGCTTTCGAGCGGAGTGATCCCGCAGATTAGCGCGATCATGGGGCCATGCGCGGGCGGCGCGGTCTACTCGCCGGCAATCACCGATTTTATTTTCATGACGCGCGAAACGTCGTACATGTTCGTGACCGGGCCGGACGTGATCAAGACGGTGACGCACGAGGAAGTGACGAAGCAAGAGCTCGGCGGCGCGATGACGCACAACGAGAAGTCCGGCGTGGCGCATTTTGTTTCGCGCGACGACGCCGAGTGCCTGGCGATGATCCGCGAACTTTTCAGCTACATCCCTTCGAATAATCTGGACGATGCGCCGCGGCGCGCTTCCGGTGATCCGTGGGATCGGAAGACTCCGGCGTTGAACGCTATCGTGCCGGAGAATCCACAGCAACCCTACGACATCAAGGACGTAATCCACCAAATTGCGGACGATGGGAATTTTTTCGAAGTGCACGAGCACTACGCGCGCAACATCGTGGTGGGGTTCGCGCGGCTCGATGGACGGCCGGTGGGAATCGTGGCAAACCAGCCGGCGTTTTTGGCGGGAGTGCTGGACATCAACGCATCCGTGAAGGGCGCCCGGTTTGTGCGGTTTTGCGATGCCTTCAACATTCCGCTGATCACTTTTGAAGATGTGCCGGGTTTCTTGCCGGGGACGCAGCAGGAGTTCGGTGGGATCATCAAGCACGGTGCGAAGCTGCTTTACGCGTTTGCCGAGGCGACTGTGCCGAAGATTACGGTGATCACGCGTAAGGCGTACGGCGGCGCCTATTGCGTGATGGCGTCGAAACACATTCGAACGGACATTAATTTCGCGTGGCCAACGGCGGAGATTGCGGTGATGGGGCCGGAGGGCGCGGTCAACATCGTCTACAAACGCGAACTCGATCAGGCGGCTGCCGGCGCGAAAGAAACGTTGCGCAAGGAGAAGATCGAGGAGTTCCGCGAAAGCTTCGCCAATCCTTTTGTGGCGGCGGAGCACGGGTATATCGATGGGGTGATCGAGCCGTCTGAGACGCGGGCAAAGCTGGTGAGGGCGCTGCGGTCGCTTGAGAACAAGCGGGATACGAATCCGCGCAAGAAGCACGGCAACATTCCGCTATAAGGTGGCGTGCGCCGTTCTGCGTGCGCGAAAAAGGCACTAGCTAAACGGTTTTATCTGGTGAAATAAGGGTTCAGGTGGTCTGGCAATTTTAATGAATTTTCGCTATTCTTTCTTTCGCCCTACCGAATCCACTGTATTTACAGACAGCAGGAGACAGGAATGCCCAGGCCCGCCCCGGCGCCGCGAACTTTGCTTGAATCGCTCGACGCGCTGATCGCAAAACACAATCTTTTGCAGCACCCGTTCTACCGCGCGTGGACCGAGGGCAAGCTTTCGAAGCAGGCGCTGGCACTGTACGCAGAGCAGTACTACCAACACGTGCGCGCTTTCCCGGATAACCTGCAGCAGCTCGCGACCCGCACCAGGAGCGAACCCAAGCTGAACAAACTGGTTCAGGAGAACTTGGATGAGGAGCTGGATGCGTCGGCTCCGCACCCGAAGCTGTGGCGCGAATTTGCGCAGTCGATCGGCGTAACGGAATCGGCGCTGGATGGCGCGAAGCCGCTGCCGGGCGTGGCGGCTCTGCTCGACACGTTCGACGAAGCGGCGGCGCAGGGAACGCTGGCGCAAGCTGTGGCTTCGTTCTACGCGTACGAAGCGCAGGTGCCCGAGATTGCGACGCAGAAGATCTCCGGGCTTCGCAAGTTTTACGGCGTGACGGAACCGAAGGCGCTGGCATATTTCGCGGTGCACGAGGAAGCTGACGTGCGGCACCGGGCAGCATGGCGCGGATGGCTCGCGTCGCAGAAGAATGTGGATGAGGTTGCGGTGCTGTGTTCGGCGCAGCGGAGCCTAAAGGCACTGTGGGGCGCGCTGGATGCGGTGTATCCCGAAGGCTGCCACGCGAAGAACTAAGCAACTAAAGTTTTCGAGAGTTTAGGAAAGGCCGACGGTTTAACGCCGTCGGCTTTTTGCTTTTGTGGCGGACTTTTTGGGGCGAGCGCCGGATTTCGAGCCGGTGCGTTTGAGAAGCGCGACGCCGCCCGGACCGCCGACGAAGACTTCAGTGGCGAGATCGAGGAAGATGCCGTGCTCGATGACGCCGACGATGCGGTCGAGTTCGTGGGCGACGTCGGCGGGATCGTTCATTTTCCCAAACGCGCAATCGAGGATGTAGTGGCCGCCGTCGGTGACGTAGGGCTTGCTGTCCGAACCGAGGCGGAGCTTCGGCTTGCCGCCGATTTTCGCGAGCCGTTTGGATGTGATTTCCCAGCCGAAGGGGACGACCTCGACGGGAACGGAAACCAGCTGGCCGAGTTTCGAGACGATTTTCGATTCGTCGACGACCACGGCCATGCGGGAGCTGGCGGATGCTACGATTTTTTCGCGGAGCAGCGCGCCGCCGTGGCCTTTGATGAGGATGAGCTTACCGGGAGCGACTTCGTCCGCGCCGTCGATGGTGAGATCGATGCGGCTTTGCTCAGCGAAGGAGGTGATCGGAATTTTCAGCGATTGCGCCTGGGCGTTGCTGCGCTCGGAGGTGGCGATACCGGAGATTTTGAGTCCTTCGGCCGCGACACGGCGGCCCAGCGCGTCGATGGCGTACTTCGCGGTCGAGCCGGTTCCCAGGCCGACCACCATGCCGGACTTTACCTGCTGGGCGGCGGCTTCGGCAGCCTCTTTCTTCCACTGATCCTGCGTAAGAGCGTCGAGTTTTTGGCTCATGGTGTAGGATGCGGCGCTGGCCATGATAGCCGCAGGCGCGCGGAGATTCCACAGTTTTGGGGCGGGCTTCGGTTGCGGCCGGCGGCGCGCGGGTCGATAGGTGCGAAGCGCGATGTTAGAATCTTTGCGCTGTGGTGAACGGACGGGAATGTTCAAGAAAATTCTAATCGCGAATCGAGGGGAGATCGCGGTGCGCATCGTACGTGCCTGCCGCGAGATGGGAATTCGGTCCGTCGCGGTGTACAGCGACGTGGACCGCGCGTCGCTACACGTGCGGCTCGCGGATGAGGCGTACGGAATCGGACCGGCGCCGTCGCGCGAGAGTTACCTGGTGATCGACAAAATCATCGGCGCGGCGCGATATGCGGGATGCGACGCGATTCATCCGGGATATGGATTTCTGGCGGAGAACCCTGAATTACCGCGGGCATGCGACAAGGCGGGGATCGCTTTCATCGGTCCAAGCGCCGAGGCGATGGAAAAGTTGGGATCGAAGACGGCCGCACGGAACGTGGCGCGCGAGGTAGGAGTGCCGACCGTGGCGGGCACGCTCGATCCGATCGCGAATGCGGAGGCAGCGATCGAAGCGGCGCGCAAGACGGGCTACCCGGTGGTGCTGAAGGCGGTGGCGGGCGGCGGGGGAAAGGGTATGCGGCTCGTCGAGCAGGAGAAGGATATCGCGAGCGCGTGGAGAGACGCGTCATCGGAAGCGCAGAACGCATTTGGCGATGGACGGATGTATCTCGAAAAATATTTGCTGAAGCCGCGGCACATTGAAGTGCAGGTGCTAGGGGACAAACACGGACACGTGATTCACCTGGGCGAGCGCGAGTGCTCGGTACAGCGGCGGTATCAGAAAGTGATCGAGGAAGCGCCGTCGCCGATCATGACGCCGGAACTGCGCCGGGCGATGGGCGAGGCGGCGGTGAAGCTGGCGCGAGCAGGCGGCTACTACAATGCGGGGACGGTAGAGTTCCTGGTCGACGCGGAACGAAAGTTTTATTTTCTGGAGATGAACACGCGGCTGCAGGTGGAGCATCCGGTGACGGAGATGGTTACGGCACTCGATCTAGTGAAGCTGCAGATCCAGATCGCGGCGGGCGAAAAGCTGGCGCTCAAGCAGGAAGACATCACCTTACGTGGTTGCGCGATTGAGTGCCGAATTTATGCGGAGGACCCGGACAACAATTTCTTTCCGTCGCCGGGGAAAATTCTGGAGCAGCGCGTGCCGACGGGGCCGGGCATCCGGCTCGATGATGGCGTGTACGGCGGCTGGACTGTGCCGAACGACTACGACCCAATGCTGGGGAAACTAATCGCGTGGGGCGCGAATCGCAAGGAAGCCATTGCGCGTTTGAAGCGGGCGCTGACGGAATACTACGCGAGCGGGATCAAGACGAACGTGTCGCTGTTCCGGCGAATTTTGGCGACTGAGGATTTCGTGACGGCGGCGATTTACACGCGTTGGCTGGATGATTTTCTGAAGCGTCCGGCGGACGAAAGCTCGACGGATGACGCCACGCGCGATGCGGCGCTGATTGCGACTGCGTTGTGGCACCGGTCGCACGGCGCGGCGAATAAGTCGAACGGGCAAGCCGCTGCAGCGGCGGAGCCGGTTTCGAAATGGCGGAGCGAGAGCCGGCGCGAGCAAGTGGCTCGGGAGCCTGGCGCGTGACTTTCGAGATCGAGCTGGCAGGGAAGAAGCACCGCGTCGAGGCCGCGACGCGAGGCGAGCGCGAACAGTGGTCGATCGATGGACGCGCGTTGGAAGCCGATGCGGTGGAGGTGTCGCCCGGTGTCTACTCGATTCGGATCGATGGCAAATCCTTTGAGGTGCGCGTCGAACCGTTTGCGGGGAAGTTGCGAGTCGTGGCAGGTGGAAGGGAAGTCGAAGCGTCGGTGCGAGACCCGCGCGAGTGGCAACGCAGAGGGCACGGCGCGGCGGAGACCGAAGGTCGTCAACAGATTTTGGCGCCGATGCCCGGGAAAGTGGTGCGGCTGCTGCTGTCTACGGGCGACGCGGTCCAGGCCGGGCAAGGCATCATCGTGGTGGAAGCAATGAAGATGCAGAACGAGATTCGTTCGCCTAAATCCGGAACCGTGGAGCGGCTAGCCGTGATCGAGGGCCAAACCGTGAATGCGGGCGAAGTGGTCGCGATTATCGCGTGAAATTGGCGCGAGTCTAAGGGTTACTCATACGTATCAAGAGCATTTACCCTTAGGCGCGGTGTTCCTGCCCGATACTCCCCTGCCAAAGAAGCGTCTGCGAAGCTGAAGACACTGAAGGTCATCCAGCTTCTGATTCAACGTTTTCTTGGGGATCAATCATGGGTTTGCATGTGCACTTCGCCGTAATGGCGATGTATCTGGTGGCGGGAATTGTGTTGTTGGCATGGGCGATTGTTTGCGCTGCCACGGCCGAGCGGCTCGAGAAAGAAGGGCTCGCATTTCGGACGGCGTTCCTGATTTGCGCGATGTTCACGCCGATTGCAGGCTTGATCGCAGTTCGAGTGATCGCGACTCAGCGCGCGGCACGACCACTGCCGGCGCGTTCTCTGCAGAGCTAGTTTCTAACTGCGAGCGCAGGACTGTCCTCGCGCTCGCTTTTCCAATCCAAATTGTGGCGCTGATTATTTCGCGGCGGGAAGCTTGCCCGACGATTCGAGGATCTGACGCGCGAGGTAGTTGGTGACCGTCACGTCGTCGCGCGCTTCGATCATGTAAGCCGTGCGCAGCAGCTGTTCCTTGCGATTGCGCAGCATGTCGCGAATGGACTGCTGCACCTGTGGATCGGAAAGTTCGCGCTGTCCGGAAGGTTCTTTCGCGACGAGCTTCAGGATTCGGTAACGGCCGTTGGCTTCGACAATCGGCTGGCTCACGTCGCCGGGCTTCATCGTCAGGACCGCTTTCTTGAGAATTGGATCGGACTGATTCAAGCGAGACTCGGGAACGAAACCGAGATCGCCGCCGGTGGTGGCGGTGGAATCCTCGGAGTAGTCCATCGCGAGTTGCGAGAAGTCCGCGCCGCCGGCGATTTTCTGCTCGAGGAGCGCGACTTTGCGCTTGGCATCGGGCTCACTCTGCGCTTTGTCGTTCTTGCGATTCTGCACGCCGGGATCGGGGTGCGAAGTGACGACGATCTGCGCGATATGATATTCCGGCTCGACTACGTTAAACTGCGCGCGGTTCTTGTTGTAGAAGTCCGTGACGTCCTGATCGGTGATGGAGATCTTGGCGACGACTTCGCGATTCAGGAGTTTTTGCACGGAGAGCTGGCGGCGAAGATCCTGCTTCAGATCGTCGACGGTGATGCCGCCCGCTTGCAATTTCCGCTGGAATTCTTCCTCGGTGTAAGGGCTCTTCGATTCGGTGAACTTGTCTTCCACCTCGGCGTCGCTGGCGAGCAGGTTCAGCTTGGCGGCGCGCTCAAGAAGGATTTCGTTGTTCACGAGCTCATCGAGAATACTGAGCTTGAGGGATAGAGCTTCTTCCTGCGAGGGAGCGGGACCCTGCGCGTTGACGCGCGTGCGGAAATACTTTTCCACCTCGGCGCGCGATATGTCCTTGCCGTTGACGACCGCCCACACGTCCGGTCCCGGTGCGACGTCTTTCTTGCAGCTGGCGGCGAGCAAACAAACCGCGACGACCGCGACGACCAGGAATTTTCGAGTCAAGCGGAACTCCTTCGGAGGTAGCCGGTGCCGGGTGGTTTGCTAGGCAGCTTTCGTTACGCGGCCGGAGCGAATGCAGGACGTGCAGACGCGAACGTGTTTGCGCGAGCCGTTAACGACCGCGCGGACGCGGCGCAGGTTCGGGTTCCAACGCCTACGGGTGACGTTGTTCGCGTGGCTGATGGTGTTCCCGTAGCTGGGTTTCTTGCCGCAGAATTCACATGCCAGTGCCATTGTACTGTGACTCCAAGAGCTGAAAATTGTGGGATACAGAGACTTCTTAGAATAGCAGAGATTGGCCGGTGCCGGAAGGGATTTAGGGGGGCGCCAGCGAGACGTTTCTGGGTTCAGGATGAAACGAACGGGGCTGGTTTGGGGGTTTGGCGAGGCGAGAGTGGAGCTCGGATTGCGGCGTAGTGGGAGGAAGTGTCTTCCGTTGCGTAGGAGGCGTTCCGGCGTGATACTGATACACCCAAAAGGGGTTTGGGCGCGGGACGATATTCTTTTTATGGAACTGGGGGAGGAAGAAAGTGTCTGACAATAATATGAACGAGCAGAAGAGCATTCTGGTGGTGCGGGCGCCGCTTTCGAGCGATGGCTTCGTCTCGATCCATTTTTCGAGCGCAGACGGCCGCCTGATGAACGATCGCGAGTGGTGGCACCTGAAGCAGGTGATCGAGCTGGCCAGCCGTGCGTTTGTGAAGGAAGAGAAAGAGCGCGCGACGGCAGCAGCGGCTTAACTCGACGGCAGGCGTCGGGAGAGAGGCTACTCGGCTTCTTGCGTGACGATGTGGACGTCGACAGCGGGCGCTTCGCTGAGAAATTTGTTGATGGCGTTCATGTAGCGAAGCTTGCGCCAGCCCTCTGTGGCTGTGCGGCCGAAGACGACCTGCGTGACGTGCTTCTCGCGCACGAACTGCGCGGTGGCGCCGGCGACGCTGTCGCCCTTGAGGCGGACGGCCTTGGCGCCCAAGCTCTCGGCAAACTGCAAATTCGCAGCGAGAGATTTTTCCTCCTGGGCCGTAACGTCGTCGTCGAGATCGACGTGAACCGCGTATAACTCCGCATCCATGCGCCGGGCCATGCGGGCCGCGCGCGCCAGCAAATACTGAGCCTTCGCGTTTGAGCTGATGCAGACGGCGATGCGCTCGCGAACCGCCCAGCTTTCCCGGATGTCCTTCTCCTCCATGTAGGATTCAAGGTTGCGGTCAACCTGTTCGGCGACTTGGCGCAGCGCGAGTTCGCGCAGTGCGATCAAGTTGCCGCGACGAAAGAAGTTCCCAAGAGCCTGTTCGACTTTTTCTTTGCCGTAGACGTCGCCGCGCCTCATGCGGTTTTGGAGCGCTTCAGGCGTGAGGTCGACCATGACGGTTTCGCTCGAAACTTGCAGAACCCAGTCGGGAACCGTTTCGCGCACTGCGACGCCGGTGATGGCGCGGACAGTGGGCGCGATGCTTTCAATGTGCTGGATGTTGACGGTCGAGATCACGTCGATGTTGGCGTCGAGGATTTCGAGGACGTCTTCGTAGCGCTTGCGATTTTTGCTACCGGGGATGTTGGTGTGGGCCAGTTCGTCGACCAGGACGACGGCGGGATGGCGGCTGATGATGGCCTCGAGATCCATCTCCGCGAAAAACGTGCCTTTGTAATCGATCATGCGGCGCGGGATCGTTTCGAGCTGCGAGGCCAGTTCGGCGATGCCGCGACGGCCGTGCGTTTCAACGACGCCGATGACGACTTCCTCACCTCGGCTGGCGCGCCGGATGGCTTCGCTGAGCATGCTGAAAGTCTTGCCAACGCCGGGCGCGTAGCCGAGGAACAACTTCAGCGAGCCTTTGGTTTTCTCCTCGGGCGCAGACTTCTTCAACCATTCTTCGGGCGTCTTGGGCATGCGGGATATTCTCTTCTGCGGCTGCGGCGCGGGCTACGATAGAATCCCAGCGTGCGTCCGTCACATGTCGAAAAACTCGTGCGAATCGCGATATCTTTGGCGATCGTCGCGGGGATTTCGGTGTTCTACCGCCGTGTCCTGCCCGTAAACGCTACCACGGTTGCGCTTACTTATTTGCTGGCGATTGTAGCCGTGTCCACGGCGTGGGGCCTGACCGTGGCTGTGGTGATGTCGATCGCGGCGATGCTGAGCTTTAATTATAACTTTCTGCCGCCGATCGGGAAATTCACGGTCGCGGACCCGCAGAACTGGGTGGCGCTCTTCGCTTTTCTTGCGGTATCCGTGCTGGTGAGCCAGCTTTCGAACCGGGCGAGGCAGAAAGCGGAGGATGCCTCGGCGCGGCGGCGTGAGATTGAAAAGTTGTACCTGTTCAGTCAGGGACTGCTGGAATTTGGGAACGTGATTCAGCTGCAGAACCGGATACCGTCACAGATCGTGGAAGTTTTTGAGGTGGGCGCCGCGGCGCTGCTGCTGGCGGACAAGCAGAAGGTATACCGGTCGGGGCCTGTGGTGCCGCAACTGGACGTGGAGAGCCTGAAGGCGAACGTGCTGCGCGAGGAGCCGTACATCGACGTCGCGAATAGCTTGAGTTTTACGCCTGTGCGGATGGGGATGCGCCCGATTGGGTGCCTCGGTATCACGGGGACGGTGTTGACCAGGCAGACGTTGGAGGCGATTGGAACATTGACGGCGGTGGCAATCGAGCGTGCGCGGGCCGTGGAGCAGCTTGGACAGACGGAGGCGGCGCGAGAAGGCGAGCGCTTGCGGAC
>JBEKJW010000150.1:0-11594 GCA_050011035.1 Candidatus Acidiferrales bacterium
CGAGAGCCCCAGATGAGCGGCGAAGAAACCGAAAGAATTTACACCCGCGCTCCTCCCAAGCGCGTCGGGAGAGCTCTTGCCCTCTTGACAAAGACCTATCATGGAAGTCGCGTTACCGGACAAGTGGTTTTGATCGGAATTCACTTGTCCGGCTGCGGCGTTTGCCGGGCGGCGGGTAGTTTGCTGTAGCGCTTTCTTTTTCTTTCGCGTTTCATGTACAACACAGCTCGAAGCAGAGGAGAAGGGGATGTTTGCAATCACTGGGATTACTGGGCAGGTCGGTGGCGAGGTCGCTCGCAACCTTTTGGCCGCTCACCAAACCGTTCGCGCGGTGGCGCGCGATGTGAGCAAATGCGGCGCATGGGCGGAGCGTGGCTGCCAGCTGGCGAGCGCAGATATTAATGATGCTGCGTCTCTGACGGCGGCATTCAAGGGCGTCGATGGCGCATTCATTCTTGTGCCGCCGAACTTCGATCCATCGCCTGACTTTAGCGAAGCACGCACAGTTGCCGCCAACTTGAGTTCGGCGATCACCGCGGCGCGGCCGGGTCGAGTCGTATATTTATCGACGATCGGGGCGCAGGCGACGCACTCAAACCTGCTGACGCAGCACACCATCATCGAACAAGCGCTGCGAAAGCTGCCTGTGGCCATCACTTTTCTGCGGCCCGGATGGTTCATGGAGAATTCCAGCTGGGACGTTGCCCCCGCGAAGAACGGTGCGATTCAAAGCTTCCTCCAGCCCCTCGATAAACCGGTGCCGATGGTCGCCACTTCCGACATTGGGCGCTTGGCCGCCGAACTGCTTCAGGAATCTTGGAATGGCCACCGGGTCGTCGAGTTGGAAGGGCCGCATCGTGTGACGCCGAACGAAATCGCTGCCACCTTCGCTCGTCTATTGGGCCACCCCGTGAGAGTGGAAGCCGTACCGCGCGACACGTGGAAGGCGCTCTTCCAATCACAAGGCATGAAGAATCCCGAGCCGCGCATTCAGATGCTCGACGGCTTCAACGAAGGATGGATCGAGTTTGAAGGCAACCCTGCTGGTGTTCGAAAAGGGAAGGTGGCGCTGGAATCCGTGCTGCAGACACTCATCGAACGCGACCGTTCGACGAAAGCAAGCGCCAGCGCGAGTTGAGGTTTTTCGACGCCACGCGCACGAAAGCGCGCTCCGCGTACCAGGATTTCTTCGCGCTGTGGAAAGACGCGGACCCCGACATCCCCATCCTCATCGCCGCCAAATCCGAATACGCCAAGCTGCAGTAGTTGCACGCGGTTTCCGGCTGTTCGGAATCCTCGCCTCGGCGCTTCATTCATCGCGTGACGATGCGGGTGGCCGACGAACCGGGAGTCAGCAAAAGGCGACTTACCTTTCTTCAGAGCAACCCTTGAATCTTGTCAAACTGCTGAGACCAACCAATCTTCGAAAGGGCGTACACGACGAGCGGAATGCCTACTTCGGTGACAGTGACGCTGGTCTTCCCCTCAGATTCGCTGAATTCAACGATAACGCTGATCTCGTTAGGCCACCGTCCGGGAGCCGGCGCTTGCGAGCCGGGAAGCGCTTGCCCGTTCGCGTCAGTGAAAGCCATCGTTGACACGAGTTTCTTGTTTGCGACGACTTCCTGGTAGGTTCCGGTGTTCCAGAACGTTCTTCCTTTCGCAGATTTCATCGCCCAAAGATAGCTGCCTCCTTCTCGCACGTCGTTCCGGACGACGAGTGCGGTGTAGCCCTTGGGCCCCCACCACTTCTTCACGGAATCGGCGTCCGTCCAAACCTTCCATACGTCCGCTACGGGGGCGTTGAAGGTACGTTCCGTGCTGAACGTCGTGTGGAAGTTCCATGCGACGACGACCAATAGGACCAACACGGCCAACAGCAATGCGACACTGCCCAATATTTTGTAGATCATGCCGAATCTCCCTGTCGTCGCTTTTTTCGTTTCTTGTGTTTTTCCATCCCCGCCAGAACTTCGTCCAGCCGGTCGTAGTTTGTCTCCAGGGCTTTTCGCAGCATCGCGAGCCATTGGTCCATCGCTTCAATGCCCGCTTTTGCGAGCCGACGAGGGCGCTTCGTACCTTCGAATCGGCGAACGACGAGTCCCGCATCTTCGAGCACCTTCAGGTGCTGGGAGATGGCGGGTTGCGTTATCGCGAACGGCTCCGCCAATTCATTGACGGTGGCCTCGCCCTTGGCAAGGCGCGCAAGAATCGCCCGACGCGTCGGGTCGGCCAAAGCGGAGAAAGCAGCATCGAGAGTCTGCATAATATATACCTTATATAAGGAAATGCTTATCGTCAAGGAAGACTCCGCATGTAAGGGGACGCTGTTCCGAGCTACCGATGTCGATGCGGGCTCTGCTACAGTAAAAAACCATGTCCCACAAATTCGACTTCGATTTGACCCACAAAATAATTCGAGCTCGCGTGGAAGGCGTCGTGACGGACGAATCTCTCAAGGAATATTACGCAACCGTTTCGAAGTACGGACGGCGGCACCCAACGTTCTCAGGGATTTGCGACATGTCTGCGGTGAGCTTCGTGGCGATTTCTGCTGAGACGGTACGCACATTGGCGAAGCTTCCGCCGGCCATACCCAACCCCGATATCCCGCGCTGTATCGTGGCGGGATCTCCGGCGATGTTCGGCATGGCCCGCATGTTTGAGTTGGAAGGTGGAGAGACTCGTCCGAATCTGCATGTGGTTCGCAGCGAGCGTGAAGCGTTCGCCATTTTGGGTATCATCAAGCCGAAGTTCGGCTCGGTCGAGCCGAAGCGCTGACCTGCGGCACCTAGCCTCCGTCGAACGCGCAGCATAGTTCGAAAATCACGCACTCGTCCGGTTACGGCTGCCAGCGCACGCGGCCGAAGCAACACCATCTAAGCTGTGGATCCCACAACAGTTCGCCTGGGAAACCGATCGGCTTCGCTATACTCCTTAAAAACCTAGCCAGGACAGCGCTCCAACTGATCTGACTTGGCGCCGACTTTAGCTTTTGTTTTCAATGCAAGACGTGGTCGAGGCGAGTGTTGCAACGACCTATCGATCCACCGCGTTTATCAGGCTCTGAGGACTGGTTTCGGTTTGCTCGTCATCTATTCCGCATCTGACTAGCGGTAACGATAGCGTAGAATGCGTGCCAGTTCAGCGGAGAGCGAAAAACATGCGCCGGTACCATCACATCGGGATTCCCACTACTGAAGCGAAGCCCGGGGAGACACACTTAAAACACCTGAAAGTCTTTGTCGTCAGCCACGAGAAAAGCGATTTCGGCGTGGAGTGGATGCGTTTCGAAGCGGACGCAGCGGTCCCTGATCTCGTCCGGCACGTTCCGCACGTCGCGTTTGAAGTGGCTGATCTCGCCTCCGAGCTTGCTGGCCGCGAAATCCTGATACCTCCTAACAGCCCCTCCGATGGCGTACGCGTCGCGTTCATCGTCGAAAACGGGGCGCCCATCGAACTGCTCGAATTCACCGACCCCAACCACCCTGCCCGCCGCCACTAGAGAAAGATGCTGAGACAAAAGCCCTCCGATCAAAGCACCGTAGAGCGAAGGCGAGCGCTCGCGACACTTTCTAAAGCAGCCCGCCACGCGGACGTGGCTACCTACACATACGAAATGGGCCGCGGTTCCGAGCCGTTGATGCAGGTTACGGAAGGCAAGCAAACCCGCCAAAAGTAGCAGGTCCGTTCGACCGTTGGAACACCGCAGCTGTTTGGGCGAGGCTCGATACCGTAATCTTGGGGGAGAGTCTCCTACCGAGACCAATGAAACACGATGCCCGCTGCTACCAACAGATTGTTCTGGTGATCGTTCGTGGAGTTAGGGAAAGTCGTCAAATAATAATCGAGCTGAACTACTCGGAGCGCGAAGCGAGGATTCAGCGGGACATCGATGCCCCCGCCAACTCGGCTCGCAAACTGATACGATCCGTCGCCTACCCCGGCCACTCCGCCGCCGGCATGCGTGGCACCCAGCAACACCTGCGCGAAGGGCTCTGGCTTGTGTTTCCCTTCGAACCACGGTTGTGGAAGCCTGTAACGTACGCCGGCCAAATACGAGACCAACGTCAATGAGCTTCCGGCCGTGGGAGCACCGTTCGCGTTCTGTGCGCTGATGTCCGCAACCAGCGACCAACGATCGTGGAAATTCCAGGATGCCGATATTCCTCCGCCATTCATCCCAAAACACCCGCACTGTCCGGGACCGGCATTGGCGCGCACCCATTCGTAGGTCGCAGCCGCATCTCCTTTGTAGGAATCCTGCGCCACGGCAACCGTACTTCCTGCGAACAAGAAAATTGTGGCCAATAAGAACGATCGCATTCGCAATTCTCCTCAGGCGCCTCTTCTCAATTCGACGGTAACGAAACCGTGGCCGAGACATTACTGATTACGGCTTGCTCGTAGGAACCGCCCGTGGAAGCGGTGATATAGAAATAAGCCACAGGTGGAAGCGTCACGGCTCCAGACATTACCTGCACACCATCGAGCGTCACTACCATCTGCCCCTGGTCGATGTTTATGGTGTAGGTATGCGAAATGGTCATGCCATCCGCGACGAGCACTGGGATGCTCTCGTTGACGTTGAACCACGGATTTTCAAAGAGCGCAGCTTCTCCCCTGCCAACGCCCACGTAGGGAACCGGCGGGTCGCCGGCATTGTGATAGGTGTCGAAGCCGAACACGGTCCCGGGAATTCCTTTTGCTCCCAGTCCCATGCCCGGCGCTCCTTCGCTCGTGGTGGTTGCTCCCAACGAGGGATCGCCGAAAACCACGGTGAAGCCGTCGGCAGGAACAGCGCTCGGATTGCTGAGCGTCATCGTAAAAGTGAGCTGAACGTCGCCCGTTGCGATCAGATTCGGCCAAACCAGTACGCCGATCTGATCGTTTGTTGCGGCCGTTAATTGAAAGCTGCATCCCGCTTCCGCCGTCGCGTCGCCGAGTGGGGACCAGTTCGAATCACAGAGATTCGGAATCCCCTGCAATGGGCCGACGAACAGACCCGCGGAAACACTCGTCACGGATGCCGTGACCCCGTTGCTGACAACCACATAAAAAACGGAGCCTGAATCGGTGCTCGCCGTTGAACCCGTTGTGTATGTTGTGCCCGTCGCTCCCGCGATCGCTGTGAATGTTGAACTGCCGGGTGCGGCTTCGTACCACTGATAGGTCAGGGGAAGGTTGGACGTCGCCGTTACTGTGTAAGTCGCGGTCGATCCCACGTCCACATACTGGGTCACCGGTTGCTGGGTGATCAGAATCCCACTGCCCACTGCAAGAGTTGCCGGCTGTGAGACGGCTTGCCCGTAGGCATTCGTCACGACGACGTAGTATTGGTTTTGATCGTCGCTCACCGCGGTGCCGGAGCTGGGTACTGTGTAGCTGTCGGACGTGGCTCCAGCGACCGCGACTCCTGTCGTTTGCCCTGCGGGAATCACGTACCACTGATAGGTAAGCGTAGGTGTGCCGGAAGCTACGACGTTGAACGTCGTTGTACCGCCCGGCGCAACGGTTGCGCCAACCGGCTGCGTGATGATGGTTGGCGAAGCATTTCCCGTGTTTACCGTCAGGGTGGCGGACGTGCTGGTGAGTGGAGTGGTACCGCAGGAATCCGTGACCGTTGCGTAGTATTGAGCGCCGTTGTAAGTGGCGTCCACGGGCGGCGTGGTGTAGGTGCTCGATGTTGCGCCAGGGATGGCCGAGCCAGTCGCGCTTCCCGAGGGAATTTGATACCACTGATACGTAAACGGACTTAGTCCTTGGGCGGCCACTGAGAAAACAGCAGTCTGTGTTGGAAGTATCGTCACGCTCGCGGGGTTCGACGTGATTTGCGATCCCACAGCAATCGTGGCGACGGCTGAGGTCACGCTCGTCGCACCATTCGTCACCGTTACGGTGTAATTTCCCGCGTTCGCCGCAGCCGCCGTCGAAATGGTGTAGGTCGAGCTGGTAGCACCCGGGATCGGCGTGCCGTTAAAACTCCATTGGTAGCTGGACGCGTACGAGGCTGTCACACTCAGCACGATGCTCGACCCGGTGCAAACGTGCTGGCTGACTGGTTGCGTGGTGATCATCGGGCCGCTAATGGTAGCCGTCGTTGAAACGGACACGGACGGTTCGTCCACACTCGTCGCGGTGATCGTGTAAGTGCCGGGCGTCGTTGGCGACGTCCATACGTTTCCGCTGAAGGTTCCCGTCGATGCGGTCCACGTGAGCGTATTCGTCACACCGCCGCTGGCCGTTGCGGTGAATGTGAGTTGGCCCGGCGCGAAAGTCTGATTCGCCGGCACGATCGGCGTAATCTTCACTGGAGTTGGCGTTACCACGCAGGTCGTCGAAACCACGGTGTTTTGCGGACTGGTAACCGTGAGCGTGTAGGTTTTCGCGGACGTCAAAGCTGGAGTCGGATACGAACCGCCGCTGGTAGCGGACGAAGTAATGTCGGAACTGCCGACGCCGGTGGAACCGATGACGGCCGTCCCTCCTGAGAACGTGGGAATCAACATCACCGATGAGTTGTAGGGCGGAGTTGCGTTGCTCGGAACCAGGCTGCCGGCGACCGGAGGTATCACGGTTACGGTGAGCGTGGCGCCCGTACTGGTTACGCTGCCTACCGAATTCGAAACTGTGACGGTATAAATCGAACCGGTTTGGCCCGGCGTGGTGGGCGGCGTGGTGTAGGTGCTGGAATTCGCACCGCTGATCGCAACCCCGTTTACGTACCACTGGTAAGTCAGCGGACCCGTACCAGTCGCTGTTACGGAAAACGTTGCAGTCTGTCCGGCTGTAACGGTCTGGTTGCCAGGCTGGGAGATAATCAACGGCGCGAGCGGTTTGGCGCCTTCAAAACCCGCGTTGCAGCCAGCCACACTGAGCAGTCCGAGAGTCACAACCAACAAGGCGAGCACACCAACGAGTCGTCCGTGAATACGGAACGGCACAGTGTTCCGAACAGGTCCACATACGGATCGCATGGTGAGAATCTCCTCATCTGACTATATAGAGGAGGCGACGCGGTACTAGCTCCGTGAACCCGAGGGCTAGCGAACTCGCTATTAGTGGTTTCTAGTAGTACTTTTTGCCCAGGGAGTGCGGATGGGTTCTGGAAGTGGTCCCTTGACTCTGTCGGTGAATCAGGATCCATGCACTGCCACGCTCGCCGTTTCGCGCCCGGTTAGTGGTGCGGCTTCAGTAGCTCATAGTTTCCGATTACGGCGTTAGTCGGGCGCTATGCGCGCGCCTGAGTACGCGCGATCTTGCTGGCGATTTCGCCCTGGCGGCGGGCGCGGTTGATGCTGCCGACTGGCAGGCTGTCGGGCGAAGTGTTGCCGGTCACATCGAAGGAGACAGCTTCGGCGGCATCTGCGGGGAGCTGCGAATTCGATAGCAACGTTAGGCGTGCGACGTCGTGGAAGGCTGCCTCCGCTTCGTTCCATTCGAGGCTCGCGTTTTCGGTCCAGAAGCTCGCGTCGTGCCGCTTGCCCCAGTAGGTCATGTTCGCCGCGTCGAGAAATTGAACGCTGAAATCGAAGCCGCTCATTTTGCCGTCCTCTTTCAGGTGGCGAGTCAATTCATCCTGTAGAGCGTTCGGGTTTGATCGGACGAGCGCGCGGCCTGGATTGGTGGCGAAAGGAGTCGCCGAATGCTTCACAACTTCCTCTAGCCCGTGGCGGTACGGCGTGTTACTCCAATAGCGCAAATGCTGGTACGGCTTGATTTTCTGGTGCGCCTGCACTTGCACCAGCGCGAGCGTCCGGAAGACGCGCAATTTGTCCTTGGACGAGAGAGACAAGAGGCCGGAGCCCGGATTCTTGGCGGTGAGCAACTTCATGACGGCGAGGAAAGCTGGAGCGTCATTGATGGGTAGCGTGGTTGTGTTCTGGAATAGCGAGTCATCGGATCGGCGCGTACATCCGCTCTTAGCCTTAGAAATCCTCCAAAACAGTGCTCAGTCATATACGCGGGCCTATCCTCTTATAAGGGTATAATCCGCCGCTGATGGCTCTCGCCCTGGGTGAAAAACTCGGTCCGTTCGAAATTCTGGCGCCGCTGGGAGCCGGTGGCATGGGCGAAGTGTACCGCGCCTGGGACACACGACTCGAGCGCACGGTGGCCATCAAGGTGTTGCCCGAGCGCGTCTCCCAAAAACCCGAGCAGCGCCACCGACTGGAGAACGAAGCTCGCGCCATCTCCAAGCTTTCTCATCCCAATATCTGCACGCTTCACGACATCAGTCACCATGAAGGCAGGGATTTCCTCGTTCTCGAGCTGGTCGAAGGCAAGACGCTGCGCGAACTGCTGACCGCCGGCAGCATCCCCGTGCGCAAAGCGATTCCCATCGCCGTGCAAGTCGCCGACGGTCTGGCCCGCGCTCACGAACTCGGCATCACCCATCGCGATTTGAAACCGGAAAACCTCATGGTCTCCGCTGAGGCGGTGAAAATTCTCGATTTCGGTTTAGCCAGATTCGGCCTCGAAACAGAAGAATCGCGCACCGGCGATGACACTGCCGAATTCCAGACGCAGCCGGGCACCATTCTCGGCACACTCGGATACATGTCTCCCGAGCAGGCTAGAGGCGGCATAGCCGACTTCCGTTCGGACCAATTTTCGTTTGGAGTGGTGCTCTACGAAATGCTCACCGGACGGCGACCATTTCGAAGGCCGTCGGCGGCAGAGACGCTGGGCGCCACGATTCACGACACTCCCGAACCGATCGGCACGCTGAATCCGGAAGTGCCACCGCCCCTGAGCTGGGTGGTGGAGCGTTGCCTGGCGAAGGAGCCGGACAAACGCTACTTCTCAACTCTCGATCTCGCGCGGGACCTGCTGGCGATTCGAGACCGCGTGTCGGACCTTCAACCCAACCGCACAGAGCCACGCGCGAGTAACCTGCCCGTGCCGGGCTCCGCGTTTGTCGGTCGCGACAAAGAGCTCGCGGCCGCGAAGACACTTTTGCTGAGGGATGATGTGCGTCTGGTTACCGCGACGGGGCCGGGAGGAATCGGCAAGTCGCGTCTGGCACTCGAGGTGGCGCGCGAGGTCATGGAAGCATTTCCCGGCGGCGTTTACTTCGTTCCGCTGGCCGCGGTGAAGGATCCGGGACTGCTCGCCTTCGCGATCATCCGGGCGCTAAGGCTCAAAGAGACGGCGAATCAAAGTCCGCTCGAAACGTTACGCGAATATTTGCAAAATTCCCTGACCGCTCCAACGCTTCTTCTGATCGACAACTTCGAGCACATGGTTGAAGCGGCGCCGGCGCTTGCGGAGTTGCTGGCGCTCACGCCGAATCTCAAACTGCTGGTGACAAGCCGCGCGGCGCTGCACGTTTACAACGAGCACGAATTTCCCGTGCCACCGCTGGCGCTTCCGGATCATTCGTCGATGCCGTCGCTCGATAAATTATCGCAATACTCGGGGATATCTCTTTTCGTGCAGCGCGCGGCGGCGGTGAAGCCGAATTTCACGCTCACCGAAGAAAATGCGCCAATCGTGGCCGAGATTTGCGCGCGCCTCGACGGGCTGCCCCTTGCTATCGAACTCGCCGCCGCCCGCATCAAGCTGCTTTCGCCATCTGCGATGCGCGCGCGGCTCGCCAGTAGCCTGCAGCTTTTGACAGGAGGGGCGCGCGATCTTCCCGTGCGACAGCAAACTCTTCGCCAGGCGATCGATTGGAGCTACGACCTGCTGAGCGAACCGGAGCAGCGGCTTTTCAGGAGGCTTTCCGTTTTCCTCGGCGGGTGCAACCTGGAAGCCGTGGAATCGGTCTGCGACGCAAAACAAGATCTTGGATTGGATGTGCTGGATGGCATGGCTTCGTTGGCGGACAAGAGTCTGGTGCGGCAGATCGAGCAAACCGACGGAGAGCCCGGGTTCGCCATGCTCGAAACGATTCGCGAATATGCCCGCGGAAAAATGACGGAAAGCGGGGAAGAGCCGCTCATCCGACGATCGCATGCGGCTTACTGCCTGGTGCTGGCGGAGGACGCCGCCGGAGAGGACACGGCCGAGAATCAGTCCGGATTGCAGGAACGGCTCGAAATTGAATCCCAAAACTTTCGCGCGGCGCTCGATTGGCTGATCGAAACGGGCAACGCAGAGTGGGGACTGCGCCTCGGCGTTGCTCTTTTTCCTTTCTGGGAGCGCCGCGAGCGGCTCACCGAAGCTCGCGACTGGTTTGGAAAACTCCTAAAAATTCCCAGCGCAACCGCGCAACCGGGCTTGCGCCTGCGCGCGCTGCACTTCGCGGGAGTTCTGGCTACGGAGCAAAATGACTACCGCGAAGCTGTGGCTCTTCTGACGGAGAGTCTCGAGACCGGTCGACAATTGAACGACGCGCGCAGCGCGGCCGTATCACTGAACGCTCTGGCCGTGGTCGCACGCCAGGAAGGTGATCTGCCGGCAGCTCGGGCTCTTTGTGAAGAAAGTTTGCTGCACTGGAAGCAGCTCCAGGACGCACCGGCCGTTGCTCGGGGACTCAGTAATCTCGCCGGAATCGCGAGTTTGCAGCAGGATCCCGAACGCGCGCGGAGTCTCTATGAAGAATCTCTCGCCATCTTCCGTGAATTGGGCGACAGAACCGGTGTGGCCTGGGCGCTGAACCATCAGGGCGATCTGGCTCGCGATCAAGGCGATTCCGCCGCGGCGCGCTCGCTCTACCAGCAGAGTTTGGCGGACTTTCGCGAACTCGGCGACCGCTGGGGCATCGCGGGCTCGCTGGCCGATTTGGGCAACCTGGCTCGCGAGCAGCGCGATTACGCCACAGCCGATTCGCTGTACCGCGAAAGTTTGGGACTGTTTCGTGAACTCGAACACAAAAGAGGGATTGCCCGATTGCTGGAATCGTTCGCCTGTTCCGCAGCCGCAAAGTCTGAGCCAGAGCGCGCGTTGCGACTCGCGGGCGCAGCGACGGCGCTTCGCCAAAGCATCGGCGCGCCGCTGACTGCGGATGAACAATCCAAACTTGAACGCGGCCTGGAATCAGCGCGGAGTGGATTGACAACCACGGCAGGCAGAACAGCGTGGCTGGAGGGATGGGTCACGCCGGTAGAACGAGCGATTGAGGACGTGTCGAGCGGTTCGTCTTTAGGAGGGAAGTAACGACTGCGATGACGCACCAATCGCGTCAATTTAAAAATACGAGTCGCACTACGTGGTGAGAGCGCGCTATTCCGCGCTGCTCGGGTCAATCAACCGGCGCACAGCGGAAATCCGATTGGCGGGGAAACCGCCTCGCTTGGCATGTTCGCGGATCAGGGACTCGTCGGGTGCGAGATAGACGCAATACAACTTGTCGCCTGTGACGTAGCTTTGCAGCCACTGAATTTCCGGGCCAAGTTCCTTCAGGACGGCGACGGATTTTCGTGACGCCTCCCGAATTTCGCCATCGGACATGTTTCCGAGACCTGGTATTTCTCGCTCGATGACGAACTTCGGCATATCATGGCCTCCGCTTCCGCGAATGTTAGCAAGAGGCTACGCCCGGTACAAGCGCGCTAGTCCCGAATTGTTCGCTCGATTTGAGATGCGGATTCGGAGGTCGTTATGGATTTGAAGTCGGTTCAAAAACCGCTGAAGGATAAATACCGCTC